>NZ_MUFE01000003.1:0-378827 GCF_001995415.1 Salinivibrio sp. AR647 | reverse complement strand
GGATCACTGAGCCGCGAGAGCCCATGACGTTGCCATAGCGCACCACACTGAACTTCAGGTCACGGGAGCCTTTAATGTTGTTTGCCGCCGTAAATAGCTTGTCTGATGCAAGCTTGGTCGCACCATAGAGGTTTATCGGCGCACAGGCTTTGTCAGTGGAAAGTGCAACGACATTGTTCACTCCACATTTCAATGCCGCATTAATCACGTTCTCCGCGCCATCAATGTTGGTGCGAATACATTCCGTTGGATTGTACTCCGCCGTATCAACCTGCTTGATCGCCGCCGCGTGGATGATCACATCCACCTCTTCACACGCTTGCACCATGCGCTCTCTGTCGCGCACATCACCGATGAAAAAGCGTAGTTGTGGGTACTCACTTTGCGGATACAGCTGTTTGAGCTCAAATTGCTTTAGCTCGTCACGCGAATAGATAATGATTTTTTTTACGTCAGGGTAGCGAACAAGAATGGTCTGGATGAACTGCTTACCGAACGATCCGGTGCCGCCGGTGATGAGGACTGATTTGTTGTTTAGCATAACGTTTACAATCTAATCGAAAAGTATGGTGGCAAGTATATTACATTTCGTAGCTTCTGTTTATCCCTTAGAGCCTTTTTCTATGAGGTTCACTGTACTCAAGGTAAGGTGCTAATCCTATCCAACCAAATCATTTACTCGTGTAAATATGTTGTCTCAACCGCGAGTATACCCCACCCTCTGCAGTCAAAATGAACATTCATTTTGAACGCATCGATACTGTCTGCCTCCATGAGGATCTTGACTCCCTAACCTGAATAAAACTCCCTCAACACCGCATACTTACGATTAAACGCTTGGTTAATGATCGCTTGGTTCTTTGCCGCATCAATACTGTTGTTTTTAATCGCTAACGCTAAGTCGTGCCACGTTTTATAACTTATTACATCAACGCCTTCGGCAAACTTAAGCTCTTTCTCGTTTGCCGAGTTGGCTTCTACACAAACAACTCCGTTACCTAAGTTCAAGTAACTTCTTGCTGATGACATGCTTCCTCGCCCCTGTAATATGAGATAGTGGCATGACGCAAGGATTGCGTTATACGCTATCGGCGTTGTAGCAATAGGATAAGCGATATCGACATTACATTTATAAATGTGACGCAACATACCTAGATAGAGGTCAATGATCACTCTCAAGTGCTTCTTCTTTTTGTAAGTGAACAGTGTGATTTTATTCTTAGGTACCAGCCCCTCTTTTTTGAAGGCGCTAATCATTTTAAGAATATCGATTAACGAAAAGACACCTCTTTTTGCACCTATACATATGTTATTCTCACGCACCGTTATACTCTCAGATTGGTGAAGAGATTTAAACATCTCCCATTCTCTTGACGGCAACGATTTAAATGGATCTCTAGCATCAACATATCTATACGTTTTATCTGGGAGCAAATGATCCATTTTTTCTTTGAAGTAGGGTTCTGGCGCAATCAACGTATTCACATTATTGATAACAAAAAGGCAATCTTCATCAAAAAGTGCTTCGCTAGCGACTACTAATTCTCCATGTTTGTTTTTAACATTAATCCATCTAGCAACTTCATCGTCAGTTAAATGAATTGCTATTTTTTCAGCCGCATGATTTTCTACAATCAATTTTTTTAATACTGACGCATTCTTTGTATTGAGTGAAATAGCCGTCACTGAACAACAATCATTCAATATTTTTGTATCACAATGCTGATATGAAACAACATCGACGTCTAGGAGCGGTTCACGTGATTCACCACAAGATGGTGATACAAGAAGAAGCTTTCTTGGAGGCACGAGACATTTGTTAATCAATACATCAATATAAAGTTTAATGAAAACATGCTCATGGTCGCCCACTATAATGTGTTCTTTTTTTTCCATTCTCGCTCTCAATACATTGAATTATCATTGATATACAGTACCAATAGTGTAACAGATTAACGAGCCTACCAAGAGCAAAAACTCCGCGAATCCGCTCTCCAGTTCATCTTTTGAGCATCCGCCTTTTCACACACCACAGCCGTTTAACTCATCCTTGCTGAGGTAATCAACAAGTGCACGCTCCACCAAGATATGTATAATCCTCTGGCATTCTCGAATCATGCTATTCATGAAAACAGATATAAGACAAAGGAAAACACCTTGTTACTCACTTCTCGTCGCCAGCTCACCAGCTTGTTGTGTTTGGCTTACTTCGCCACCTTGCTTATCACGCCAGAGTCTTACAAATATGTGGGCATTTTGCTGGCGGTCACCGCTCTGATCATGTTGCCGAGTACGTGGCAGGCGCTAAAAACACGCCCCGCCATGCTGATTAGTGGCTCATTGGTGCTCTACTTTGTGGTCACACTCGCCTTTGCCCTGCCGGGCGGGCATTATACGCAACTGGATATGCCTAGCCGTGTGCTATTAGCCATTTTGATTTTTGCGTTGCTCTTAACGTATCCCCCCTCGCTGAAAGCCGTTTTTTATGGCTGTGGTATAGGGGCGTCTGTAGCGGGAAGCATCGCACTGTATCAGCATTACATACTCGATATTCGCGCGCTTTCGACCGGCGGGTTTATGCCGATCCAAGTTGCAGGCATGGCGGCCGGCTTAAGCGTTTTTAGCATTTTTGCCTATATCTATAGTTGCCAACGAAGGTTACCGACCTTAAAGGCCATCGCCTTTCTAGGCATCACCCTAGGCTTTATCGCCATACTACTTAGTGGCGGCCGTGGCTCATGGGTGATTACGCCCTTTGTCGCCTTGTGGGCGCTAGTTTATTATCGCAAGGTTTTCTCGCGCCGCGATTATGTCGCCATGGGAGCCAGTATTGCCCTCATTATAGCCACCGCCCTCGTGCCCGCGTTAAACCGCGCTGGCTTGGTCTTATCGGATTTGGCAAGATACGAGCAAGTGACCGAAACGCCAATGCACCCGGAACCTGTTAGTCAACCACCTGTTAGTCAACCACCTGTTAGTCAACCACCTGTTAGTCAACCACCTGTTAGTCAACCAAAAGCATCGTCACCTCAAGACAAAAGTCAATCAACAGAGGCGAATATAGGATCTGCCACGCTGCCAACGCCGCGTGTCGGTAGCTCTTCAGGAATCAGGCTCGAGTTATGGAAAGCAGCGCTTTTGATAGCAGCCGAAAACCCTATCACAGGGGCGGGTTATACGAACATCATGGCGGCAAAACAGAGATTGGTTGAACAAGGTTATTCGGACGCCGTTATAGTAGGCTCCAGCCGCGCGCATAACCAGTTTTTAGAAGAGTTACAAGTCAAAGGCTTAATCGGTTTTGGCACGCTAATTTTCATGCTCTCAGCACCCTGGATAGTAACGAGAAAAGGCAAAAGAAACGGTAGCCCAGAAAATCAACTCGCTATCGTATTATTACGTTGTCACCTGATACTTGTTGCAGGTTGTATGTTGACGCAACACTACATCAATCACCACTCTGGGATCTTGTTTTTTTCACTCGGAGTGGTGATTTTTGCAAGTATGGCGATCTCACCCAATAGTGAACAGAATAACGCTAATACTTAGCTGGTACGGTCTCCCGTCCCTTTGCCCAGCACCGTTGCGATGATGTAGAGAAAATACTGCTTTAATGACAAGGTTGCGAGCATGTCGTGATCCCATTGGGCGAGTTTGGTAGGATCTGACATATCAATACCATTAATCTGAGCCAGGCCGGTGATCCCCGGCCTGACATCAAAAATCCCCCGTTGCTCTCGTGCTTCAATCAACTCGGTTTGATTAAACAAACATGGACGCGGGCCAACCAAGCTCATCTCGCCACGCAGCACATTGATAAGCTGCGGCAATTCATCCAGCTTCGTTCTGCGTAGAAAACGCCCTAGACGGGTCACATCGCTTGCACTGACCAAGTGAGTTGCCATAGACCGCGTGTGTATCGGCATGGTACGAAATTTAACTAATGTGAACGGCTGCTGATTTCTCCCAACGCGGGTTTGCCTAAAAATAGGCGCCCCGGTATCAAAGTATCCAAAAACAGCGATCACGATAATGATAGGCCACAGTAGCAGTAGGCCGGCGAATGCAAAAATAAAATCGAGTAAACGTATCACGAACAATGCCTTGTCTTAGGTGTGGTGGATGTTGGCTTGGTTAAGGTTTTTTTGTGAGATAAGGTTTTTTTGCAAGATAGTCACTCACGGTTTTTGCGATCCCTTGCTCTACGCTATAACGCGGTTGCCAGTTAAGTTGGCCCATGGTTTTATGAATATCCACTTGCAAGTCACCACATAAACGCTGCGACAACTGCGGTTTATTGAGTAATTGAGCTATACGAGTCAGTAAGCACGCGGGAATCGGCAGTAAATAGGCACGTCGGCGCATTGCTTGCGCGACGGTTTTTAGTAACCGAGTTGTCGAGACATCGTCATTATCGGAGGCTAAGAATACGTGCCCGGCTGCATTAGGGTGGATACAACACGTTAGGATCAGATCGGCAAGATTATCAAGGTAAACCATACTTCGTCGATTATGAATGGCACCCAAGGGTAAGGGTATACGTCGTTTGGTCCATTTCATCATGGTGAGAAAGTTGGCTTTTACGCCGGGCCCATATACCAGTGGCGGACGGATCACCACTACGTCTAACCCGGTTTGCTGAGCAATTTCAAACAGCGCCTGCTCGGCCTCATATTTGCTGATACCATACGGATCTTGTGGGTTAGGCTTATCGTTGGCATAAAACGGCTGATTAGGGGGGGTCGCTTCGCCATTCACTTTTATCGAGCTAATAAACACAAACCGTTTCACACCGGCAGCCGCGGCTTGTTGTGCCAAGTGCCGAGTCCCTTCGGTGTTAATTGAACGGTACGCTGCCAGTGCGTCAGCCTCGGTTTCATGCATGTGATGCACGCGCGCGGCGCAGTGAATCACACAATCGATTCCTTCAAAGGCGCCCTTCCAGTCCGTATCGCCATTGATGGCATCCACCCAAAATCGAGACGTTTGCGTCTCACGCTGATTTGCTCGCTGGGCGTCTGCTTTGGTGCGCACCACTTCTCGCACGTTGAGACAACGTTCTGTCGCTAAATTAACCACCGCTTGACCCACAAACCCCGAACTTCCGGTAAGTAACAAACTCATCTGTGAAACGTCTCACATACAACATTGCAAATTTAGTACCATTGTTGTCGGCTCTTCGGGTAAAATCAATCGTCAATTTCTCGTAATTGCCTGTGAAGTCAACTAAATTGGTGACAAGTAACATCCTTTCATCAAATCAATTAATCAAATGGTCGCTAATGTTCACGCCTATTAAGCCACTTCTCAATGCCAGCCGCGGCAAAAAACGCCTAATTACGGCATCTTATGATATGGTTGCGGTGGTGCTTTCTATTTATCTTGCAATTGTGTTTCGCCTCGGCACCACCACGTTTGAGTTTGGTATCGAAGAGGCCGCCTCTTTTTTCGCCACGATCCTCGCCACTGTGTTTTGCTTTATCAGGCTCGGCATGTACCGGGCTGTATTAAGGTACATGACCTTGCCTGCCATTGGTCACATTTTTCTTGCCGTGGGCATATCGGCAATCACTTTAGCGCTAAGTGGTTTCTTTTTTAGGTCTTTTATCCCGCGCAGC
The DNA here is from genome assembly GCF_001995415.1 of Salinivibrio sp. AR647. NCBI lineage: Bacteria > Pseudomonadati > Pseudomonadota > Gammaproteobacteria > Vibrionales > Vibrionaceae > Salinivibrio > Salinivibrio sp. AR647. Next base: position 373,209 of record NZ_MUFE01000003.1, on the reverse strand, counting down.
GTTCCCTTTATATACGCCGGCATTGCCATTCTTACACTAGGCGGGCCACGAATTTTATTTCGTACACTTTATGAGCAATATTACAAACGCAATAAGCCCAACGTGTTTATTTACGGTGCCGGAGCAACAGGGCGTGATCTCGCCTACGCGCTGATCCAGGGTAATGAGTATCATCCTGCAGCAATCCTCGATGATGATAGCGCGAAAGTAGGCCAGATCATGTACGGCATTCGAGTATATCATCCATCAGAATTTGATGGACTGCGGTCGCTCTATCAGCCCGTTAAGCTGCTACTCGCGATTAATAATGTGACTAAAGGTGAGCGGCTACGATTACTTGAAAAGCTTGCCCATTGGCCGATTGAGATTCAGTCCGTCCCTTCCGTTGAAGACATTGCTGCTGGCAAAGGCACTGTGAGTGACATTAAAGATCTCGACATTGCTGATCTATTAGGCCGCGCACCGGTTGAGCCCGACCCTGCTCTGTTGGCCAAACAGATCACCAATAAAAATGTGTTAGTGACCGGAGCCGGTGGCTCAATTGGTCTAGAAATATGCCAGCAAGCGCTAAAGCTAAAACCTACCAAGCTAGTCCTTTTTGAGCTAAACGAATATAACCTTTACCGCGCCCATCAGACGCTGTCAAAAATGTGTATCAATTTAGCTCTTGATATACAACTTGTCGCTGCACTAGGGTCGGTGCAAAAAGAGAACCGTCTCGATAAGTTGATGGCTACTCATGATATAAATACGGTTTATCATACCGCAGCCTATAAACATGTGCCTTTAGTTGAAGATAATATCGTCGAAGGCATACGCAACAACGTGTTTGGCACCCTGGCATGCGCCAACGCAGCCATCGCGAATCAAGTAGAAAGCTTTACGCTTATTTCAACGGATAAAGCGGTACGACCCACCAATATTATGGGCGCCAGTAAACGCCTTGCAGAGCTCGTGCTCCAAGCTCTAGCTGATAGACAAAGCAATACGACGTTTACCATGGTGCGTTTCGGCAATGTGTTAGGGTCGTCCGGCTCTGTCGTGCCTTTATTTAAATCACAAATTCGTGCCGGCGGCCCAGTAACAGTGACACACCCAGATATTACCCGCTACTTTATGTTGATCCCCGAGGCGGCCCAGCTTGTGATCCAAGCCAGTGCGATTGGTCACAACGGCCAGGTATTTGTGCTCGACATGGGCGAGCCCGTAAAAATTCTAGACTTGGCCAAGCGCATGATCCAGCTGATGGGTCTGCGGGAGAAAACACCAAGCATGGTTGACGGTGACATTGAAATCCAGTTTACAGGGTTAAGGCCCGGCGAAAAGCTATATGAAGAGTTATTGATTGGCGATAACGTTGAAGGGACAGGTCATGAGAAAATCATGACCGCCAGAGAACAGATGTTGAGCTGGAGTGACATGCAGACACTTTTAGAACAACTCGATGGTTGTTGTCATGATTTTGACGAAGAATGTATTGTGAGGATTCTATTAGATGCTCCAACTGGATATAAACCCAATATTAAAGTATAGCACCAAGCTCATCGTAAACTTTGAGAGTTTTTTCAAATACCATTTCTTGAGAAAACTCTTCTTCAACTTTCTTACGCCCTTTAACACCAAATTCAAGAGTTTTCTCATCATCCTCAAGCAACGCTCGCAAACAGTTAACAAGTGAAACTACGTCTCCAGGTTGCGCCAGCAAGCCGTTGACATTATGAGATACGATATCACGACAACCAACGACATCGGTTGTGATTATCGCTCTTTGGCAAGAAGCTGCCTCGATCAAGATACGAGGAACACCTTCACCATATGTAGTTGGCAAACACACTATATCGTTTTCTTTTATTAGCTTAGGCATATCTTGCACGTTACCTAACCAGTTGATATCTCGGGAACTTGCCCAAGCCTTCACTTGGCTAAGAGGAATAGCAGAAGAAACATCATCATCAATAATCCCAGCAATGTTAAGCGTAAAACTCAATCCTTGCTTTTCTAGCTCACGCTTTGCTAAAACTAGAGACTCCAATCCCTTTTCTTTTAAAAGTCTTGCACCAAATAAAACGTTTTTATTTAAGGGAGCTAATGAAGGGGAAAAACGAGCCAAATCAATTCCAGCCCCCTTGATCACGCGACCATTATGATATTTTAAAATACCGAGCTCACCAAATAACTCAAAGTCTTCGTTATTCTCAAAAACAAAGCGAGAGCTTGAGGAGGATATAAAGCGATAGAGGTTAGCAATTATAAGTTTTAATAATTTAAACTTCATAGCATTAGAACTAAACACAGCCCCTAAGCCAGTAACACTGTAAACAATTGGTTTTTGGTAAAAAAACCTATTTAGTAAGCCAGTATATATATTAGGCTTGATTGTTACACAATGTATTAAGTCAGGTTCAATACCATCTATTATTTTTTTAAGGCTATAACTACTAGCGATCTCTCGAAAAAAATTTACACTTTTTCTTTTGACAGATAATTGATGGCAAGTGAAGCCTTTAGAAACCAATTCGTTCTTGATAACATCATTTGAAAAACTACTAACAATATGTATATCAAAACCTAATGACTTAAAATACTCTGCTCGCTCTAGCCAATGAAGGCGGAAATACCAGTCAACATTTATTACATAAACGATCTTTTTACTCATAACTCGCCATAAAAAACACTAATTAAAGTTAACCAGATAACACTTGAAGTAAAAATAGAGTTAAGGGAGAACCTTAGTTCTCCCTTAATGTCATACCTAATTCACTACCAACAAACTAACATGTATTCGTAGATTAAATCTTTTTCTGGCTGTAGGTGAACCAGCTTAAATTGATAGTCTAAGTCCAATTCCTTTACGAATCTCTTACAATCAAATATTTGCTCTGGCTGAAGCCAGAGGTGATAGACAGATATCAGTAATACAGGTTTATTTTTCCTAATAGTAGCCTCAGCCCCTTTAAGGGCATTTAATTCAAAACCTTCTACATCAAACTTAATTAAACCAACATCACCATTTTCGTATTCAGAGCTAACAAGTGCATCAATACTAACTGAGTCGACCTTAATACTGCCTTCAGAGCCACCTTCAACAATACACGAACCGACACCATCATCACCAACCTTTCTCATTGAAAGAGTTTCTACTGTCTCGCCGACAGCAATATTACGAGGTTCAATAACATCCCCCAAATATTGCTTATTTCGTTCAAGGTTCCTTTTTAGACAATTATAGTTATCAAGCATTGGCTCAATTGCAACGACCTTTTCAAAACCAAAGCTTGCAAACATAATAGCTGTATCACCTACCCATGCCCCACAGTCCAAAGCCAACTTACCTTTAAATGTCTCTGGAATTGAGTCAGGAAGATACTTAATACCTGACTTAAAATAATTCGTAGCCAACGTTATTGGTAATTCGGCTAGATCTAAATGAGCATAGTCAAGCTCTTGCTTATTCATAATAACTTCGAGGTTAGAAAGAATAAGCCTATCTTCATCGGTAAACAAAGTCGTTGAGAGAGGGAGCTTGAGCTCCAAGCCTTGATGTTCAAAGTAAGGTAATATTTCGTAAAGCCCAAACAGCTTTCTTTCATTAAGAAGACTAAACTCATCGAGCCCCTCTCTAAATTCGTCTCTGAGTATCGAAATTCGCTTCTCGTTAGCTCGAATATAGTAGTGAAACTGATTTGTTGGTGCGACCATCAAAGTAACGCTAGCGTCAGACCTCTTACTATCGTAAAGATCTCGCTGTGAAATGAGATCAGAAACCCTGTCTATTTCTGTTGAAAGGTGGCCATGTTCAAGTTCGTTGATACGCGATACCAACTTACCAGAATTCTTCGTGATAGCGGAGTTTAATGATGAACTCAAGGTAGCAACAACCGGGTCAACAATAAGTTTATTACATATCAAACGTGCCTTCTCGACTAATTTACGTCGTATTGAAGCTCTCTTTTGTTTAACAGCAACAGTTTTTTCTGATATGAGGCTCTTATACAGAGGTAACACGTGATTATAATAATAGTCGTTGGTATCTGGAGAAAACGATGCGTTATCAACGTCAAAGCCGTCTAATTTAGCCTCATCGAAAACTGAATTCGCCTTGGCCAAATATTGCTTCAGACCTTGATCCTTGAGTCGCGAAGCATGGAAGACCAAATCAAACATATGATGAAAATAGAAAGCCTGTACGAAAGTAGGAAAGCGATCACTTTCTACTAGGAACCTTTTAATTACGTCATAATTACCAAATGAAATTAGAGCCTTATCAGAACTCGCACTTGACGAACCTTCATTTAAAACACGATAGTTATATACTGGAACATCCAGAAGTGTTATTTCATCGGCAATAGAATAGGCGATAAACTTAAATGGCATATCTTGGTAAGATGCCCCTGGACTTTCATAAAATCTTATTAAATTATCTTCTAAAAAGTCGCGCTTATATAATCCAGTCCAAATAGAAGATTCTAAAAGGAATAACTCTACAGATTCACTTGGCACTACTCGACCAATATTATTTTCATCGAAATGAGTTAAGTGCTTAAGAGATTGAGTGTTCAAAACTCCATCATTTTGTATGCGATTAAAGGTAGCTTTAACGATAGGATTAGGTACAAGTTGATAAGCTTCTACAAGGCGCTCGAACATGTCTAACTCAATCCAATCATCAGTCTCGACAATTGCAATAAAGTCTCCGGTAGCAATACTTAACCCAGAGTTAATTGCCGCTCCATAGCCAGCATTTTCTTTGTGAATAGCTATAACACGATTATCCGCACCAGCATAATCGTCAATAATTTCATGGCAGGAATCTGGACTCCCATCATTCACAATAATAACTTCAAGGTTTTGATGACTTTGAGCTAAGACACTGTCTAAACACTGAGGTAATGTATCTTCTCCTGCATAAACGGGAAGAATCACTGATATTTTATATTCCATATTATTCATAACTCTTAAGAAGTGCCTTTAATGTTGACTCAAGGTCGTATCTATCATTGAATGCGTCAAAAACTCTTTGGCTGTCTTTTGCCATAGAGGCCAGACTACTTTTATCTAGTAGGGCTATGAATTCAGCACACTCATCTGCCGACTCTAGTTGCTGATAGCTTTTTGAAGTTTGGATACCTTCCATACCCGCTTTAGTTGACACTAAGGGTGCGCCAAAAGATAACGCCTCTAAGCATTTAACTTTCATCCCAGACAACAATTCATCTGGGTTTACTATGAGATCACATGATGCATAAAATTCTTCCAAACTCTCGCAAAATCCCAAGACTTTTACAAATTTTGGTAACTCTAGTTCATCTAAAGCACCACATATAGTGCCCGTCACATTCAATCTTATATTGTGCTCCCTTCTAGATAAGCTCTCTATCAGATTCTTTATCGCAACAACATTCGGGTAATGTCCTGACGCCATAAAGCCAACAACAAGCTGAGAACCTCCTTGAGGCGCATAATCTAAGAAGTTCTTTGGTATCATTGGGGGTTGCACAATCACGTTTGAAGATGTTGTGTCTCGGAAGTACTCCCCCTCAGCCTCTTGAATCGCTATAATGTAATCAGATCGAGAAAGCCCAATTGATTCTTCACTTTGTGAAGTCGAAAAATAGAATTTATCTTCAGCAACACCTATATTACTCATTCGGGAATTTCGGTTTGCGAATACATCATGCGTATCTAACATAATAACTGCGTCTTTATTTACCGCAGTTGAAAGTTTAGAAAGGAAAACATAATTGATCATCGCAACATCAAATTGATTAGTAGCAGAGAGTGCGCCCACAAACTGCATTGCTCTGTCATCGACCCAATCATCAATACCGTTACCATCTACGATTACTTGTTGGTTAACATCTCGCTTAAGTTGACCAAATTTACCACCTATAGCTTTTAAATTATAAGTATAATCCCATAAGTCATTATTTGAATCCCAAGGAGAATCATTATAAATCACAGTATGTATTGAATAGCCTAATTTCTTCAAGGCTCTTATTTTAGAGTCGCAATTTTTACCAACAGCGTCAGAGCCATAAAATGGCATTACTACTAATGCATTTTTTTTAGAGTGAGACTTAATTATTTTAGGCAGTACCGTTGTGTCTTCAGGCAGTTTCTCTACGATATTAAGTGCTTTTTTTAATAATCGCCTAAAGTAATATGAATTCACTAGTTTAACAAACAGCCCCCATCCCCGTCTTCCGACTCTAGTGTGATAACATTTGACAAAGAACAGCTTAATTCGATTCAAAACAAGACCTTTTTATAATGGAATAGAGAGTAAGTTTGAGTATATATTATATTTATTGTAATGCTTTAGTTCAATATCATGACCAGTTTCGACCATGTATACTTTTGACAAACCAAATTTAATTCCAGCTAATAAATCGCTTTCTTTATCACCAATCATTATAGATTCATTCAAATCAAAATTATATTTAGTCGATGCCAATTCTAACATGCCAGTGTTAGGTTTTCTGCAACGACACTCAAAACTAAATTCAGCGACAGAACCTTCTTTATGGTGAGGGCAATATAAGATATCCAAAATATCTATTCCATATTTAGATAATTCTTCACGGTACCACTTTGTAAGAACTTCGTAGTCATGAATGGTATAATATCCTCTTGCAATACCAGCTTGGTTCGTCACAATAATGATTTGATAACCATAATCAATCAAACGCTTCATACCTGAAATACAGTTTTCAGTAAATTCAAAATCCTCTACTCTGTATAGATAATTAACTTCTCTATTAATTACACCGTCGCGATCTAGAAAGGCAATTTTCATTTAAATTTCTCGCACGCTTCATGATAATCCTCAGGAATACCTATATCAATAAAATATGGTTTACTTGTATAAGCCTTAAATACCCCACTAAAGCCTGGTAAAAAGTCCGTTTCAAATGAAAACTTATTTCTTGAGTAATTTTCGATAATATTTTTATCGAGAAGATAAATCCCACTATTGATAATTCCGTTCCCGCCAGGCCCTTTCTCAACCATAGCTAACACGTTATTATCATGATCTAGCTTGAGACTTCCATACCGACTTACGTCATTGACCTCTACACCAGAAATTAGCAATTGAACATTTTTGGAACTATTAATAAACGCGTTATAGTCAAGCTCGCAATACGTATCACCATTTAAAACTATAAACTGTTCACTTTTCACTTTACTGGCTGCAAGCTTTATAGCACCGCCAGTACCAAGCGGTTCATCTTCAACTATAAAATCTACGTCACAGCTAACTGGATTATCTTTCTGCACTTTCTCAATGATGTAGTTAGCTTTGTAGGAGAGTGACAGAATGATTCTTCTTACACCTTGTTCCTCTAAGTACTTCATAAGTCGATAAAGAAATGGTTGCCCAGAGATATCCACCATTGGCTTAGGTAACTCGCCGCTAATTGTTTTCAAGCGGGTTCCAAACCCTCCAGCTAAGATAACTACATCATGCATAAACTTACTCTTCCGTTTTAAATATAACTTCTTCAACAATCGCACAGATCATATGACCGATACATATATGACACTCTTGTATGTAAGGAGTCACGGTAGAAGGTACATTAATAGAGTAATCAACCATATCCTTTAACTCACCGCTTTCGCCACACAATGCAACGCTCGTCACACCTAAATCTTTAGTTAGGTTCATAGCATTAATTATATTTTCAGAGTTTCCTGAAGTACTAATTCCAATAAAGATATCTCCGCTTCGGCTCTGTGCTTGTAATTGTCGAGCAAAAAGTTTATCGAACCCGTAATCATTACCAATTGCCGTCAGCATAGATGTATCCGTTGTTAAAGCTAAAGCTGGCAAACCAGGGCGATCAAAAAAGAATCTACTCACAAATTCAGCGGCGATATGTTGCGCATCAGCAGCACTACCACCATTACCTGCTATAATAACTTTATTACCATTACGATATGCTTCGATAATTAAATCTGCAACCTTAGAAACTTGAGCTAATACTTCATTTGAAGAAATTAACTTTTGTTTAACTGAAATGCTCTTGTTTAAATAGCTATGGATGTATTCTAGATTGTCCACGAATATGCTCCCTCTTCGACAAATTGGAATTTAAATACTTGACCACCAAATTGCTCAAGCTTACGTTCTACTATATTTTTCTTTTCTGGCTGAACAAATATCATCATAAAGCCACCACCACCTGCACCAGACACTTTCATTGACTTGGCACCGATATTAAAGATTTCGTTTTCAATCTCTTGGATCATAGGGTTCATTATTGAAGATGATGTTTTTTTCTTACTTTCCCATGCATCAAGAAAATCAGCCGCCATCGCATCAATATCTGATTTCAACAAATGCTCTTTAATTCTGTACGCAGATCGCTTCACACTATGCATAGCTTCAAGCTTAGAGTCTTTGTCCTCCTCTAAAGACTTGATTTGGTCATCTATAATTTTAGCAGAGTCACGAGATGTTCCTGTAAAATAGAGTATTAAAGATGATTCAAGCTCATTCACAATATAACGGCGAATTCTCAATGGGTTCACCACTACATGATTGTTAGCATAGAACTCCATAAAGTTAAAACCACCAAACGTCGCTGCATACTGGTCTTGTTTTCCACCGGAAAGAGAACAATCGACTCGTTCGATACTAAAGGCCAACTGAGCTAAGTCGTACTCACCTAGAGGCAATGAGTATAAATGAGTAAGACCTTGAAGCATTGAAACAACGACAGTTGAAGATGAACCAAGACCACTGCCAGCAGGGGCGTCTGAGTGAGTAATAATTCTCAATGGCTTTAGCTCTCCACCGAAGTAATCATTCATAACACGAAGATATACAGCGCGGTGAAGCTTGAGTTTACCTTCTAACCCAAACTCATTTTGACTCAAGTCTATCTCTTCACTAATCCCTAAATCAACAGCTTCAAAATAGACTTTGTTGCCTTCAACTTCATCATCTATATATGCATACGCATACATATTAATTGTCGCATTGAGTACGCATCCGCCATATGTGTCACTGTAGGGCGACACATCAGTCCCCCCTCCGGCAATTCCAAGGCGTAAAGGTGCTTTGCTTCTAACTTTCATTAATATTTTTTCCTAACGATTTAGAGGAATACGACCAGAAGAGATTTCATCACGCCAATGCTGTAATAAATCTTTAAACATATCTGATGTAGCAATTTCCGGCTTCCAATCAATAAACTTTCTTATCTTCGTGTTGTCGAACATCTGATAATCGGCATCAATAGGACGTAAACGGTCTGTATCTGTTACAACTTCTATATCATTACGAGTACTAAAACCTAACAATATTTCAATAACTTCAGGAAGCTTAAATGCCTCTTCACCTGCAATATTGAATGCTTCACCACAAGGCACGTTGCCCTTTTCGCTCTCGAGAGCAAGGAGGTAATACGCTCTAACTGCATCTCTAGCGTCTTGGAATGTTCTAACACTTGCAAGATTACCAAGCTTTAATTTGGGTTCTTGATAGCCTGCTTCGATAAGAGCAATTTGCTTTGCAACAGTACTTTCAAAGAATACATCACTTCGTCTCGGACCTGTATGAGTCCCCATACGCGTCACAAAGGTCTTAATGCCATATGCTTCGCCGTAAAACTGACCAAGGTAGTCTGTTCCAATTTTACTGATACTATATGGGCTAGCGCCATGAAATTGTGATTCCTCATTCAAAGCTTCACCAACTTTTGCTCGACCATATACTTCACTAGATGAACAAACATGTACCACGGGATTGTAGCCGTCTGCTGCTTTTAACTTGCGAACACATTCAAGTAAGTTAGCCGTACCGATAATATTGGTCTGTAGAGTCTCAATAGGGATATCAAAAGAAGTCCTAGGAAAAGACTGCGCTGCTAAATGAAAAATAAAATTAGGACGCTTTGAATCGATTAGCTCATAAAGAGATGCAAAGTCATTTAAGTCAGCGTACTCAACAGAAACACGCTCTTTAGCATTGATCTTTTCTGTCAGTTGATAAATGTTATCCATCGGCTCCTGCCAACGCATCATACCAACGACGTCGTAATCTGTTTCATTCAAAAGATAGTCGGCAAGCTGTGAGCCTACTTGTCCAGTAAAACCGGTAATCAGAACGTTTTTCATTTTTAATTGTACTCCTTGATAGATTCTTTATAGGATTTTGCAGGTCTCTTTAAAATCGCATCTAAATATTTACTTTCAGTATTTATTCTCTTAGGTCTACCTTTCCAAAAGCTAACTGGAGCTTCCGTAAAAGAATAGGTCAAATTTGGATGTTTTTGGTCCGCTAATTCTTTCACGATATCCTGTCGACTTACAAGTTGATGACCGGAAAAATTTACAGTTCTGGTTTCTATGTCATTCCAGTTTACAATGATATTTTTTATACCCAATAACACGTCATCAAGCGAAATAACGTTGCGTTCAAATCCGTCAAAGACATCAAGGTTTTTTCCTAATTCTGCATGCTCAGCTACCATCAGAGAAAACTTATCATCTTTGGCTAAAACATATGAAAATCGAACAACAAAGAAATTCTCATTGTCTTTAAAACTCTCTTCAACTTGAGATTTCATCTTCCCATATTGACCAAACGGTTTCGTTTCTGAGTCATCAAAACAAAGTTTATTAGCAGATCCAAACACAGCATCACTTGACGAAAATATGACTTTTACGCCTTTGACAATAAGCTTGTCGATGAGAAGAATCGTATTAGTTACATTAATATTATAAGCTTGATCGAAATCCTTTTCACACAAGTCAGGGGAGGATATAGCGGCAAGAAAAACAACGACATCATCTTTTTGGACTCTAGAAAGTAAATCATCAAAGTTGTTGCTAGATAGGTCTAAAGACACATCACAATTAGCTCTTCCGACGGTAAACTTATTAGAAAAATCTAATTTTTTGTATAAAGAATATCCAACAAAACCTGAAGATCCTAGTATATATACACTCTTATCAAACTTCATTTAATATCATTCCTGTTAACGCAAAATTCAGTTCTCGAATATCACTAGAGTCACTAATTTCAGATGGTACATATATATTGCCGAATTTTAATTCAATAGAAACAATACGTTCATTCACAAGTGACTTTGGAATATAAATGACATCAGAATTAAGATCAAAATTACCTAAAACAGTACCATTTACAATAACAGTAGTTGGCTCCTTTACGATATAACTACCAGAAAACGATAGCGCTACATCCGTAGGTTTCCTGATCTTAAATTGAATAGTGGAGGCATAACCTTGACTCCAAACACCCCACTTTTCATTATCATACCAACCAGCGCGAAGGCTTTCTTTCAATTCGTTCGCAGTATATTTTTTCGATAGCTCAAATGTTGGCAGATAATTTGTATTTCCCCGCTTTAGTATTGTCTTGCTAAGTTCACTTGCAGCGAATTTCAAAAAACTATTGGTGCCAGAAGGTTCAAAAACTCCATTATTCTTTAGAGCATTAATTACATCTAATGTTCTCTTATCAGCACAAGTAGACTTTATATGATATGATGTATTAACAAAACAACTTTCGTCGTAACGACTACTATATGGGTCATCAATTAGATAATCGATTTCAAATTCTGATGCTACTCACGGAAAACCCATGAACATCCGCGTCATGAAAGGCTTCCCAGCACGGTCGCCAAGTACTCTTGGTCCATCGCGCACATCATTCGCTTGCGTTGAATGCCGGCTTTGAAACTCTTCTCTTGCTTTAATAAATTCAAAACCATTTGCCTTATTCGTGCAAAAACTTCAGCTCGGTCATCTACCCTAATTCGGCAGGCATCTTCTTTTAATCCAACATCGAGTTGCCAATGCATTGATTCAATTAGCCAGTGCGAGCGAGTGGCATCATGAAGCTCTTTCGCTGTCAGTGCTTTTGAACTTATATAATAGCGCACAGAAATATCGGATTCGTCGGCGTGTTTGCCTTCTTGTCGAACACTCACCATGATGCCCATCGTTTTTAGTTCAGGCCAATCATAAGCCAAATCACCTAATACACTTAAATCGGTATTGATGAGTNCATGCGATTTCTCTTGTGATGAGTAGCTATCACCATCAAAGTTTTGAAGCATTGAAGGCCGGTAATAATTATCAAGCGCTTTGTCTAACTTACCTTGGTTTCCTTTAACAGCGAGCAAATAATCGGCATTTTTATTAATGATTTTCTGTGCGATTTTTCGCTGACAACCCATGGCATCTATAGTAATTAAACATCCAGAAATGTCGAGCAATTCCAGCAGCTTAGGTACTTCAGTGATCTCATTGGTTCTACTATTTACTTTTGACTGTCCGAGGCATACACCATTTGCGGTTGCGAACGCATTAACCATATGAATCGCAGCTTGGTCTGTTGCTCGGTTATATGAACCCCTCAGTGTTTTTCCATCAATGGCAACTACTTCACCATCCGTTAATTCATGACACGATTTCATCCATTCTATGAAGGCTTTTTGTAATGCTTTTGTACTGATGGTTCCAATCACTCTTGCAATCGTATCTGCCGAGGGTGATGTTTTACCTGAGAAGCCAAAGCGTAATAAAAAATCACGCTGCTTACGTCCATAATCACTCATACCTTTCCAGGTATCATCACCAGACAACACCGCACAAATCGTTATCAAAATAATATCTGATAACGTATGTTCAACTTTACCTTCTTGGCGAATGTCTCTAATGGAAACGAAATGCATAAATGGACTTTTATCTTCTGTCATTTTTAATCTCCTAAACGTTAGGAGACCATTAAATCGCACTGAAAATGATCAACAAATTGATCCTCTATTTTCACTTATTTTAATTAATAAATATGGCATAACGCACGGTTTTCAGCCCTAAGTGGCAACTTAGTCATTAAGTTGCTAGCCCAGGCGTGGCGCGGATCTTCATGCGTTTTCCCTGCAATAAGAATAAAAGAACAATGATGCTGCTATTAAAAATAACTTTGCAGAAAAAAACTTACAAATCTAGAGAAAAGAAAGTAAAAAGTTAAAACTAATGGCAATAAGAAGAATATAAATTCTGGTGATGAAAATATCATTTGACGATGCTTACCTAAACAGAAATAGAGATGTTGAAGTTAATTTTTTTCTGGATACCATCATGAACCACTAGTGTATAGTCCGTATCATAAAAAACTCGCATCCAAAACGTTTTAACGTCTGCACCTAATGACTGAACATCATCAGGGTCTACATAAAATTCCAATGATTTCAGATCTTTTTTATGAAATTCTATATCTGCATACTCTTTTGATACATTAATATCTCCAATATCTAATTCAACCACATCTGGATTAGCATAATCTGAAAAAGCTAAGCCATAGCTAGTTAACTTCATCATCATATTATATTTTATATATACAGAGTCGCTACTGCCTTCAGCTATAACAACTCCATCCTCGATACATACCAACCTATCAGAAAGCAATCGCAATTGAGCTTCATCATGGGAAACTATTATCACGGTGGTATTAGATTTTATTTTTTCCTTAATACTGCTTTGAGCCTTTTCTGCAAATGTCACATCACCAACACCAAGAACCTCATCAATAAGTAACACCTCTGGAGTTGTATACATAGCAATTGAAAAGCCTAACCTTGCTAGCATACCTGATGAATAATTCTTAATCGGCTTTTCATAAAAATCTTTTAGCTCTGAATATTCTTTTATGTCATCTATAAGATCTTTAATATGAGATAATCTGTGCCCGAGCAACATTCCACTAATTAGAGTATTTTGTCTTCCTGATAAATTAGGGTCAAAGCCAGCCTGTAACGCCATTAACGATACACTCTGTGTGTTAATTTTAATATTACCGCCATCAGGTTTAATAATTCCAGCCAAGATTCTTAGTAGTGTTGACTTTCCCGCACCATTACGGCCAATGATACCTAATGTCTCACCTTTAAACACATTAAATGTAATATCTTTTAAGGCTGTGTGTTGATCATAAGAAAAAAGACTAGTTCTTTCTTTATAGATAACACTAACGTTTTTTAATTCTATGGCTTTATCAATGGTCATTTTTGCACTACCCTCGGAAGGATATACTCTAGTTTTTTAAAAGCAAAAAAACATACCAAAATAATGGTTAAAGATAGCATTACTACATATAACAACAAGTTAAAGTTAGGAACTGTTTGATACATTAATACATCACGATATGAACTCAACATAACCGCCATTGGGTTTACGAAAAAGATCTTTGACTCCATTGCAGGTATGTCTCTATAGTTAAAGAAAATACCAGAACAGAACATCATTATTTGTAATCCTGTTTCAATTACAAAGGAAAAATCCCGAACAAATGGCACTATTAATGAAACAGCTAATGAGAAGGCTACTATAAGTAATAATTGTATTAAAACTATAGGTATAAACCAAAGCAGGACTAAATTGTATTCATAGCCATAAATTAGTAAAAATAGGAAGAGCAATAGAAACACTAGGACCTGTTTTATTGCGTCTTGTAATATGAAAGTTAAAGGGAAGAATATCTTGGGTACATGTACCTGACTCATCAAGTATTTACCTTGTATAATGCTTCCCTGTGCATGACTCACGCTACGCCCAAACCATATCCAAGGAATCAATCCGGTTAGCAAAAAAGGGACATAATCAGGCCCACCTTGCTTAAGCAAAAAAGAAAAAACTAAATAGTAAATAGCCATTTGCAATAGTGGCTCAATAATCCACCATGCATAACTAAAGTAGTTGATCGAAGCTTCTGACTTTAAATTAAGGTTGGCCTTTATCCATACTAGCTCTAAAGTCCTAAAGGGCAGACGGCTCATAATGATTTTCTCTTAAATAATGCTTTAAAGAACACATTCAGTTTCAGTTTTTTAGCAAAGATAGAAAAGTAATAAATGTGAACTAACAACGGATAAATTCCGAAAACACCATTAATTTCACGATTAAACCTCCTACTATTCTTTAGAATATAAGAAAGTCGAAATTCATCAAATTCTCTACCGACATCATCCACATCATGAGTTACAACCAATTTATCTTGATAATAGCCACTTAACCTCATTTTTTTAGACAGTCTGTGAGTAAATGTCAGATCATCGAAATATAGAAAGTAATTAGTTGGTATTAATGATGAGCATTTAAAAATTCCTTCATTATAGATTGTTAATCCAATAAAACTAGCGGCTTCAATTGGACCACTCACCTCACCAAATTTTCGACGACTTATCAAAAATTCTAGACTTTTCTTTATTGAACTAGGTACAAAGTTCATCGGTCTATTCATATTTAGCCTAATTTTATTCTTATTGATAACTTGAGGAGCTAAGTAAGCATAACTACTCCCAATATCCTTATAAGAACTTTGGATTTCATCTAAGAAATCTTTACCAAAAAAGGCATCATCATCTAAAAACGTAGTTACAAATTTATCGTATTTTTTTTCTAGGTGCTCAAGACCAGTAAAAAAGCCAAATGAAGCCCCTTTATTCTGCTCAAGCTTAATTACACTAATTCTAGAATCCTTTTCTGAAAAGTCATCTAAGATATCCCGTGTTAACGATGATGAATCATTATCAACAACAACTATTTCGTCCAAAAAGGTGCGCGATAATTGTTGGATTGACTCTTTCAACTTTTGAGTCCGATTATAGGACACAATCACAACTGTAAATATCATATTCCGCTTTTTAGACAATAATTTTCGAAGCACTCAATCGCTTCCTTAATACATACATCCATATCAAGATAACGGTAAGTCGCTAGCCGACCAACAAAAGTTATATTCTTTTCTTTTTTCGAGCGCGCTTCATATAAATTCCAAACATCATCTCCCGATACATGTCGAACTGGGTAATATGGAATATCACCACCTTCACACTTTTTGCTGTACTCTTTATACATGACACTTTCTTCATGCTTTTCCCACGGAGTGAAATATTTATGTTCCGTAATTCGAGTAAATGGGACATTCTCATCACAGTAAGACATTACAGCACAACCCTGGTAATCATCTTCACTATAAAACTTTTCAAACTTTAAAGTTCGATATTCTAGTCGACCAAATTCGTAGTTATAAAAGTGATCGATAGCTCCTGAAAAGAATACATGTTCATAGCCTTCTTCATCTATGAGTTTATCCACATCTTCTTTAACTAACTTAACATTTAACTCTAACTCGATATTGGGATGATTTAACATATTCTTAAAAATACCAGTATAACCATCTCTTGGAATACCTTGGTATTGATGTGAAAAGTAGTTATCATTGTAATCAAATCGGACAGGCAAACGCTTCAGTACAGATGAAGGAATATCTTTAGGATCCATCCCCCACTGTTTTTTTGGATAGCCGTAGAAAAAAGTTTTATATAGATCATAACCAACAAATTTTATAGCTTGCTCTTCAAATGACTTCGGTGCCTGGATACTCTGATCACCTTTCGACTCAATTAATTTCTTAGCTTCTGTGGGAGAGAGAGCAGATCCATAAAACTGATTTATCGTATGAAGATTTACAGGTAGTGAGTATACCTTTCCGTTGGCAGTTGCCTTCACCCTTGTTATATAAGGTTCAAAATCTCCCCACTTGTTAACAAAATCCCAGACCATTTTATTATCTGTATGAAAAATATGTGGCCCGTAGACGTGGACATTTATGTTAGTTTTTTCATCTCTCTGATCGAAGCAGTTACCACCAATATGTGCTCTATCATCTACTACTTTTACCTTCACACCCTTTTCGGCGAGCAATCTTGCGATTGTAAGCCCACTAAAGCCTGAACCAATGATTAGTATTTTTTTCATTTTTTCCTCAATTTATGAAATTTAATTAGTTTTTCAATGCCACATGCGAGGCTAACACTCGCCTGCCAATTTAGCTCTTGCTTAGCACTACTCACGTCTAACTTAACACTACTTTCAATATCAATAGATTGGCAATCCAGCTTTTTTTCTACACTGATACTCATTTTTTTCTCAATCGTATTGATCAGTTCAGTTAGTGAGATCGGAACTCCCGAACCTATATTAAAAGCTTTTTGTTGCCCCTTATATTCAATCGCCTTTATAAAAGCATCTGTAAGGTCCCCAATATACACATAGTCTCGCTTGCTTTTCAGTGAACCAACTATTGTCAATGGTAACCCCTTCGATACTCTATTCAAGAATATAGGTATAACTCCTTGGTTCCCCTCTAGGTTTTGCTCCTCTCCATAAGGATTTGAGATCCTAAGGGATACCGCCTGCTTACCATACTTTTGCGCAAGATAATTCAAATAAATTTCTGTAGTAGCCTTATTCACTCCATAGGAAATGTTTGGGTTATACCCATCGCTTTCGTGAAAAACTCTATTCGACTGCCCATAAACGGTTCCACCTGATGATGCAAATATGATTTTTTCGCAGCCGTTCTGATAAAGAGTTCTAAATAAGCGAGTATTCGCCAACATATTATCTAACAGATCTTTATCTAAATCTGTTTCTGATGCAGCTGGAAACATTGTTGTAGCTAAATGTATAACCGTTTTTACATTGCTTGAATCTATAATTTCGCTCAGTTGTCTTTTATCGATAGCGACTTCAAGGTAACTAAGCTCAAACCACTTAAAATTCTTACTTAATTCAGGCAAAGAGTCAGGTTTCCCGACTACATCTATGGCAACTATTGGTATATTGTTATCTAATAACTTGCGAATCAACGCTTTACCAACAAATCCGGCACCACCAGTAATTAACACTCCGTTATGCTGTGATTCCATTAGTCACCTTTAGCTAGATTAATAATGTATCTACCGTAGTCGTTTTTACTCATAGGAGTAGCATTCTTGATAGCTTCTTCCGTAGATAGCCATCCATTTCGTAAAGCAATTTCCTCAAGGCAAGCCACTTTCAATCCTTGAACATTTTCAATTGTTTGTACAAAAGATGACGCTTCATGAAGGCTCTCATGTGTACCTGTGTCTAGCCACGCAAAACCTCGTCCGAGTACCTCTACATTTAACGACGCATCTTTGAGGTACATATCGTTAATTGATGTAATCTCTAATTCACCTCTTACAGAAGGCTGCACCTCTTTTGCAAAATTGACAACTCGGTTGTCATAGAAATACAAACCGGTTACGGCATAGTTTGATTTCGGCTTTGCGGGTTTTTCTTCTATCGACACCGCTTTCATTTCTTCATCAAACTCAACGACACCAAAACGCTCTGGGTCTTTCACTTGGTAACCAAATACCGTTGCCCCGCTCTCTCTCGAAGCGGCGCTTTTCAAGGTTTGGCTGAACGACTGGCCATAGAAAATGTTGTCTCCAAGGACTAAACACACACTGTCATCGCCGATAAAGTCTTCACCAATAATAAACGCTTGCGCTAGCCCATCGGGACTTGGTTGAATGGCATATTCTAAGTTGATGCCGAAGTCACTACCATCACCTAACAGGCGCTTAAAACCTTCGTTATCTTCGGGTGTGGTAATGATGAGAATGTCTTTGATTCCCGCCAACATTAACGTGGAAATCGGGTAAAACACCATCGGTTTATCGTAGATAGGTAACAGCTGCTTAGAGACACCACGTGTAAGTGGGTAAAGGCGGGTTCCTGAGCCCCCTGCTAGTACAATACCTTTCATTTGCCTATTCAACTCCTAAGCGTTCACGTTGGTAGCTGCCATCTTGGACATTTTGGCACCATTGTTGATTGTCTAAATACCATTGAACCGTTTTCTTTAGACCGGTTTCGAACGTCTCCACAGGCGTCCAACCAAGCTCTTTTTGCATTTTGCTTGAATCGATGGCGTAGCGGCGATCATGTCCTGGCCTATCTTGAACGTAGGTAATTTGTTCAGCGTAAGCGGTCTCTTTCGGAACTAGCGTGTCCAAAATGGAACAAATGGTTTGAACCACCTCTAAGTTTTGCTTTTCATTGTGACCACCAATGTTGTACGTCTCACCAACTATTCCCTCTGTCACCACTTTGTAAAGCGCACGAGCATGATCTTCTACATAGAGCCAGTCGCGAATTTGGTCACCTTTCCCATAAATTGGCAGTTCTTTGCCTTCCAGGGCATTGAGAATGACAAGTGGGATCAGCTTTTCAGGGAAATGATAAGGTCCATAGTTGTTTGAGCAGTTTGTCACGATAGTAGGAAGGCCATAAGTGCGCAACCAGGCACGAACTAGATGATCACTAGAGGCTTTAGAGGCTGAATAAGGGCTTGAGGGTGCATAGGGTGTCGTTTCCAAGAACATCGGCAGCGATTCATTGGCTGAATCAACCTTGTGTTTTATATCATCCGGATGCGGGAGGTCACCATATACTTCATCGGTGGAGATATGATGGAAACGAAACGCTTGTTTAGCACTTTCATCAAGCTGGTTCCAATACTCGCGCGTCGCTTCCAACAGTGTATAGGTGCCAACAATATTGGTTTCGACAAAAGCCGCGGGGCCGTCGATTGAGCGGTCAACATGCGACTCTGCAGCAAGATGCATAACAGCATCAGGCTGATGCAAAGCAAAAACCCGGTCTAATTCAGCGCGGTTACAAATATCCACTGGTTCAAACGCGTAACGATCGCTTTTCGAAACTGACACTAACGATTCAAGGTTACCGGCATATGTCAGCTTATCGAGGTTAACCACACTGTCTTTGGTTTGTTGAATAATATGGCGAATAACCGCAGAACCGATAAACCCTGCACCGCCTGTGACTAATATTTTCATCGCTAGGATTTCCTTCGAGTAGAGCGCAAAACCCTACTATGTTTCAACCACGCTACCGCCATGAGGTGTCGCTCCCCCTGTGCGCATAGCTAGATTGTATATGGACGCGCAAGGCGCATAGCCATGTAGATTTTAACGGGCTTTGAGTTTACCTGCTAATTTTTGCAGGCAAAAGACCGAGCGCAAAAAAGTCGACATTGCGCAAGCGGTGTGGCGGTTTTTTGGGCGAAAGGGCCCTAGGGGATGGGAAGGAGCAGCTTCGCGTCTAGTTCCCGCTGGCTATCCGGTTCGCCATGAATCAAGTGGATTTGTTTTGGCGGCGGTTGGATGCCTTGCACGAAGTTGACCAGGTCATTTTGGTCGGCGTGGGCGGAGTAACCGGAGATGGTGTGGATTTGGGCGTTGACGGTGACGGGGGTGTTGTCTATCCACACTTGTTGGTTGCCTTGCTGAATATCACGTCCGAGGGTGTGTTGGGCTTGGTAGCCGGCAAAAATCACATCGGTGCGTTTGTCTTCCAGCAAGGCGGCGAGGTAGTTCATAATACGCCCGCCTTGGCACATGCCGGAGGCGGCGACCACAATGGCCGGCTCGCCAGTTTGTTTTAGGCGATTGACCAGTGCCATATGCTGGCTGTGTTTATCAATGGTGATGCATTGCTCAAAGGCTAACGGGTGGCGGTGWTGATTAAGCTTGGTTTTGGCCTCTTTGCTCCATAGCTTTTTAAACTGGCGATAATGGCGCGTCACCTTTTGCGCCATGGGCGAGTCAAGAATAATAGGGAGCGCCTCATCAAGCTGCTTTTGGTGGATAAGCTGCTCGATATCAAACAACAGCTCTTGGGTGCGGCCGACACTGAACGCTGGGATCAAAATCGCGCCACCGTCTTCTAGTGAGCGTTGAATGATCGTCTCGAGCCGCTGGGCGCGGTTGCCGACGGACTCATGGGTTTTATCGCCGTAGGTAGATTCTAAAAACAAAATATCGGCGCGGCTTGGCGGGATTGGATCAGGCAGCAGTGGCGTATTACTGGGCCCTAAATCGCCGGAGAACACTACGCGCTGCTCGTCGGGCAGTTTTAATTCAACATAAGCTGACCCCAAAATATGCCCGGCCGGTTGCAAGCGCAAATAGGTCGCCGGCTGCCCTTTTTGCTTGGGCTTTAGCCGGTGCCAGCTGTTGTAAGACAGCGTCACGGTTAACTGGCGGATACGTTCGAGCACCTGCTGGCGATTGCCATAATGCATGTTGAGTTGCAGCTTTAAGGTGTCGTCAATCAATAGCGGCACCAGCTCCGCAGTGGCTTCAGTGCAATAAATAGGGCCGTTAAAGCCCGCCGCCAGTAGCCAAGGCAGCAAACCACAGTGATCGATATGGGCGTGAGTGAGGATCAGCGCATCAATGCGTTTGCCGTTGAGGTTCACCCTCACCTCCCGCGCTTCATCGCCTTGGTATTGACCGCAGTCAATTAATAAACGTAAGCCTGTCGGTTTAATGTCGACTTGGTGGCAAGAGCCAGTCACGGTTTGATAGCCACCGTGGTGGGTGACGGTGAGGGTTTCATTGTTTATTGAGGTTTTTAGTGAAGTGTTGGGCATGGTTACGTCCTTGTTGGGAAAAGAGCAGGCCGTGCGCGCATCAGGTTTTTGCTCTTTCTGTACTCTGTATTCCGTCATCTGTATTCGGGAATTGGAATACTGAGCGCTTCGCTTACGGAATACGGAAAAGAGCGGACCGTCTCGCATCGGGCTGCTCTTCCCGCCTTCAATCTTTTATCATCTTATCCATCATCTGTTCTATCAATGGGCTTGGGTGGCCGTTGTCGTCGGTGAGGAAATAGGTATGGCCCCAATTTGGGTCGAATTGGTCGTTAAAGGCGTCGCAGTCGGTTACCGTCACTTTGTTGGCGGGAAGTGCGTCGAGGTTTTCGGGGCCGGTCATGCCTAAACGCCGGGTGACGGTGCGGTGGCGCACGTTGACCACTTTTGAGGCGGCCATGGCGATATCATCGGCGGCATAGTAAATGTGGACTTGTTTGGCGGCATCCAGCACTGCCCTGCCCGGCTGGTGCGGCTCTAGGGCTTGGTTATCGACATCGGCGGCCATCATAAAGATATGCCGAAACCATTGCGGCATGGTGTCGAGCCCGGCATGTTGGTGCCAATGAGAAAAGGTACTGATTAAAGTGCGATTGCCCATGGAGTGGGCAAGCACGTTCATGCGGCGTTTGCACGGGGTGGTTTGTTGCTCGGGGGCGCGGCGCCAGTCATCAAACATCGCCAGTAAGCGGCTAAATGCCAACCCTGACGCGGTGGCGGCGAGTTGGTCGTCCCAATAGTCATCGATAGCATCGAGCCGGCCATCGTCGTCACAGGGCCAGATAATCGGCACCACCAGCATAGCGTTGGGGGCGAGGCGATCAAACTGGTGTTGTAAGGTCTGCGCCATCGGGAAGATGTTGCGCTCCATTTGGTTATTGTAGCCATGGAGCAAAAACAGTACCTGGGTATGCGCGGGCAAGGCTTTCAGTTTGGCCATAAACGGCGCCGCGGTGATCTCTTGGTATTCGCCCTGCCCGGCGCGCTGGCAAAAATACACCCACTTTGAGATATCGGTATTTTGGCTATCAAAGTTTAACCAACGGCCGGCCTCACTGGTCGGCCCTTGCTCAGGAATACGGCTGGTAATAAATAACATGGCATCATCCACCGGTTATGAATGTGCGGTGAGGGTAAGCGAGGTAGGCCTTTGAGTTGTATGGTTTTTAGGGGGTTTTGCGAGGGAGGGAGCGGAAAAAGAGTAGGCTTCCTTATCTACTCTTTCTGATATGCATTTAACGCTGTCGTTTAATCGCTTGAATTAACGCATCGACACCCACCTCTACTTTAGATCGTGGACAACCGAGGTTCAGTCTCATGTGGTTTTTCCCTGCCTTTCCATACGTACTACCCGGCATGATAGCAACATGGAATGTTTCAATTAATGTCTTTTCAAGCGCTTTCATATCTAGATTCAATGGTGATAAATCGATCCACGCCAAATAAGTTGAATCTGGCACTTGATAAATGATTTCAGAGAAAGCGCTTTGCAATGTATCTCTTACGTACTCATGGTTGGCCAGCACGTAATCATTGAGCGCCGTTAGCCAACGTTCACCTTCGTTATAAGCCGCCATCGTCCCAAGTACCGCCAATATTGACGGTGATGATAAGCCATCCACTTCCTTCAGCCTGTGCAAATATTGATTATGGCTTTTCTTATCAGCAATCAGTGCATAGGCTCCTGTCAATGCTGGGATATTGAAGGACTTTGACGCAGAAGTGACGACTGCCCAACGATGATCACGCCCAATATCTACATAAGGACGATGAGGTTTGAAACAGATATCCATATGAATTTCGTCAGAAATCACGCTTACCTGGTATTTGTCACACAGATCAGCTATTTTTTGAAGCTCTTCTTGGCACCATACTCGCCCTGTCGGGTTGTGAGGACTACACAACAAAAGTACGGTGTTGTTCTCATCAGCTAGCTTCGCCTCAAAATCTGGCCAATCAATGTCAAATCGCCCTATCCGTTCGATTAAGCGGCTACGGATACACTTTCTACCTTGTCCTGCAATCACTTTATCGAAGGCGTCATAAGCCGGCGTATGAAACACAATCCCTTGTCCGGGTAGACTCCATTGTTCAATCAGCTTGGAGACGATGTAAATAACTGATGGGCCATAGGCCAACCACTCTGTATCGATATCACACTCGAAGCGCGTTTTATACCAGTGGCGAATCGCTGATTTAAAGTCATCATGGTTCCAGCGGCTATACCCTAATACTGGGTGCTCAAGACGCGTTTTCAATGCGTTAATAATCGGCTGTGGAATAGCAAAATCCATATCTGAAATCGTGAAAGGTAAAAGATCAGCTTGACCAAACCTATCCGACACGTAGTCCCACTGTGTGCAGTATGTACCCTTGCGATCGATGGGTGTATCAAAGTCGACATCATAAAGCATAATAATGTTCCAAAATTGACGAACTACGGTGCAATGAATATGTAGCGATATTGCACCGTATTAGTTTTTTAACGTTTCTTGATTAACTCGCTGTCATCATGGCTTGAATTTCATTTTTCACCAGATGAACCTGGGTCCCTATCACGACTTGGAGGTTGTGTTGATCGAGCTTCACGACACCAAGCGCCCCATTTGCTTTTAGTTTGGCGTCGTCAACTAAACTCATATCGTTCACAGATAAACGAAGCCGAGTAATACAGTTATCTAATGCTGCAATATTCTCTTTACCACCGAGAGCTGCAAGCATAGACGCACCTTTACCTGATGCATTGACAACAGCGACTTCAAGTTCTTTGTCTATTTCGGCTGTATCAATATCACGTCCGGGGGTCTTTAAGTTGAATTTTGTAATAGCAAGTTTGAATACAAAATAGTAGACGACGAACCAAATACCTGCGACAAGCGGCACGAGATACCATTTAGTCGCGGTGCCTTGAAGAATGCCAAACACTAGAAAATCGATCAGATTGCCATCTGTATTACCAATTGTGACATCGAGTAACCCCATGACCATAAAGCCTAAGCCCGTCAGAATGGCATGAACAAAGTAAAGAACTGGCGCAACGAATAAGAAAAGAAATTCTAGAGGCTCGGTGATGCCACCAACAACGCATGCCACTACGCCCGAAACAAGCAGCGCCTTGATCTTTGAACGACTCTCTGGTCGCGCGCAGTGATACATTGCAAGCGCGGCACCAGGTAGCCCACCGAGGAAAGTTGGCATTTTCCCTTGTGATAAAAACGCCGTCACTTCGGGAGTAAACGTAGTGGTATCAGCGCAAGATAACTCAGAGTAAAAGATATTAAGCGCACCAGATACCGTTTGGCCACACACTTCCATCGTGCCACCCGCTTCTGTAAATCGAATGAGCGCGACTAAAATGTGATGGAGGCCGATCGGCAGTAATAGACGTTCCCCGGTACCAAATAGCATCGGCCCAAAATCACCTGCGCCTTTAATGACATGGCCGATACCATTAATGCCAGCAGCAAAATAAGGCCATACAAAAGGAATAAGGACACCAACGACGCCGAGTACAAGCGCTGCAATAATAGGAACAAAGCGTGCACCGCCAAAAAAGGCTAGCGCATCTGGCATTTTAAAGGTGTAAAAACGCTGATGAAGCTTGGCCACGATTACACCAACAAGCACCGCCCCTAGGATACCCGTATCAATCGAGTCAATGCCTATAATGTTCTTTACACCATAGGCGAGGCGTTCCGATTCATCACCCAGCACACCGGCAACCGTGAGAAAAAAGTTAATTGCAAGGTTGAACGCTGCATAACCAACAAAGCCTGCAAACCCTGCTACGCCTTTCTCCTTACGTGCTAACCCTAATGGAATCGCGATAGCGAACATGACTGGCAAGTAGATAAACGCCACAAGCCCTATTTTGGTCATCCACATAAACAGAAACTGCAAAGGTGCAAAATCTAAAATGGGAATGGCGTCTTTGATCGCTGCGCTAGACAATGAGCTACCAACACCCAACAGGATCCCTGAAAATGCTAATAGCGCGACGGGTAACATGAAGGTCTTGCCAAGGCTCTGCAAGAACTCCCACATGGTCGATTTGTTATTGTTTTTAGACATAGTCCTTCTCCAGAACATGAGAACGTGTAGGGCTCATACCGATCACATTATGTGCGGATGACGTTTTTTAGTCGTCTTAAATATACGCTGATAAAATTATGATAAAACGTTTTATCATTCTTTGTGTGATCGAGTTAAAGAACATATCAAAAAGCAGCTTAAACCTTTTAAAACTAAAAAAATGGCGTTAAAGTTGCTTGATAAAACGTTTTTTCAAACTGGTAAGTAATCCTATGTCCTCAAAAAAAGTGACGATCACAGACGTCGCTAGACACGCTGGCGTGTCCGTGACAACGGTATCCATGGTCTTGGGAAATAAAGGGCGGATCTCGCTTGGTATGATCGACAAGGTTAATCATGCAGTGGAAGAGCTCGGCTATATTCGTAATCGAGCGGCCGCCAACCTAAGGGCTAATGCCAGTGAAATTATTGGGCTTATTCTCAGAGATATCAGTGACCCATACTATGCCGAAATCGCGGCTGGGCTGAGTGAGGAACTAGAACAACAAGGATACATGTTGTTTCTTACTCAAAGCGGGGGAACCCAAGAGAAACTAGAACAGTGTGTATTGACGATGGCGCGTCAAAGTGTTGGTGGCATTGCATTTTGCCCTAACGATGAAAGCCAGCAGTTCAATCTCGAAAAGTTGACACAACACAACCTACCCATGGTGTGTATCTCACGAGCATCACATGATCGACAAATCGACCATGTCGGTCCTGACAATACCTATGCTGCAAAGTTAGCAACGGAACACCTTATTAAACAAGGGCACCGTAGGATCGCTTATGTAGGAGGAACAAGCGCGTCACTGTGTCGCGCAGAACGTATCGGTGGTTACTGTTCAACTTTAATGCAGTTTGGTTTACCTTTTAAACCAGAATGGGTTCTTGAGTGTGGCAAAAGTCAAGCTACCGCCGCACAAACGATACAGCAATTATTATCAGCCCATCCACAAATTACCGCCATACTGTGCCATTACTCATCAACAGCGTTAGGCGCAGTATATGGGATACATCGAACTGGCCGCTCGATCGGCAAAGATAAATTTATTGGTGAACAGGTATCCGTGATTGGTTTCGATGATGTCGAAGAAGCAGCTCTAACCGTACCCTCTCTGACTTTTATCAATTCCAATGCTCGTGAGATGGGAAAACAAGCAGCAAAGCGGTTGATCGATCAACTGAGACAAAAAGATAGAGAGCCTTGCAACTTAATTCTCCCTCCCAAGTTAATCATTCGTGACTCTGCTTAATCTTCTATCGTGTGTGATAAAGTCTTTTACCATATTGTAACCTCGCGACTGTGATAGATACGCTTTCTTTCACCTCGCCTAACTGGCACTATTTTAGCGACTCAACCACTATGACGTTTCAACCACTATGAACAACATCGTCGCAATTACTGCTTGCCCTACAGGCATCGCACACACTTACATGGCTGCTGAGCAGCTTGAGAAAGCCGCCAAAAGTCTTGGTATTCAGATAAAGGTGGAAACCCAAGGGGCAATGGGGATTGAAAATGCCTTATCACTCGATGAGATCATGAAAGCAGAGTGCGTGGTTATTGTCTCTGATATCGAGCTAGAAAAAGCAGAAAGGTTGAGTCACTCAACCATTGTTCGCCTTGCCATGGAAGACGTTCTCACGGATGCGAAAGCGGCGCTACAAACGCAACTTTCCCTATGACGGGCGCATTTGTCTGCTTTTCGGCGCCGCTGCAAGGTTTAGTCAGCTGGCAAATGAGCGAGTTGGCAAGGCTATGCTCGCTGTTTAGTGGAAAAAGCACCTTTGTGAATGTCAGCAAAGACTGCACATCAGCGACCACCGACACTTTATCCATGCTTGCCACGGGTACCCAGCCCAATGATATTTGCCTGCTTCTGATTGAGGGAGCAGATGCCGAGCTAATGTGCTTAGTGCTCGCTGAATACGTCAGTAAGCACTGGCATTTACTCAGCACCTCTGCCTTTACTGCTGCCGCAAACAATCCGTTAGATCCGCCATCGCGCTTCGCGCATCCAAATCTGTGCGTTGAAGGATTACACACCCAAGCGACACAGTGTGAATCGCTGTTTAGGGAGATCGTTGAACGCGTCGCGGAAAAAGACACATCAATGCAAGCTCATGCTGCTTTTATGGCGCGGGAAGCACATTCATCTACTTACCTTGGCGATCAGGTTGCACTCCCTCATATTATTGATAGCAGCGTCCCTCATCCCGCCATCATAGTGACTCGCTGCCACCCTGCGATGACCTGGTTGAATCAAGAATCGGTTTCACTATGTATTGCGATCGCGATCCCCTGCGACATCGAGCGTACGACACTACGCGCCATCAGCCGCCTATCTCGCCGTTTGTCTTCATCCGCATTTCGGCGCTGGTTAACACACTGTGATGACATTCCTACCCAAATTGCGATGCTAGATGCCGCCTTAGATCAGGATTGATGGCTGAGCCGTCGATATTCAGAAGGGGTCTTGCCCGTTCTCGCTTTAAACACGCGGCAGAAATAGTTCACGTCATTGAACCCACAACGACAGGCAATATCGACTAATCGGAACTCATAACGCATCAACATAAATTTGGCTCGGTCAATGCGCACCCACACAATGTAATCTGCCAGTGTCATATGGCCATATTGTTTAAATAAACGTGACAGGTGGCTCGGGCTGATGTGGAAATGCGCAGCAATATCCGCACGCGAAAGGGCTTGCTGGTAATGCTCTTGAATGTAAATACAGATCCCCTGGTAGAGATCTTCCCCGCGAGAGTGGGCATTGAATATTGGTTTATCAACTAATTGATGGGTGTAGGCTAACAACGCCTTAATCAAATACCCATCGGTTAGGTGCTTGTTTGGCTCTTTAGCAAGCGCGTTTAACGCTTCAAGAATGTTATCCACCGCAAAGCCTGCACGCATCGGCACGGAGAACTTCTGCACACCGTAAAATCCGGCCACGTTGGCGCGTTTATTCACAAGGCTAAACCCCAACTGCCGACGACCATACAGCAAACTCAGCACCGAGCATGAATGTTGCCAATCGGGTTTATTCCAACAGTTTGGCGCGATATAAAGCGCCTCGCCACCGACCAACGTGTGTGTTTTTACACCCTCAGGCGTCGAGACAATATTGGTATATTGACCAGACACCACAATTTCTAAGCGTGGAAAGTTAACTTGATAGCTAAAAGGCTCAGGCACTTGCCAATCATTGGCAAAGATCACCCGACCAAACTGCTCGTCAGGTGATTTCAGTAGTTCAAGCAAATGAGAAAAGCTGGTAGGTGTCGAGGCTTTCATTATCATCCCTATCCGATCGTTTTCGGGCTCGCTGTCCAAAACGGCAAATGACCGCAAACGGCGTCAGTACGACGCATCAGCAACACCGCCATTATACCCATACGATCTGCCATTGCCGTTAATGAGCGAGATCACATTAAAAATGGTTGGGCACAATCATCCAGTAAATGCTATTTCTCTGCACTATTTTCCAGCCGCATACGGGCGCAAACTGATCACCATGTTCACACGAATCGGCAGGAGCCCATCATGATATCTGAACTGATCAACGAGCGCTTGATACGTCTCAACCTCGACGCCACCAGCAAGCAAGATGTATTTAATGAACTGAGCCAAGCATTGGTCGATAATGACCGTGTTAGTGATAAAGCCGCATTTATTGCGGATGTGAATGCGCGCGAAGCCCTAGGTAATACAGGCTTTGAAGCGGGCATCGCACTTCCTCATGCAAAAAGTGACGCCGTTACCAAACCCGGTGTGGTCATCGGTATTAGCCGAGACGGCATCGATTACGGTGCAGAAGATGGCGAGCGGTCTCATATCTTTTTTATGATTGCCTCTCCCACTAACGGTGGCGACCATCATATTGAAGTGCTGGCTTCCCTTTCTTCCAAACTTATTGAGCCAGGATTCACGCAAGCGCTACTTGCAGCCAACACGCCCAGTAAGGTCATGACCCTGCTGACTCAGCCCAGCAAAGAAAGCAATAATACCGGACCGAAAAAAGGCCTTATTATTGGTGTAACCGGTTGTCCGGCGGGGGTGGCACATACCTATTTAGCGGCCGAAGCGCTTGAAAAAGCCGCTGACGAACTGGGCTATGAAATAAAAGTAGAAACCAACGGCTCGATTGGGGTTAAAAACTCACCCACACAAGACGACATATTACGCGCCGATGCGATTGTCGTTGCCTGTGATAAACAAACCGATATGACCCGCTTCAACGGCAAAGCTGTGGTCGAAGTCGGCGTTAAAGAAGCAATTCGCGACGGTAAAGGCTTAATCGAAAACGCACTTAATGCCAGCCCTTATCAAGCCGCGGGTACGTCCAAGCAAAGCACAAACACCAACGCACCGTCCACTGCCACCACAAACTGGCGAAGTAACTTATATCGCTATTTGATGAATGGGGTCTCGCACATGATCCCCTTTGTGGTCACTGGCGGGCTATTGATTGCGCTGTCTCTCGCCATTGGCGGTGAGCCAACGGAAGCGGGCATGGCCATTCCAGAAGGCAGTGCATGGCAACAAGTGCTCGATGTCGGTGTGATTGCCTTCCAATTAATGATCCCAGTGCTTGCCGGCTATATCGCCTATGCGATTGCCGATCGCCCGGCACTTGCGCCAGGGTTAATTGGTGGCTGGATAGCGAATACCGGCAGCTTTTACAGCGCTGAAGCGGGCACCGGCTTTATCGGTGCCATCATTGCGGGTTTGCTTGTGGGGTATTTCGTCAAATGGGTCAGCGGAATTAATTACCATAAATTCCTCCAACCACTCGTTCCCATTATGATTGCGCCGATTACCGGTACCCTGTTTATCGCCGCGCTATTTATCTTTGTGATTGGGGCGCCCATTGCCAGCCTAATGGATTCACTTACCGCCATGCTCACCGCCATGAGCAACGGTAACTACATTTTATTAGGGATTGTACTGGGCGGCATGGCAGGCTTTGATATGGGTGGTCCATTCAATAAAGTGGCTTTCTTATTCTCCGTGGGGATGATTGCCAGCGGACAAACTCAATTTATGGGTGCGATGGCCTGTGCTATCCCAGTCGCTCCCCTAGGAATGAGTTTAGCAACCGTGCTAGGCCGTAAGCTTAATATCTTTGAAGCCACTGAACACGAAGCCGGTAAAGCGGCGGGGGCTATGGGCCTGGTCGGAATTTCAGAAGGGGCGATTCCCTTTGCCGCCCAAGATCCCATTGCGGTGATCCCCGCCAATATGATTGGCTCCATGGTGGCGGCGGTGATGGCCTTTGGATTCGGTGTGACTAACAGCGTGGCACATGGTGGCCCCGTGGTGGCATTGCTGGGCGCGATGAACAAGCCTGTTATTGCCCTTGTTTGTATGGTTGCCGGCGCGGTGGTGACTGCATTGGTTTGCGTTAGCTTGAAGAAGGCACGCAAAGCCCAGTGGCTGCAATCAGCCGCTTAATTATGCTATAAGCACACCATTATTATCACTTTCGGCCTCGCCAATCGGGGCCGATTTTCTCGTTTAAGAGTATATTTTCTCGTTTAAGACTATATTCTCTCGTTTAAGAGTACAGCTTGTATGAATAGCCCATTTCACTCACAGCCCTTTTTTTTAATGCGCAATCCCATTCAAACCTATCAATGGGGGAGCTGCACGGCTCTGCCAGCACTGTTTAATATTGCGAACCCCGACCAACAGCCGCAAGCTGAAATCTGGATGGGCGCGCACCCTAAAGCCAGCTCCGAGATACACGTTGGCGAAGCTTGGCTGCCGCTTAATACCTTGATTGCGTCTGACCCGCAATCCGCCTTATCCGCTGAGATTTATCAACGCTTTGGTGAACTGCCTTTTCTATTCAAAGTGCTCGCCGCAGACACAGCGTTATCCATCCAGGTACACCCAAGCAAACAAGAAGCCGAACACGGCTATCAAAAAGAAAACCAACAAGGCATTTCCCTATCAGCCGCGCATCGCAACTACAAAGATCCCAATCACAAACCTGAACTGATTTATGCGCTGACCCCGTTTAAGGCGATGAACGGGTTTCGTCCCTATTCAGACATTGTTGCGAACATTGCAAAAATCAATCACGATTCGCTCAACCCAATTTTTCAAGCTTTTACCGATTCCCCGGCTGAAGACACGCTACAAAGCGCCTTCGCTCAGCTATTAGCGCTTGAGGCAACCGATAAAGCAGCAGCAGTCGACGCTTTAATGGCAGTGGCCAATCAAAATGCGACGGAAGCTCCCTTCGATACCATTATTGATTTGGCGACACAGTATCCAGGAGATGTCGGCCTCTTTGCGACGTTATTGCTAAATGTCGTGACACTCGCGCCGGGGGAAGCGATGTTTTTGCACGCCCGCACCCCTCACGCTTACATCAACGGCGTCGGACTCGAAGTCATGGCCAACTCCGACAACGTATTGCGAGCCGGACTCACCCCCAAGCATATCGATGTTGATGAGCTGATCGCCTGTACAAGCTTTGCTCCTATAGCAACGGCTAACATAACACTCGAACCGACACGCACTGACCAAGGAACGCATTACCCGGTCGCGGTGCCTGATTTTTCCTTTACGCATTACCTTCAGGTTGACGATCTCACATGCCATATGCACAGCGGTGAAATCATCTTCGCCATTGATGCCCCACTGACTGTTTCTCATGGCGACCACAAGCTGACCATTGAAAAAGGCGAGTCTATTTTTATACCGGCGTGTACGAGCGAGTATCAATTACACTGCCAGGGCGGCGCTGTGAGGGTGTTTAATCAGATAGGATAAATGAGGAGGGGCCTTCCCTCCTTTTTACTCAGCCGTTTATCGTATTTGTCTTTTATGATGCTTAACGTTTGTTGTGATGCCTTTCACGATTTATAACCTACTCAATAAAAACTAAGACAATTTCCTAGTTCAACTAAGCCGTCGTCTCAAGGGAGCGGCGTCATCGCGCCGTATACTGCTTGCCATTACCTCCACTCACTTACGAGCGAACTTATGTTGAACTTTCTCAATCAAGTCAGAAAGCCCACATTAGATCTGCCAGCTGAACAGCGCAGAAAAATGTGGCTCAAACCTTTCCTGCAATCTTACTTAGTCGTTTTTATTGGCTATTTAACCATGTATCTGGTGCGAAAAAACTTCAACGTCGCTCAGAACGATATGATCAATCAGTATGGCCTCTCCATGACCGAATTGGGGATGATTGGTCTCGGTTTCTCTGTCACCTACGGAATTGGTAAAACCGTTGTTTCCTACTACGCCGATGGCAAGAATACAAAGCAATTCCTCCCGTTTATGCTGATCCTTTCTGGTCTTTGTATGCTTGGCTTCAGCTTTAGTTTGGGCGGCGGTAGCATCAGCCTCTTTCTAATGGTGGCGTTTTACTCACTGAGCGGCTTTTTCCAAAGTACCGGTGGTCCATCAAGCTACTCAACCATTACTAAATGGACACCGAGCAACAAACGCGGGTCATACCTTGGTTTGTGGAATATGTCGCACAATGTCGGTGGTGCCGGTGCCGCCGGTGTGGCCTTGTTTGGTGCCAACGTTTTCTTTGATGGTAACGTCATCGGGATGTTCGTGTTCCCTGCAGTCATTGCAATCATCGTTGGTGCAATTGGGATGCGATATGGTAGTGACTCACCAGAAGCCTATGGGCTAGGCACCGTAGAAGAGCTTTTCGAAGAACCGATAAGTGATGAAGATCGTGAAGCTGAAGAAAACAAGATGACGAAAAAGGAAATGTTCCTTAAGTATATATTGAAAAACAAAGTCATTTGGCTGCTATGCTTTGCTAACATCTTCCTATACATCGTTCGCATTGGTATCGACCAATGGTCTACCGTGTATGCGTATCAAGAGCTGGGCTTCTCAAAAGAGACCGCGATTTCTGGCTTTACCATGTTTGAAGTCGGCGCGCTGGTTGGCACACTGATGTGGGGATACCTTTCAGATCTTGCTAACGGGCGCCGTGCACTGGTTGCTTGCGTTTCCCTCGCACTCATTGTCATGACACTCGAGTTCTACCAATACGCCACCAGCGAATTTATGTACCTGTCTGCATTGTTTGCGCTCGGTTTCCTCGTGTTTGGTCCGCAACTATTGATCGGTGTCGCCGCGGTTGGCTTTGTACCGAAAAAAGCGATCAGTGTCGCCGATGGCGTGAAAGGTACCTTTGCGTATCTGATTGGTGACAGCTTCGCTAAACTGGGCTTAGGTATGGTGGCCGATGGCACGCCAGTCTTTGGCTTAACGGGCTGGAAAGGCACCTTTGCGGCACTGGATGCCTCTGCACTGATCTGCTTAGGCTTACTGGCCATGGTGGCTATCGCTGAAGAGCACAAAATCCGCAAAAAGAAAAAGGCGATGAAGCTCAAGGCACAGGCATTATAAATTGAACGCGCAGTCAGCCCCACAGCGCTGCGCGCTCAACAATTGATATACCACATTGCATTAGCGTCATACTGGCGCTAATGTACTGCTTTTTGCAGGCAGTCTATGATCAACGTTGTATTGATTGACGACCATCGAATCGTACGGTCCGGTTTTGGTCAACTGTTAAATATTGAACCTGATATCAATGTGATTGGGGAATTTGGCTCGGCAAAAGAGGCCCGCCAGCACCTACCTGGATTGCCGGTGCATGTCTGTATTATGGATATCTCTATGCCTAATGAGAGCGGCCTGCACTTGCTCGAGCAGCTTCCCTCTAGTATTAACACATTAATGCTAAGTGTTCATGACTCGGCCAGTATGATTGAAAAAGCACTGCAACTGGGTGCTAAAGGCTACCTCAGTAAAAACTGCCACCCAGATGATCTCATTCAAGCTGTAAGAACCTTGGCACAAGGTGGCTTCTTTGTGACCAAAGATATCGCACTGCAACTCGCTGCACCAACCCACCCTTCGTCGTGTCAATTAGCCACACTCACCCGCCGTGAAAAGCAAGTGGCGACCCTGATTGCAGACGGATATGCGATCAAACACATTGCCGACCAATTGGGGATTAGCCCAAAAACAGTGCATGTTCACCGCGCCAATGCAATGGAAAAACTCGCGGTCGATAACAATGTGTGCCTAGCAAAAAAACTCCAACAGGATGTATGAAAAAAGCCACGGTTAACTGGGTCATCAACGCCCTTTGCATTTTGTTTTTCGTACTCTGTGCATGGGTCAGTCTTTGGGTGATCAGCCGTTTTCTCTTGCCCACGAATACCCTCGCAGTGGTATTTTTACCCTTTGCCTGTCGCCTTGGGTTGATTATCACAACTCGTCGTACGTATTGGGCGGCCATTTACTTGGCCGAATGGCTGGCCTTGGCCATTCTTTTTCAATACTTACCCAGCCAAGATTGGCTTCGTTTAGGGTTACTCAGTGTTCTTTCATGGCCAATATGTCATGTACTAACGGCTTATGCGCACCGCCACCATTGGCCGTTTTTATTACTCGCCAGTGTGGCGGGGTTGGGCCAAAGTGCCACTATCGTGAGTCTGGGGGCGACGTTATCAAGCGATAACATGCTGTTATTACTGGCGCCGCTTACCGCCATGTTAATTGTCCTGCCCTGCTGCTATTTGCTCACTTTTTATCTGTTCTCAAAGCCATGGGGCATGGTTTCTGCCCGTATCGCACACACGCCGATCCTCTTTCATTGGCGCGATGGGCTAATATGCAGCGCCGCGTTTATCTTTAACTTACTCATTCAAACGCAATTACCTCCCTCACTGGACCGTTTTGCACCGTTTTGTTTGGCGATTCCCATCATTTTGTTTGCGCTAAAATATGGCTGGCAAGGTGCATTTCTTGCGACTCTGTTCAATAGTTTGGCATTGGTGGTTGCCCATACCGACGCCTCAGCGACAGCCACGGTAGCCACTGTCGAGTTATTGTTATCACTTGCTGTGCAAACTATGACCGGCATTGGGCTGGGACTTGCCGTGCAGCGTCAGCGCGATCTTACTACTGGTATTCAGCAACAACTGCGCAAGAACCAATATTTGTCGCGTCAACTGATCAGCACTGAAGAAAAGATCCGACGAGATATTGCTCGCGAGCTACACGATGATGTCGGCCAGAACATAACCGCCATCAAAACCCACGCGAATATCATTAAACGACTGGATAACGATCACGCTTATGCCCCGTATGTGCAAGTGATTGAAGACATGTCGATGAACATTTATCAATCAACTAAAACCTTACTTGCGCAATTGCGACCAACCGTTTTAGATGATGTTAGCTTTGATGATGCCGTTAGCCAGTTGGCGCATGATATGGGATTTGCCGTCCAAGGGATTGATATAAAACTTTCGATTACTCACCATCACCCAGTAAGCGACACCGTGCGTGTTACCCTCTACCGAATTTGCCAAGAGGCATTGAATAATATTCATAAACACGCCAATGCACGTCATGTCGCCGTTGTTATTTCATTGGGTCATACTAGCGCCTTGCAAGTGACGGATGACGGCTGTGGTTTTACCCCTAAAGACACCGTTAACGGCTTTGGTCTGAAAGGCATTCGAGAGAGAGTCGTAGCAATGGGCGGCGATTGCGATATTCAATCCAATCAAAATGGAACATCGCTCACGCTATCACTTCCACACATACCTTAAACAAGTAAGATCATGACAACACAGACGCGTACCCAAGACACCCTCTACGCCTATTGGCGGCGCCATATTATGCTGGGCATGTATGTGGGCTATGCAGGCTTTTATTTAACCCGTAAAACACTGAGTGCTGCCTCGCCGGCGTTGATTACAAACCTAAATATCGATATGGCGCATATCGGCTTAATGGGAACGCTATTTTCGTTAACCTACGGCGTGTCGAAGTTTGTATCGGGAATGATTGCAGATCAAACCAACTCACGTTTTTTTATGAGCACAGGGCTGATATTGACGGGCGTGATTAGCCTGGTTTTCAGCCAAATGCACAGTATTGCTGCCTTGACTGCATTGTGGGTGGCTAATGCTTGGTTTCAGGGATGGGGATGGCCAGCGTGTGCCAACTTGCTGACCAGCTGGTACTCCCGCAACGAGCGTGGCGTGTGGTGGGCTGTTTGGAATACAGCACATAACCTTGGTGGTGCCATTGTGCCGGTGTTAGTCGCGTATTTAGTCATCCATGTGAATTGGCAGGCTGGGTTTGCCTTACCCGGCGTGGCCGCGATTGTGATTGGGCTGTTATTGTTTTTTTACTTACGTGATAAACCCAAATCACTTGGGTTGCCCAATATTGGCGATTGGCGCAAAGACAAGCTAGAGCAATTTCACGAAGCAGACAGCCCTTCTTTAGCCTATCGCACTATTTTGCATCGCTATGTGCTCACCAACCGCTATCTGTGGTTACTCGCGGTCAGCTATATCATGGTGTATATCGTCCGCACCGCCATTTACGACTGGGGCAATATTTATCTTACCCAACAGCATCACTACAGCTTGATTCAAGCCAATGTTGCCTTGGCCATGTTTGAAGTCGGCGGGGTATTAGGCTCGCTGGTCGCAGGCTGGGGATCTGACCGAATTTTTGCCGGTAACCGCGGGCCCATGTGCATTTTGTTTGCCACCGGTATTTTTCTATCGGTCGCTGCGTTCTGGCTATTTCCGTTCACCGACATTTTTATTCACGCACTGTTGCTATTTTGCGTCGGCTTTTTTGTGTTTGGCCCGCAGATGCTCATTGGCATGGCTGCAGCTGAGTGCTCCCACAAACAAGCAGCAGGCGCGTCGACAGGCTTTGTGGGCATATTTGCCTACTTAGGCGCAGCCGCCGCTGGCTACCCTCTCGCGCTGATTATTGAAGCTTTTTCGTGGCAAGGCTTTTTCATCGCTATTGCGTTATGTGCGGTGACCATTGGGCTGGTACTGCTCCCTTTTTTAAGAATGCAGGTGGATACGAGCGAGGAGAAATAGAACAAGGACGGAAATCTATTATTCAATATATACTTGGGCTTGTGTCATCGCCACCAATGGGCCTAGGATCCTAGGCCCTCACACTTTCATCAATCCGCCCCAAACAAATCGCGGGTGTAGACTTTGCTTTCTACATCACGGATTTCATCCACCATGCGGTTGGCAACGATCACATCAGCGCGTTGTTTGAAGGTATCCAAGTCTTTAATGACTGCAGAGTTATAGAAGGTATCTTCTTCTAAAGCAGGTTCATATACGACTACGTCAATGCCTTTGGCTTTAATCCGTTTCATGATCCCTTGGATGGCCGAAGCGCGGAAGTTGTCTGAGCCAGATTTCATCACCAAACGGTATACACCGACCACCTCCGGTTTTTTGGCAATAACCGCATTGGCAATAAAGTCTTTGCGGGTGGTGTTGGCATCAACGATAGCTTGAATGATGTTATTGGGCACATCTTGGTAGTTAGCCAATAGTTGTCGGGTGTCTTTTGGCAGACAGTAACCGCCGTAACCAAAGGAGGGGTTATTGTAGTGATCGCCAATGCGCGGGTCTAGCCCTACCCCTTCAATGATCTGGCGCGCGTCTAAACCGTGGGATTCGGCGTAGCTGTCCAGCTCGTTAAAATACGCCACCCGCATCGCCAAGTAGGTGTTGGAGAAGAGTTTCACCGCTTCGGCTTCGGTGGAGTGGGTAAACAAGACCGAGATACCCGATTTGACTGCGCCTTGTTGCAACAGCGTGGCGAACTGGCGCGCGCGCTCGGATTGCTCACCAACAATGATCCGTGATGGATACAAGTTATCGTAAAGCGCTTTGCCTTCGCGCAAAAACTCAGGGGAAAAGAGGATGTTTTCACAGCCCATTTGTTGCTTAATATGCTCGGTATAGCCCACAGGCACCGTTGATTTGATCACCATCACCGCATCGGGGTTAATCGCCATCACATCTTTAATCACCGCCTCAACCGAGCTGGTATTAAAGTAGTTGGTTTCGGGATCGTAGTCGGTGGGGGTGGCAATCACCACAAAGTCCGCGCCTTGGTAGGCCTGCTCTTTATCTAGGGTGGCGGTAAAGTTCAGTGACTTTTCGACCAGAAATCGCTCGATTTCGGTATCGACAATCGGGGATTGTTGGTTGTTAAGAAAGTTGACCTTTTCTTCCACAATGTCGAGTGCGACCACTTCATTGTGTTGCGCCAGTAGCATGGCGTTTGACAGGCCGACGTAACCTGTTCCAGCAACGGCAATTTTCATCGTTTTATTCTCTTGGATCAAACCTGAGAAAAGGGTATCACGAGGATTGAGGAACGACTAGCGGCTGTAAATAGCAAAAAACCGCCACGAGGGCGGTGTTATCACACAAATGAGTAATTATTTACTCTTAACTTGAAAAAATAGCACTTTGCGAGTAAATTTTTACTCATATATAAACAGGGGGATGGACGATGGAAGCGCTCAACGTGCAAGCGTTTATCAAAGGGGAGTGGGTAGATGTGGGTACAATATCTTTCCCTAAAAGTCATCAACATAACTTTCGAGTGACGGAGCTCCACTACCTCAGTGACTATGCATTGGCGCATCATGACCAAGATGACTGCCATGCCGTTTCAATCAATCACCCTGTTTCATTCTTTTTTGATGACTTGGGCAAGCCCGGATGGTTACGATTTCTCAACGATATTATGCCAAGCGGTGCTAGCCGACGGTATTGGGTTAAGCACTTGGATATTGAAGACCTTAGCGTCGATGACCAAAATTATATTTTGCTCAAATTTGGTACCATGTCGCCAATTGGCAATCTAAGGATAAAAGACTCCCTGCCTGAGCGCTACGACGTGGCAGATAATCTCTACTTCTCTGTTGATGATGTCAAAAATAGAGCCGGTGATTTCCTCGATTATGCGCAGCAAAGAGGGGCAGCCGCAGGTGGGGCAACGGGCGCTGGCGGTGAAGCCCCCAAACTTGTCCTACGTTGTGGTTTCGATCATCACGCGGGACGCGAAAAAATATGGATCGATCCATACCAAGATGACAACCATAACCACGACGCCCATTACTTGGTCAAGTACCCTAGAGGTTCGCGAAGCTCTATCGACTGCAACATTCTCAGGGCGGAGTTCCACTATTATCATGAGCTAACTGAAATGGGTGTCGAAACGATCCCCATCGACGGTATGCGCTTGGAGGAAGGTTTAAGCTACCCCTCGTTATGGCTCCCTCGATTTGATGTTCAAGTCAGTCACCAACAAATAGAAAGGTTGGGTATGGAATCTGTGTATTCCATGTTGAACAAAAGTGCTGGCGTTACCCTTGATCACGAAACCACCATCCGAACGCTCATCGAGAAAATCACTAACAGCCATACAGTTCAAGACCAAGGGTATATATTTAACTCTCAAGAATTTGTGATTGAGTGGGTGAAAAGAGACCTTCTCAATATTTTGTTCGGCAATAGTGACAACCACGGCAGAAACACGTCATTCTTAAAAGCTGATGGCGTCATCAAGCTTGCGCCTGTTTATGACTTCGCACCGATGAAAGCGGATCCTGAAGGTATTCCAAGGACCACAAAATGGAAAGCGCCGCTTGAGGTTGGCGGAACGTATGACTTTGTCGCTATCGCGGACACCCTCTCTGATCTGGTGCCGAAGGACGTCTTATTAAAAGAGTTAAAGGTGACGGCAAGCAAATGCATTGATCTTAAACAGCGGCTAGCGTTGCGAGGCGTTCCCGAACAAGTCTTGGAGATGCCAGCGATTGGATTTAATCATCTATCACAAAAGCTCGCGAACTGGGGGCTTTTATGAATAAGCCGAGCAGCAAAGAGTCTGTACAAGATGTGGTCGCTCGTCTGAGGGCAAACCGCAGCCACCGACAGAGCACAAAAGAGGGAGAGGCCGCTCATTCGAGCAACGACCAACCACAATGTAACTCGCCAACGCGAACGAAAGTCTCAAAAAACACCATGGCTGTCAGTGCCGCAGAGCGTAAAACCGAAGCGAACAAAATCATCAAACGCCTATTGTTTGGTGAGTTAACCCAAGGCCAAGCGTTGAAAGGCTTGCGTGTTAACATACTAGGACTTAAACAGGATCTGTTCGCAAAACTTGTTGGTGTCTCAAGAAAAACACTCTCCGATATCGAGAATGATCGGGGCAGCTACAATACGGAGGTGCTCAATAAGGTATTCAAACCATTTGGCTTACAGGTCGGGCTGCTCCCCTCTTCTCCCGACACGCTAAGATCGCTACTTACGGAGCGTGAAACGGATTGAGAGCACTGTGCCAAGACGCATTAGATGCTGCGCAAAAAACCAAATAGCAAAAAACCGCCACGAGGGCGGTTTTTTAAATGATGGCGGTGAGAGAGGGATTCGAACCCTCGATACGTTGCCGTATACACGCTTTCCAGGCGTGCTCCTTCAGCCACTCGGACACCTCACCATATTGTGTGTTAAACGACGTTTACACTGGGTGACTTATAACCCCGCTGTCGCGTTAACGGGGCGTACTATAGAGAGTTGCTGCTTTGCGGTCAAGTTGTTGGTGATAGGTTTGCGTTTAAATGGCTATTCCATCACCAGTCGCATCCATATGGATCACATCAGCTGGAAGCAAGTGAGCATGAAAGCTGTTAAACTCAGCACACAAATCGAATACGAATGAGAGCCTGATGACTTTATCCGAATTCCTTATCCAACATACTGATAGCGCGCAACTGCTTAACGAAATGCAAACCCGTGGTGTGGTGACCGCCATGGCTGCCGCGCCCCATGTCATTAGCCCCAGTGAGTGGCTCCCGGTAATGTGGGGAGGTGACGAGCAAGCGCCATTTGAAAGCCATGAGCAGTTTGAGCAGTACGCGAACCTGATTGTCGATATTTGGAATGCGCAGCGCCAACAGCTGTTGGAAAAAAATTGGCAGTGGCCGGAAGGGTGTTTGTTGGATGACGCCGAAATTGTCAACCAAGCCACGCGCGATTTTGCCGAAGGCTTGTTGCAAGGCTGGAGCCTCACCCGTGATGATTGGGAAACATTGATGCCGGAAAACACCGATGGCAATGCCCTACTCGGCGGCGTGGTGCTTTCCATCAGCTTGCTTTACGATCCAGAAACTGCCCTTTCTACCATGGAAGCGCAAGGCGCAGAAGAGTTGGCACAGTTTGAGGAAATCTTCAACGCCATGCCAACTATGTTGTGTGGCCTCACCCACCACGGCGCGGCACTGGCGGAGGATGCGGAGTAAACAGCCAGAGGTATCATTGGCGACGATGACACAAGCCCCGGCAAGATATTGGATATGTGCACATTGTCAACGGGCGCCTGTCACGGTCAGTGCCAAATTAGCATCGGTGCCAAATTTGGCTTTCATGTCGGAGGCGCGCAGGCTAGACCGAGGCTCAAGTTAACATAGTGCTGGCGCTTGTCCGACCTACGCTTGGTTTATATATCGGTGATTCCATTGGCGTAGGTGACACAAGCCCCGGCACATTGTTGGATATGTGCACATTGCCAACTGGGCGCCTGTCACGATCGGTGCCAATTTTAACCACGATGTCGGATGGCGCGCGGCCCACATTGTGATACTTATTGGCATTGTGCTGGCGCTTATGCCGACCTACGCCTGGTTTGTATATCGGTGGTTCCATTGGCGACGGTGACACAAGCCCCGGCATGGTGTTGGATATGGGCACATTGTCAACGGGCGCCTGTCACGATCGGTGCCAATTTTAACCACGATGTCGATGGCGCCGTGCAACGGGCGCGCGGCGGAAATCACACCAAGCTTGTGCGATCGAGAAGGCACTTATGCCGACCTACGCCTGGTTTATATATCGGTGGTTGTATAGGCGTATGGCACAATTCGGGGATCGACTCCTTAACCCTGCAACGAGGTGAAAATGACGGATACACACCTAGAGCGCTGGCAACTTCGACTTCAAAACCTGATTAAAGCACAACGTCGGCTTGAAAACGCTTGCGGGCAAGAAAGCTATAATGAACTTGAGCTGGCAGGCCTCGTACAAACGTTTGAGTTTACTTTTGAGCTCATGTGGAAAACCTTAAAAGACTTATTAAACTATGAAGGGTTTGATGTTGCATCGCCGCGCAGTGTTATTCGCACAACGTTAGAAGCCAACCATCTGTCGTCAGATCAGTGTGAAACCTTGCTTGACGCGCTAGTAAAGCGAAACTTGCTTTCGCATACCCACGATGAAAAAAATGCCCTTGAGGCACAAAGACTGATCGTCAAACATTACGCACCTGTTATTGCCGAGATAATGCGTTATTTGGAGAATAAAAGTGGACAATAATGCCACGTTGATGATGGATATGGGGTTAAAACCGCATCAATTTCAACTGCTCCAGGATATGGTATTCAGCCACCCTGGCGTCCAACACGCCTGGATCTTTGGCTCTCGCGCAACCGGCACATTTAGAGGTAATTCCGATATCGACATCATGCTTGAGGGCAACGCATTAACATTCGATGATCTTGCAATAATACAAGATAAACTCGAGCAATCGACGCTTCCTTTCACCGTTGATATCGTACTCAAACATCAAACCCAATCGTCCGAGCTCATCACACGTATTCGCGAAGAAGCCAAGCAAGTAAAGTAATCCAAAGGCGCCAATTTTGACCACGATGTCGGATGGCGCGCGGCGGAAATCACGCCAAGCTTGTGCGATCGAGAAGGCGCTTATACCGACCTACGCCTGGTTTATATATCGATGATTCCATTGGCGACGATGACACAAGCCCCGGCAAGGTGTTGGGTATGTGCACATTGTCAACGGGCGCCTGTCACGATCGACGCCAAATTTAACCACGATGTCGGAGGCGCCGTGCAACGGGCGCGCGGCGGAAATCACACCAAGCTTGTGCGATCAAGAAGGCGCTTATGCCGACCTACGCCTGGTTTATATATCTGTGGTTCCATTGGCGTAGGTGACACAAGCCCCGGCAAGGTGTTGGGTATGTGCACATTGCCAACGGGCGCCTGTCACGATCGGCGCCAAATTTAACATCGGTGCCAATATTTGACCGCCGATGTCGGAGGCGCGCGGCACACATCGTGATAATGGTTGGCATTGTGCTGGCGCTTGTCCGACCTACGCCTCGTTTATATATCGGCGGTGCCATTGGCGCTTGTCCTAGGAACGGTGTTACCCCTTC
The DNA here is from genome assembly GCF_001995415.1 of Salinivibrio sp. AR647. NCBI lineage: Bacteria > Pseudomonadati > Pseudomonadota > Gammaproteobacteria > Vibrionales > Vibrionaceae > Salinivibrio > Salinivibrio sp. AR647. Next base: position 329,721 of record NZ_MUFE01000003.1, on the reverse strand, counting down.
ATCTCCGCGGCGAAGTTGAGCATGCGGTTGAGTGGGATTAACGCTTTTTCGCGCACGTTATCATCAACGTGAATTTCATGCTCTTCGCCGCCGTTTTCAAGTGCGTTTTCAATCGCTTTAAGGCCGTTCATTGCCATCCATGGGCAGTGGGCGCAGCTGCGACAGGTGGCACCTGCGCCGGCGGTGGGGGCTTCGACTAATTCTTTGTCTGGCACCATTTGTTGCATTTTGTAGAAAATGCCTTTGTCGGTAGCCACAATCAGTTTTTTGTTTGGCAAGGTTTGCGCCGCTTTAATCAGCTGACTGGTCGAGCCAACGGCATCGGCCATTTTTACCACGCTCGCTGGGGATTCAGGGTGAACAAGAATCGCGGCGTCGGGGTAAAGGTGTTTCATTTTTTCTAGCGCTTGGGCTGAGAATTCGTCGTGGACCACGCATTCGCCTTGCCATAAGACCATGTCAGCGCCAGTTTCTTTTTCGATATAGGCGCCTAGGTGGCGATCTGGAGCCCAGATAATTGGCTTGTCTTGGCTGTCTAAGTGCTCGACAATCTCTAACGCGATGCTTGAGGTGACCACCCAATCGGCACGTGCTTTGACGGCGGCCGAGGTATTGGCATACACCACGACGGTGTGATCTGGGTGTGCGTCACAAAAGGCGGTGAATTCATCGGCAGGACAACCTAGGTCTAACGAGCACTCGGCATTAAGCGTTGGCATTAAGACGGTTTTCTCTGGGGTGAGGATTTTAGCGGTCTCACCCATAAAGCGTACACCGGCCACGATCAGGGTCTTGGCTGGGTGTTGATTGCCAAAACGGGCCATTTCTAACGAGTCGGCCACACACCCACCGGTTTCTTCGGCGAGGGCTTGGATCTCTGGGTCCGTGTAATAGTGAGCAACAAGTACCGCGTCTTTTTGTTTTAATAGTTGTTTGATGCGCGCAACGTGTTGTTTTTTCTCTTCGTCACTCAATGCCATCGGTTTCGGCGGAAAGGGATAGACCCTTTGCGACGTTTCAATCACTTGGCTCATGGGATTACTCATGCTTACTTCCAGTCCGGGGCTTCCAGTCCGGGTAGTATAACGCGAGTGGGGGGAGAAACAAATTAGCACGCAGACCGGAAAAGCGCCGTGGCACGGAATCAATACCTTCATCGACGTTAAAATAACGCGTAGATCGGACAAGCACCGGTGAGATGCGGACTACTGAATCAATGTCCGCGGCGTACCTCCGACATTCGTGCTAAGTTCTAACGCTGATCGTGACAGGCGCCCGTTGGCAATGTGCCCCTATCCAACACCGTATAGGGGCTTGTGTCACCTAAGCCAATGGAACCATCGTCCTACATCACATTTTTGGCTTGTTTGGCGCTGGTTGAATCTGGGTAGGTATCAATCACTTGCTGGAAGTATTGATCGGCTTGGTCGCCGTTACCTTGTTTTTGCGCAATTAGGCCGAGTTTGAGCAATGCGTCGGCGCGTTTGTTGGAGTCTTTAAACTTGCTAACTGCCGTAAACTCTTGGTTTGCCTGCTCAAATTCACTTTTAGAAAAATAAAGCTGGCCGAGCCAATAGTGGGCGTTTGCTGTGTACACCGACTCTGGGTATTGTGAAAGGAAAGCGTTAAACGCTTTGGTCGCCCCTTGGTAGTCTTTCTCTTTTAAGATCAGGTTGACGGCAGCTTCATACGCGGCGTTTTCGCTTTTATCATCCGTAAAGCGAACCGCACTTCCCTCTATGCTCTGCTCTTTTTCGTCTTTAGACTTTTCAGGTGTCTGTTTGGTGGTTCTTAGCGTATCAACCTCGCGATAGAGATCGCGCTGGCGTTCTACCATTTGTTTGATGTCGTAGCTGTTACGCTCAACACTGCCGCGTAACGTGCTTAGCTCTTGCGCCATTTGATCAAGTTGGCGTTGCATATCCAGCTGCATTTGGTTGCGCGCTTGTAGCATGCGTTCTAGACGATCAACGGCAGAGCCACCCGCCCCTACTTCTGTCACCGGAGCAGATGTGGCAGCCGCGGGGGCTGCCACACTCACCAGTAACGCCAGCGCGAGGGTTCGCACAGAGTTACTGTTTATTTTCATACTCGTTTCCACTACCTATCGGCTGGATTAGTACACTAATACCGAACGACGGTTTTTGGCGTAAGCTTCTTCGCTTTGGCCAAGGACCAGCGGTTTTTCTTCGCCGTAGCTCACGATAGAGATTTGGCTAGCTGGCACACCCAACGCTTGTAGGTATTTAGACACGGCTTCAGCACGGCGCTCGCCCAGTGCGATGTTGTACTCTGGGGTACCGCGCTCGTCAGCATGGCCTTCAACGACTACTTCCATCGCTGGGTTGTCACGCAGGTAAGTCGCGTGCGCATCCAGCATGTCTTCGTATTGTGGTAGTACTGATGAGTCGTCAAAGTTGAAGTAAACGGTTTGCGACTGACGTAGCTCTTGGTTACGGATTTGTTGCTCAGTCATTGAGCCTTGGCCGTCAACCGGTGATACCACGGTAGTGCCGTTTTGGTTGGTTGATTGACCAGCATCACTGCCCGTCGCGCTGTCGCTTGAGCTACACGCAGCCAGAGTTAACATTGGCAGTGCCACCGCCAGACCTTTCAGTACTTTATTGATTTGCATTCTATTTTCCTTTTCTAGAAAGTTAGCGCACGTTGTTTAAAATTAAAAAACTACAGGTAAGGTGACCAGGCTGGTGCACGCACGCGCCCGTTGGTTGCCGGTAACCGCGCTTTAAAGCGGCCGTCGATTGAGACGAGTGACAACACATTCTTACGTCCATATACCGAGCTGTAAATCACCATGCTGCCATTTGGCGCAATACTTGGCGACTCATCCAACAAGGTTTTGGTTAGGATTTGCACCGCCCCGCTGTTTAAGTCTTGTTTTGCAATGTTATAGCCAGACGCGGATTGATTTACCATGATCAAGTGGCGGCCATCAGGAGTCAGTTGCCCTCCCATATTTTGATTGCCTTCCCACGTGATCCGTCGGCTGGTTCCATCATCTAAATTTACGCGATAAATCTGTGGTTTGCCACCCCGGTCCGAGGTGTAGATGAGCGAGTTACCATCGGGATCCCAAAATGGCTCGGTGCTATTGGCACGACCATGGGTAATTTGGGTCAGTTTTTTGCTCTTCAAATCGAAGATATAAAGCTGCAGGCTACCGGTTTTGGACAGCACCATGGCCAGCTTGCTGCCATCGGGCGAGAACTGAGGCGAACCATTGTGACGCGGATAAGACGAAATCTTCTCGCGCTCACCGGTGTAAATATCCATGACAAAGATTTCGGCTTGGCCATTTTCAAAGCTGACATATGCCAGTTGGCGACCATCCGGTGACCACGACGGTGACATCAGTGGCTGTTTAGAGCGCAAGATCAAGCGTTCGTTATAGCCATCGTAATCCGATAAGCGCAGTTGGTAGGGGTAGTCGTTCTCTTTATCGATCACCACATAGGCGATACGGGTCAAGAAGGCTCCTTTTTCGCCGGTGAGCTGTTCATACACAATATTGGCAATGCGATGCGAATAACGGCGCAGATCGCTTTCTTTGACCGTGGCGCGGTTGTTCACCAGTAAGTGGTCATCGGTTTGTACCAGCTGGCCATCGGCGCCTAGGCCTTTACTGTCGCCGCCCGTGAGCTGGCCACGCACAATATCAATCAGTTGGTAATCAATTTGGTAACGGCCGTCTGACGTGGGCGTCACGGTGCCAGTGACCACGGCATCCACCCCGAGAGAGGTCCAAGCGTTGTAATCGACATCGGCATCTTTGTAAGGCGTTTGCGGCATGTCACTGACAGATAATGGGTTAAATTTACCGCTGCGACGTAAATCGGATCCCACTACACCGGCAATATCTTCAGGCATCTCGCCTTGCCCTTTCCATTGGAAGGGGATCACGCCAATGGGCCTGGCTGTGTTCACCCCTTCGGTGATCACCAACTTAAGCGCAGCGTGTGCCGGTTGCGTGAGTAACGACAAACAGGCCAACAGCATTACAACGGCGGCAACTTGCCACGTCCGTAAACGATCCTGACGCGTGTTTGTGACATGGTTTGTGCCACCACAGGGGCTCACTTCCATCATGTTTTTTATCCTGTCGGTTAGTTAGGTCGAACGGTTAACTCGATATCACGTAACTTAGCAATAATATCGCCATCGTCTGGCATTGGAAATTGTGATACGGACGCGACCGCGGTTTTTGTTGCCCGACACAATCGCGAGTTGCCCGCTTTTTGTTCCACATTAAGCAATAGGCCGGTAGGTGACAAGCGCATATTGACCACACACTCTTGGCCACTTAAGCCATCATCAACAATCAGTCTTTGTTGGATCATTTGCGTAAAAATGGCGCCGTATCGCGCCACTTCGTCGTCTACAAACTGTCCGCGCGCGCTTTGCCGTTGGCTGGCTTCCGATTCTAGCCCCGAAAACAAATCATTAAGCGCCGCTTCTTGCTCTTGCTGTTGCCGTTTGGCTTCTTGCGCCCGGCGCTCGGCCTCTTTTCTCGCTTGTTCGGCTTCTTTGCGCGCCTGCTCTGCCTCTTTTAGCGCTTGCTCTTCGGCTTTTCGCTTTTCCTCAAGCTTGCGTTGGCGTTCAGCTTCAGCTTTGCGTTCAGCCGCCAGTTTTTCTTGCCGCGCTTTCTCCGCTTTTTCTGCCGCCAATTCCGCTTTCCGTTGTTGTTCTAACTTGCGCTGACGCTCGCGTTCGGCTTGTTCCGCCTGTTGTTTAGCAAGGCGTGCTTGTTCTTTGGCCTTGGCTTGCTCTTCGGCAATCCGCTTTTGCTCATCTCGTGCTTGACGTTCCGCTTCGAGCTTTTTCCGCTTCACGTCGCGAAGGCGCTGTTCTTCTTGCTCGCGTTGTTGCTCAAGGCGTTTCGCTTGCTGCTCTAATCGCTTTAACCGCTCAGCTTCTTCGCGTTTGGCTTGATCGCGCTGCGCACGAATTTTTTTTGCCTGTGCATTCACTACGGCCGGATCAATCACGGTAGCTTCAATGGAGCGCCCAGCTTTCGGGGTTGGCTTGGCGTCTGAGGTGAAATCTGCTCCCCATAACAGCACAATCACCAACAACACGTGTAGCCCGCCGGAAATGGCAAGCGCTGGCACCAGTGAGTCTTTTTTCTTGCTTTTGGTCGCCTGATCGCGATGGTTTGGCTCGTTCATCATCCTCACCTACGACTCATATGGCTCTGTCATTAAGCCCACCGACGACACGCCGGCTTGGTTTAATGCATCAAGCGTTAGGATGATTTCGGAATAGGGGACGCGGCCATCACCGCCGACTAAGACGGGGGATTTAGGATTAAGCTGAAGTTCGGCTTTCACCCGCACCAAGATTTCTTCTAGGCTTAGCCCTCGGGTCATATCACCATTGTTGACACTGAGCCCAAGTTGGCCGTCTTGGTCTACTTCCACAATGATGAACGCGCCGCTATCTTCTTCTTCCGCCAACTCTGCCGCTGTTTTGGCCTGCGTGGTCTGTGGTAAATCGACATCGACGCCTTGGGTCACAAACGGCGCGGTGACCATAAAGATAATCAGCAATACCAGCATCACGTCAATGTAGGGCACCACATTGATTTCCGCCGTCATTTTGCGTCGTTTTGGTTGATACGCCATGGATTACTCCTGGGTTGCCGCAAACGCTTGACGGTGAAGAATGCTAGAAAATTCTTCCATAAAGTTCATGTAGTTGTGTTCAAGCTTGCTCACTTTGGCTGTCAAACGGTTGTAAGCCATGACGGCAGGGATCGCTGCAAATAGGCCCATGGCTGTCGCGACCAAGGCTTCAGCAATCCCGGGCGCAACCATCGCCAATGTGGCTTGTTTCACCGCACCCAGGGCGATAAAGGCATGCATAATGCCCCACACGGTGCCAAATAGGCCTATGTAGGGGCTAATTGAGCCCACGGTGGCCAAAAACGGTAAGTGGGTTTCCAGCTCTTCAACTTGTTTAGACAGGGAAACTCGCATCGCCCGTGACGTGCCTTCCATCACAGCATCAGGCACTTTGTCGTTACTGCGATGCAGGCGGGCAAATTCTTTAAATCCGGCGTAAAAGATTTTCTCGCTACCGGTGAGGTGATCCTTGCGGGCCTGCACTTCTTGAAACAGTTGCGAGAGATCGATCCCCGACCAGAATCGGTCTTCAAATCGCTCCGCTCGGCTAAAGGCTTGCTGCATCACTTTTGAGCGCTTGATGATCATGGCCCAAGACATCACTGACATACCCAGTAATATCAGCATCACTCCCTTAACAAGCAGGCTTGCTTGTAAAAACAGGTCGAGAATGGAAAGTTCAGCGGTCACGTCATCATCTCCGATTTTATCTGTGTTGGAATCGATTTGGGTTTCATGGTGGTTGGGTCGACACAGGCTATCTTAACCGTTGCCACACACAATGCTTTTTGATCAGAATTCACCAAGCTTTGACAAAACGTCATGCTGGCGCGCCCCATGGCTGACACTGTGGTGACAACATCAAGGGCATCATCCAGCCGTGCACCGCGGTGAAAGTCGATATCCATGTGGCGCACCACAAACGCATAGTGCTCAGCAAACAAGGCCTGTTGATTGACACCGATTTGGCGTAACAGTTCAGTGCGCGCACGCTCAAAGTACTTGAGGTAATTGGCGTGATAAACCACCCCGCCGGCGTCTGTGTCTTCATAATAAACACGCACGGGCCAACGAAACGGCGTTGATTCAGTCATGACTGTATCCATATAGGTTCAGCGATAGGCAATTACTATACCTAAGTTATCGATGTATAGAAATGCTGAAGCCGCGCGGTCGCTGCATTGGTGGCCCATGAAGGGCGCAAGAAGTGATATGCCGCAAAAAACACACAATGACTCTGCTGCCAGTGATGAAAAAAGCACCACCTGGGTGCTTTTGTCATTCGTTTGTCACTTTGCGCTTGCTCACCGAGCGTTTGGCTCAACTAGCGTAACCACATCAAGGCGAGCAAAAGAAGAGACACGCCCCACCCTAATGGCGGCCAAGTAAGCCAGCGGCTCCATTTTCCTTGCGCTGTAAAGCCGACAGCGTGAATCACGCCCAAGCAGGTGGCGTAAAGTAGGCCCACGCCCATGAGGAACGTGACGCCGCCCATGCGCTGCGCGAAGGCTTCAGGCGCCCACATTACTTGGCCCCCCCAGCATAATGCACTGGCCAATGAGAGCAGCCGCCAAAGGCCAGAAAAATCCTGGCCTAAAGGGGCGGGTTGGCGATCACTCATTATCGTGATCCATGGCTTCGGTATGCTCAAGCCATAACGCATTGATGATCCCGAAGGCGCATGCCAGCAGCACACCGAGAATCCACGTGAAATACCACATATGCAGGCTCCTTACTTAGTACAGTGAATGTTTGTTGTCTTCAATATATTGCGCATCTAAGCGGCCGAACATCTTAATGTAGCACCACAAGGTGTAAGCCAAGATAATCGGCACAAAAATCGCAGCGACGATAGTCATAATCGATAATGTCAGTTCGCTCGAGGTGGCATCCCACATGGTCAAACTATGACTTGGGAAGGTGCTCGATGGCATTACAAAGGGGAACATCGCGATACCCGCGGTCAAAATTACCCCAGCAATGGCTAAGCTCGAGAACAAGAAGGCCCAGCCACCACGTTCAACTCGAGACGCCAGCAGTGCCAATAGTGGCATCACCGCACCGACAATGGGAGCTAACCAAAGGATTGGCATCGCTTGGTAGTTGTGCATCCACGCGCCGCTTTGCACCGCCACCTCTTTCGCCAGTGGGTTAGACGCCGCTTGATTCGCCGCTTCACTGACCACCACAAAGCCTTCCAGGTTTTGTACCCAAAAGCCCGCTGCCACGAACAAAACGGTGGTCAGTAGCGCACACAGTTGCGCCACATTGCGTGCCCGTACATGCAGCGCATCGGTGGTTTTCATTTGCAGCCAGGTTGCCCCTTGCAGCACCACCATAAACAGACTCACAAGGCCACACACCAGTGCGAATGGATTAAGCAGTGCGAAAAAGCCACCGGTGTAGGTTGGGATCAACAGCTCGCTTAACTGAAATGGTACGCCTTGCAGCAAGTTGCCAAAGGCGACACCGAAAATCACAGGCGGTATAAAACCACCGGCAACCAGGCCCCAGTCCCAGGCAGTACGCCAGCGCTTATCATCAATTTTTGAGCGGTAGTCAAAGCCCATGGGACGGAAAAATAACGCCGCCAGTGTGAGCACCATCGCGATATAAAACCCAGAGAATGACACTGCATAAACCAGCGGCCAGGCAGCGAATAATGCCCCACCCGCGGTGACTAGCCAAACTTGGTTGCCTTCCCAGTGCGGGGCGACAGAGTTAATCATCACCCGGCGCTCGCTATCCGTTTTGCCGATCAGGGTGAGCAAAGCGCCCACCCCCATGTCAAAGCCATCGGTGACGGTAAAGCCAATCAGTAGCACCCCAATAAGCGCCCACCAGATCAGCCGTAACATTTCATAATCAAACATGCTATCTCTCCTTATGCTTCAATCTGGCGGCTGAAATCCGCTTCTGGATTGCCTTTTTGTTCAAAGTGGTAGCGGCCGGTTTTGAGGCTACTTGGCCCCAAGCGCGCAAACTTGAACATCAGATAGAGCTCGGCGACGAGAAAGACGGTGTAGAGCGAACAAATCGCCACCATCGAGAAGATGATATCGCCTGCAGCGAGGTTAGAGGCGGCCATATGCACTGGTAAAATCTCACCCACAGCCCAAGGCTGACGACCATATTCGGCAACAAACCAGCCCGCTTCACAGGCAATCCAAGGCAGCGGAATACCAATCAGTGCCAGTTTGAGTAGCCAAGGTTTTTGATCAATACGTTGACGGCAGGTTTGCCAGAAGCTCATGCCAAAGATAAACAGCATCGCAAAGCCACAGGCCACCATGATCCTAAAGCTCCAGAACAACGGTGCCACGTGTGGAATAGAGTCTTGTGCCGCTTGCTGAATTTGCCCTTCGGTGGCATCAACCACTTTATCGGTATAAGGCTTGAGCAGCAGACCATAACCGAGGTCATTTTTCACTTCATTAAAGGCGGCTTTAGTTTCAGACGATGTCTCGCCGGCACGCAATTTTTCTAGCAATGCGTACGCCTGCATCCCGTTGCGGATACGGGTTTCGTGCTCAGCAATCAAATCGGTTAAGCCTGTCACTTCTTTATCCAGTGAGCGCGTGGCAATGATCCCCATCGCATACGGGATTTTGATCGCATAATCGGTTTGCATGGTGTCTTGATTAGGAAGACCCACCACGGTGAAGGCTGCTGGCGCTTCCTCGGTGTGCCATTCGGCCTCAATCGCCGCCAATTTGACCTTTTGCACATCGCCCAGCTCATAACCGGATTCATCACCCAGAATAATGACCGAGACGATCGCGGCCATACCAAAGGAGGCAGCAATTGCAAACGAGCGACGTGCGAAGGCGAGATCACGCCCTTTCAGTAGGTAGTAGGCACTGATACCGAGCACGAACATTGCCCCGGTGGTGTAGCCTGCCGCGACGGTGTGAACAAATTTAACTTGTGCTACCGGGTTAAAGACCACATCGGCAAAGCTCACCATTTCCATACGCATGGTTTCGAAGTTGAACTCCGAGCCCACTGGGTTTTGCATCCAGCCGTTGGCGACCAGGATCCAAAGCGCGGAAAAGTTAGAGCCTAACGCCACCAGCCAAGTGGTGACCAAATGCTGACGTTTACTGAGACGATCCCAACCAAAGAAGAATAAGCCCACAAAGGTGGATTCAAGGAAGAAGGCCATCAGCCCTTCAATGGCGAGCGGGGCGCCAAAAATATCCCCGACATAGTGGGAATAGTAGGCCCAGTTGGTCCCGAATTGAAACTCCATGGTGAGGCCGGTTGCCACACCGAGCGCAAAGTTAATCCCAAAGAGTTTACCCCAAAACTTGGTCATGTCTTTGTAGATTTGCTTGTCGGTCATCACGTATAACGATTCCATGATGGCCAGCAAAAATGCCAAACCTAGCGTTAGGGGAACAAACAGGAAGTGATACATCGCGGTCAGCGCAAACTGCAGCCGCGATAAATCGACGATATCGGTAATCATGGTCACTCCTTTACACCGCTTTCGGTGCCGATACAGTTGTATCGCTCGTTTTACTTTCTCACCCTGCATGGCCGCCAAACCGCTGGCCGGTGCGGGGAAAGCGCTACACTTTCTCTAGTCACTGCTTGCATGTTACACGCTTGAAACACTCAAGTTACTTAATAGTTAAATATATTCTAATTAAGTTATAACTAATATTACAGACGTAACTTATGTGCGTTAATCGCCTTTTCCCGAGTTTGTCGAGTCAGTTGCAAAAACAACAAAGCATCGACATCGAGGTGTAAAATTGTGATTAACCACAAAGAAACCAAGTGATTATTGGCTGTAATTCAAAGCCACATCTCACTCTGGTTGGCTGTAACTGTCAGCAGATGGGAGTAACGATAAGGGGTCACGTGCTACATAACCTTAATCTAGATCAAAAAACCCCATTGATTGGCGGTCAATGGGGCGGTTTTGGTAAAAAATGTCTTGATCTCAGTTAAGCTTTCGGCCGGTTTTTGTCACACCTTGGGCACATCAAAGCCAAAATGCAGATAGGCGCGCTGGCTGGCAATTCGACCACGCGGGGTGCGTTGTAAATAGCCTTGCTGGATCAGATAAGGCTCAATCACATCTTCAATGGTGTCTTTTTCTTCACCAATCGCCGCGGCCAGGTTATCTAAGCCGACCGGCCCCCCATCGAATTTTTCAATAATGGCGTTGAGCAGTTTGCGGTCCATGTAGTCAAACCCTTGGCTATCAACGTCCAGCATATCCAAGGCGCGCTGGGCGATATCGGGACAGATGTGCCCACTGCCTTTTACTTCGGCAAAGTCGCGCACACGGCGGAGTAAACGGTTGGCAATCCGTGGTGTACCACGTGAACGACGCGCCACTTCCTCGGCCCCTTCGTCTTCCATCGACAACGCCAAGCAATGCGCACTGCGTTTTACAATCCCGGTTAAATCACGCACGTTGTAGTATTCCAAACGCTGGGTAATACCAAAACGGTCACGCAGGGGGGATGTCAGTGAGCCCGCACGGGTAGTGGCGCCAATCAGGGTAAACGGTGGCAAATCGATTTTAATCGAGCGGGCAGCTGGCCCTTCACCAATCATAATATCCAGTTGGTAATCTTCCATGGCGGGATACAAGACTTCTTCCACCACTGGGCTTAGGCGATGAATTTCATCGATAAACAGCACATCATGGGGTTCTAGATTGGTGAGCAAGGCGGCAAGATCACCAGCTTTTTCTAGCACGGGGCCTGAGGTGGTGCGAATACTCACGTCCATTTCGTTGGCAACAATATTGGCCAAAGTGGTTTTACCGAGGCCGGGCGGGCCAAAAATCAGCAGGTGATCCAGGGCTTCTTGGCGTTTGCGTGCGGCATGGATAAAAATTTCCATTTGCCCACGAACGTGGTCTTGGCCTTGATAATCTTCTAATAACTTGGGGCGTATCGCGCGGTCAATCACTTCATCTTCGCGATCGGGCGTGGTTTGCGCCGAAATTAAACGATCAGCTTCTATCATGGGTTACACCATCGAGCGCAGCGCGTGACGAATGACGTCTTCACTGCTCATGTCATCGGTTGCAATTTGTTTTACCACTTTTTCTGCTTGTGCCGCTTTATAGCCCAAGGCGACCAGGGCACTCACCGCTTCGTCTGCCGCGGTTGAGACCGTGGTCGGTACCGGACGAGTGGCCGCCCCCTCGCCAGTAGCCGCATCCGTACGCGGGGTAAAGAGATCGAATGCTTCCCAGTTTTTAAGCCGATCGCGCATTTCAATCACCAAGCGTTCCGCGGTTTTCTTCCCTACCCCGGGAATCTTCACCAAGGTCGATACATCGTTATGCTCAACACTGTCGACAAAATGATTGGCTGTCATTCCCGACAAAATCGCTAATCCGAGCTTAGGCCCCACGCCATTGGCTTTGATCACTTCCCGAAACAGCGCCCGCTCGCGTTTGCCACTAAAGCCATAGAGTAATTGCGCGTCTTCACGGACCACAAAGTGGGTATACACAGTGGCCGTCTCACCCACGTCCGGCAGTTGATATAGACAGTTCATGGGCATGCTCACTTCGTAACCGACGCCGTTTACGTCAATTAAAATCTCCGGCGGCTGCTTTTCTATCAGGGTTCCGTGTAATCGGCCTATCACAATCGATTCTCTGTTTGTTACTTTCCCTCCAGGATAAAGAATAACTGGATGTATATCCAGTCGAATTGAGGGAATACGGAAAAGCCTATCGTGCCAGCTCTGGTAGATAAAGTTCCTAGGTCCTAGGAACGGCTTTCTGCTCTCTTCTGTACTCCGTAAGCGAAGCGCTCTGTATTCAAAAATCCCGAATATCGCGTAGGTCGGCATAAGCGCCAGCACAATATCAATAATGAATACCCGAGCCGGCCGCGCGCCATCGGACATCAAAGCCAAAGATTAACCTCGATGTTAAATTTGGCGCCGATCGTGACAGGCGCAGTGCAACTGGCGCCCGTTGGCATAGCACATCATTGTTGACATCTTATCGGGGCTTGTGTCACCTACGCCAATGGCACCACCGATGTATAAATTTTGTCATTGTATGCATTCCCACGCAGGAGCGTGGGAACGAGTAAAGAGTAAAAAGCGCTTTTACCGATATCGGCCGCGGCGGGCGGCGTTGGCTTTGCCGGCCATGGCGATCAGGGTGTGGTTGGTGTGGGCATGACAAATCGCCACGGCCAGGGCATCGGCGGCATCGGCTTGGGGGGTGGCGCTGAGTTTCAACATGTGGGTAACCATATGCTGCACTTGCTTTTTATCCGCGCTACCTTTGCCGACGACTGCTTGCTTGATAAGCCTTGCTGCGTATTCAGATACCGGTAGATCGGCATTCACCGCCGCAACGATGGCACTGCCCCGTGCTTGGCCCAATTTAAGCGCCGAATCGGCATTACGGGCCATAAAGACTTGTTCGATGGCAAAGTTGTCCGGCTGAAATTGGGTGATCACTTCACTCACCCCTGCGTAGATATGCTTCAAGCGACCGGGTAAGTCGTCGGTTTCTGTCCGAATACACCCGCTACCGAGGTATTCAAGATGCCGCCCCTGTTGGCGGATCACCCCATAACCGGTGATCCGCGAACCTGGGTCAATCCCCAGTATAATGGTCATTTAGCTTAAACTCGCTGCCACTTCATCCGAGATATCCCCGTTATGATAGACCTCTTGCACATCGTCAAGGTCTTCTAACGTATCGATAAGACGCAGTAACTTCGGTGCGGTATCTGCATCTAACTCGGCTTTGGTCGATGGCACCTGAGTCACTTCGGCGCGTTCCGCTTCAAACCCGGCTTTGTCGAGGGCATCTTTGACGGTACCAAAATCATTAGGGGTGGTGTAGACATCGATTGAGCCGTCGTCATAGGTGACCACGTCTTCTGCCCCGCCTTCGAGTGCCGCTTCCATGACGTCATCTTCTTCCAGGCCAGACGCATAGGTCACAACGCCTTTTTTATCAAATAGGAAGCTGACCGAGCCGTCAGTGCCTAGGTTACCGCCAGATTTGGAAAATGCGTGACGGACACCTGACACGGTACGATTGCGGTTGTCGGTCATGCATTCCACCATCACCGCGGTGCCCGCTGGGCCATACCCTTCGTAAATCACGGTTTCCATGTTGTCGTCGCCATCACCGCCAGCTCCGCGTGTGATCGCTCGGTTGATGGTGTCGCGTGTCATATTGTTAGATAGCGCTTTATCGACCGCCGCACGCAAGCGTGGATTGGTTTCTGCTTCGGGACCACCTTCTTTGGTGGCAACCACTAATTCTCGAATCAGTTTGGTGAAAATCTTACCGCGCTTCGCGTCTTGAGCGGCTTTACGGTGTTTAATATTCGACCACTTACTGTGACCTGCCATATCGATTCTCCGTTTTTTTGCGCTCCCCTCACGTGAAAGGAGTAATCAGAAAAAACGCGCCTTGGCTTTTCAGTCTGAGGCGCGTTGATGAAATGACGTTAAGGTAACGTTATTCGCTTTGTTCGTTTTGCTCGGCTGCCACGGTAATGCTGAGCGCTAGCTCTTCAAGCGCGGCGTCATTGGCAATACTTGGCGCATCCGTCATCAAGCACGCTGCGGCTGTGGTTTTCGGGAACGCAATGACGTCACGAATGTTCTCAGTGCCAGACAGCAGCATCACCAAACGGTCCATACCAAATGCCAAACCTGCGTGTGGAGGGGTGCCGTATTTTAGCGCGTCGAGCAAGAAACCGAACTTCTTGCGCTGCTCTTGTTCGTCAATGCCCAGGGTCTCAAAGACGGCTGCTTGCATTTCTGGGTTATGAATACGCACCGAGCCACCGCCGACTTCATAGCCATTAATCACCATGTCGTAGGCATTGGAGTTCGCCGCGGCCGGATTGGCTTTTAGCTGCTCTGGCGTGACGTCAGTTGGCGCTGTAAATGGGTGGTGCATGGCGTGCAGGTTGCCTTCGTCGTCTTCCTCAAACATCGGGAAGTCCACTACCCACAGCGGGGTCCAAGCTTGGGTGTCGGTCAGTTCAAGATCCAAACCTAATTTTACACGCAATGCGCCCAGCGCTTCGGTGACTACCGATTTTTTGTCGGCGCCGAACAAGATAATGTCCCCGCTTTGCGCGTCAGTGCGTGACAGAATACTCTCCACGACATCCGCGTTAAGGAACTTGGCGACGGGCGATTGAATACCGTCAAAGCCGGCGTCGCGATCGTTGACCTTCATCCATGCCAAGCCTTTGGCGCCGTAAATGCTAACAAAATGGGTGTACTCATCAATTTGTTTGCGAGATAAGCTGGCGCCACCTGGCACGCGGATGACTGCCACGCGGCCTTTTTCATCGTTCGCTGGACCAGAGAAGACTTTAAATTCAACGTCTTTGACAATGTCGGCCACATCGACGATTTCAAGCGGGTTACGCAAATCTGGCTTATCAGAGCCAAACCGACGCATCGCTTCTTCATATTTCATGATGGGGAAGGTACCCAAATCAACGTTGAGTAGCGACTGCCACATTTCGCGGATCATTTGCTCGGTCACGTCACGTACTTGTTCAGCGCTCATGAACGAGGTTTCGATATCGATTTGGGTAAATTCTGGTTGGCGATCCGCGCGCAAGTCTTCATCTCGGAAGCACTTTACGATTTGATAATAGCGATCGAAACCAGACATCATCAGTAGCTGTTTAAACAGCTGTGGCGATTGTGGCAAGGCATAAAAGCTGCCTTTGTGAACGCGGCTTGGCACCAAGTAATCGCGCGCACCTTCCGGGGTTGCTTTGGTCAGTACGGGGGTTTCGATATCTAAAAAGTCGTTCTCATCCAGGAAGCGACGGACAAAGCTGGTAGCCTTGGCACGCAGTTTAATGCGATCGCTCATCTCTGGACGACGCAAGTCGAGGTAGCGGTACTTAAGACGCTGCTCTTCAGAGATAAACTGGTTAAAGTCAATCGGCATCGGTGCGCTGCGGTTGATAATCTCCAACCCTTTCGCCACCACTTCGACTTCGCCGGTGGCCATATCACGGTTGATTTGGCTGTCTGGACGTGCACGGACTTCACCACGAATGGCAACACAGAATTCGTTACGCAATTTATTGGCATGTTCGTAAACATCACCCATATCAGGATCAATCACAACTTGCACCAGACCTTCTCGGTCGCGCATGTCGATAAAAATCAAGCCGCCCAAATCACGACGACGATTAACCCAACCACAAAGACTTACTTCTTGCCCGACATGGGCTTTATTCAGGTGACCACAATATTGGGTGCGCATAGACTATTCCTGATCTGTTCTGATAATTCTGCTTGCCCCCTTGGGCACAAGCCTGTCAATTCTGAGGGAAATTCGACAACAGCCTTTGTCGTACCTGACGATACGCCCCTGCGACTGCCGTTACTGTCAAAGACCTGCCATTATAAAGGAAAAGCCCCGCTCTTGGTAAAGCGATCGCGTGTTTTTATTCTGTTTCTCCTTCATATGGTTTTTTTCCCCGGTTGCGATTAGGCTACCGCAACGTGTATTGACCAATCATAACGACGCCATGTCTCTGATGCTACATCAACTGTCCGATCCGCCGTTGCGCCTTGGTTTGACCCAGTGGTCTCATCCCAGTTGGCAGCACCATTTTTATCCTCCAGGTACCCGTTCGGGTGAGCGTTTAGCCCGCTACGCAGAGGTATTCAATACGGTTGAGGGCAATACCACCTTTTACGCGTCGCCGTCGCCACAGACGGTGGCGAATTGGGCGGCCGCGACGTCAGACACTTTCCAATTTACTTTTAAGTTTCCCAAAACCATTACCCATCAATGCCAGTTGCGCCATGCGCAAGATTTAACGCGGGATTTTATTCATTTGATGGCGCCTCTCCATGATAAAATTGGCCAGTGGACGATTCAGCTGCCGGCCCGCTTTGGTCCTGAAGGCTTGCCGGATCTGGCCGCCTTTTTGCAAAGCTTACCGGCGAATATCTTTATCGGCGTGGAAGTACGGCACCCGGCTTTTTTTGCCAAAGGAGAGGCAGAGAAAGCGTTGAATCGACTCTTGATCGCCCATCATGCCAACCGAGTGATCATGGACAGTCGTCCTGTGTTCTCGGCGAAACCGGACACGCCAGCGGTGATTGATGCACAAAAGAAAAAGCCGCGTGTCCCCGTGCATGCGATTGCCACCAGCGATGCGCCTATGGTGCGGTTTATTGGTCATCCTGAGCTGGCAAACAATAGCGCATTTTTTGAACCATGGATCCCACGTTTATCTCAATGGATAGCCGCGGGCAAAACGCCCTATTTAATGATTCATACCTCGGATAACGACCAAGCCCCGGCACTCGCGGCTCAACTGTATCAACGTCTTGATTTATCAACGCCACTGGCTTCAGTCATCCGCGCCGCGCAAAGTCAGCAAGGGGCACTGTTTTAGTGTATCCACGCAAGGTGCAGGCTCACCGTGCAGACAGGCGCTGAAAAATTCACTACAATACGCCGCTTTTGCGATAGGGTTTGCTGGCGTCAGGTGCTCACACTGGCCAGCTGGGCTGATTTGTAGGGGCTTATATGGCTAATCAGGATAAAATTTTCGCGGCGCCGATTGAGAAGATGGGCGACTTTACCTTCGATGAGAATGTCGCCGAGGTGTTCCCGGATATGATCCAGCGCTCGGTGCCTGGGTACAGCAACATTATCTCGGCGATTGGTATGCTGGCGAAACGCTTTGCCACGCCAGATAGCCATATTTACGATCTCGGTTGTTCGTTGGGCGCCGCCACCTTGTCGATGCGCCGCCATATTCCTCATGACAGCTGTACCATCATCGCGGTTGATAATTCACAAGCGATGGTGGAGCGTTGCCGTTTGCATGTGAATGCCTATCGCGGCGCTGCCGATGTTGAGGTGCGTGAGGCTGATATTCGCGATGTGACTATTACTAATGCCTCCATGGTGGTGCTTAATTTTACCCTACAATTTTTAAGCCCGGACGATCGCCAAGCGCTACTCACCCGCATCTATCAGGGATTAAAACCGGGCGGGATCCTGATTTTGTCGGAGAAGTATTGCTTTGAAGACGAAACCGCCAATGAACTGCTGATTGACTTGCACCATGACTTTAAACGCGCCAATGGCTATAGCGAGCTTGAGATCAGTCAAAAACGCAGTGCGCTGGAAAACGTGATGCGTCCAGATAGCATTGATACCCATAAAACGCGATTGAGCGAGATTGGTTTTAGCAGTGTCGCCATGTGGTTTCAATGTTTTAACTTTGGGTCGATGTTCGCGATTAAATAAGATAAGCGATGACATAAAGCGATGCGTCCCGTCATCCCGGTACGCTATTGATCTATTTAGATCATTGATCCAGTTACACCATTAATCTATTTACACCATTGATCGAGTTGCACCCTTGATCCAGTCAACCCTTTGATTCAGCGAAACACGCCATTAAGTACGAGTAATCTGATGTTTGATTTTTCCGATTTTTATCAACTGATCGCCAAAAACCGTCTCTCTCATTGGTTAGAAGTTCTGCCGGCGCAATTGGCGGAGTGGCAAACCCAGCCCCATGGCGATATGCCAAAGTGGATAAAAGTGCTGAATAAAATCCCGACCGATGCGCCCGAGCAGGTGGAGCTAAAAGATAGGGTCCAGATTGGCGATGCCACCAGCTTGCCTGCCGGTGAGCGTAAAAAGTTAGAAAATCTGCTCCGTAGCTTTCACCCATGGCGCAAAGGGCCTTATCAGGTTCACGGTATGGATATCGACACCGAGTGGCGTTCGGATTGGAAGTGGGATCGGGTGCTTCCCCATATCTCTCCGCTCAAAGGGCGCTATGTGCTCGATGTCGGCTGTGGGAATGGCTACCACATGTGGCGGATGTTGGGTGAAGGGGCGGCTCTGACCGTGGGTATTGATCCCTCTGAGCTCTTCTTAATGCAGTTCGACGCCATTCGTCGCTTAATGGGCAATGACCAACGCGTGCATCTGCTGCCCTTAGGAATCGAAAAACTCCCTGCCCTGCGTGCATTTGATACCGTGTTTAGCATGGGCGTGCTTTACCACCGTCGCTCGCCGCTCGATCATCTAATGCAACTCAAAGATCAGTTAGGGAAAGACGGTGAGCTGATACTGGAAACCTTGGTGATTGATGGCGATGAAAACGCTGTATTGGTGCCATCAGGCCGCTATGCACAAATGCGCAATGTCTACTTTTTCCCTTCGGCGCGTGCGCTCAAAGTGTGGTTGGAAAAAGTCGGATTTGTCGATGTCCGTATTGTCGATGAATGTGTCACCACCACCGATGAGCAGCGCAGCACAGCGTGGATGACCCATAACTCGTTGCCAGAGTACCTAAACCCAGATGACCCGACGCAAACCATCGAAGGGTATCCGGCGCCTAAACGCGCAATTTTAGTGGCGCGCAATCCTGATTAAATCGCGCCAGGCGGCGTGTGCTGTGGTTAATTTTACCTAGTGTAGTTAATTTGACCTAGAGCACACGCAACGCTGACGCTGATGTCGCGATCTGCGCCCTTTTATTGTTATTCACTTTATGCACAAGGGCGCGACTGCCTGTTTTCGGGCAATTTTTCACCAATAGCGTTGATATAATCAACGTTTAGTCAATTCTGACTAACATTTGACAGAATCCCTCTATCCATCTTGGTCGCATCCTTTAGAATCTGCGTCCACGGCTTGTCGTTTCATCCTTCCTGTCAGGCTAAGCAACATAAACCGACTGATGAAATACAAATCGGCTTCGCGACTAAGTCATCGACAAGCTATATTTCAAGCATATACGAGAATTATCTTTCCAGCGCCGAGGGTTTTACATGGTTTATCGCTACACATTGATTGGTGGTTTGCTCGTTATCGTTTCTGGCTGTACCTTGACTTCACAGCACCAGCACAAAGAAACGCTAAACACCATTCACTCCACCGCCACCCATGTGCATGAGCAACAAACGGCCACACAGGACCAATTAAAAGCCCATGACAAGACCCTGGTCGTATTGACCGACGAGATGCGTCAACTGGCTGATAAATTAAACGTCATGCAGCGGACTCAGGCAAAAATGTATGCCAATTTCGCCAACCCAAAACCGGAAGTTAAAATCCAAGAAAAAGTGGTCCGGGTGCCCGTGAATAACGACAAAGTGGTCCTCGGCGGACGTGAATGGGTTTGGTTTGATGAAGTCAAAAGCACCTTCCAGTCGCGCGTAGATACCGGTGCGGCAACCTCGTCGCTCAATGCGGTAGATATTCAAGAATTTGAGCGCGATGGTGACACCTGGGTCAAGTTTAATGTCAATCACAGTGAAAATAATGACCAGTCGGTATTTATGGAAATGCCCGTAAAGCGCTGGGTGCGTATACGGCAATCATCGGCCGATAAAACTGACCGCCGCCCCGTGGTTGAAGCGTGGATCCGGGTGGGTAACATTCACGAAAAAACCGAATTTACCCTCGCGGATCGCACCAATATGGAATACCCCGTATTGTTAGGCCGCTCGTTTTTTAAAGATTTAGCCGTGATAGATGTCAGCCAAGTACACATTCATCCGCAATATCAGCCGGACACTCCCCCGGAGCCTAGTGATGATGATCGTCAGCCGCCATCAGCGTCTAAAGAATCGGCTCTACAAGAATAGGCTTTACGAAAAGCTAGGCTCTTCGAAAATAAGCTCTACGAAAATAGGTAATCGACATGGTTTCACGGGTTCCTTTTTACTTTTTGATCGGCTTTTTAATTTTGGCCGGTATCGCACTGAGTGCCTATCGCCACCTAGGTTATGGGGTGCCTTGGCAAGCGGATGACACTCGCCAAGTCTGGCAAATTGAAGCCAGAATTAACTTTGATGCCGGCGATGGCCCAGTAAAAGTTAGCCTTGCTGCACCAGATAGCCAACCTGGGCTTACGCTTATCGATGAGAGCACCTCCTCGGCAGGCTATGGTTTTTCATTGCTTAACACTGAACATGGCCGCCAAGCACAGTGGTCGACGCGCCAAGCCAACGGTAAGCAAACCCTTTATTTTAAAAACCAAATGTTAGTCGACGACAGTGCGCGCTATACCATGGCCCCACCTGATGAAGAGCCGGTGACGCTTCCTGTGATGGATAATGCTGCCAAAAATGCGGCGTTAACACTGCTGGATCGTGCACGGGCGCGCTCGGCGGACAACATTACGTTGACCCGTGAGCTCATCAAACAATTTAATAGCCCAGATAGTCAAAACGCGGCGTTGTTACTCAATACCCTCGACAAACCCGACGCCCTACGAAAAACCTTGGCACTGGAAGGTGTGCATGCGCGCGTGGTCGGTGGCTTGGAGCTTGAAGATGGGCGACGTCGCCAAACCATTTCTCCCATGCTACAAGTGTGGCAAGACACACGCTGGCACTTGTTTGATTTAACCACTGGGCAAAATGGCCATCACAGTAATGTCCTGCTCTGGAACCAGCACGGCGGGCCATTGTTAGAAGTGATGGGCGGTGAACATAGCCAGGTACATTTTTCAATTATCTCCCAAGATATCAGCCCACAACAGGCCACTTC
Organism: Salinivibrio sp. AR647; assembly: GCF_001995415.1. NCBI lineage: Bacteria > Pseudomonadati > Pseudomonadota > Gammaproteobacteria > Vibrionales > Vibrionaceae > Salinivibrio > Salinivibrio sp. AR647. Next base: position 308,544 of record NZ_MUFE01000003.1, on the reverse strand, counting down.
GGCGAAGGTTTCCGCCGATAACCTACTTAACTTTTCTATTCATAGCTTGCCCATTGAAGAGCAGGCGATGTTTAAAACCATTATGCTGATCCCGATTGGCGCGCTGATTGTGGTGTTCTTGCGCGTGATCGTGGGGTTAAAGACTTCAGGGACCTTTATGCCAGTGCTGATTGCGGTTGCCTTTGTGCAAACCCAATTACTCACTGGGATTGTTGGCTTTGTGTTGATCGTCGGCACTGGGCTGGTGATAAGAAGCTATCTCTCGCGGCTTAATTTGCTGCTGGTGGCGCGAATTTCCGCGGTGATTATCACGGTCATTTTAATTATTTCGGTATTTAGCGTGATCGCGTTCCGTATCGGCTTAATGGAAGGGCTAACCATCACCTTCTTCCCAATGATTATTCTGTCATGGACCATCGAGCGGATGTCGATTTTATGGGAAGAGGAAGGCGCAAAAGAAGTGGTCATTCAAGGCGGTGGCTCACTCGTCACTGCGGTGTTGGTGTATTTGGCGATGACCAATGAGTTGGTCCGGCATCTGACCTTTAACTTTATTGGTTTGCAGCTGGTGATCTTGGCATTGATATTAATGCTGGGTAATTACACCGGCTACCGCTTGTCGGAGTTGAAGCGGTTTCGCCCGTTAGCACAACAGGATGGGAGCGGTCGTGATGATTAAATTCTTTTCACGGTTCGCCTCCCCCTTTCGCCTGAATCACTCCGGCATTATGGGGATGAACCAGCGTAATATCCGTTACATTGGTCGTTACAACGACAGACGTCTTTATCCATTAGTGGATGACAAACTTAAAACCAAGTTGATCGCCCAGCAAGCCGGCGCTACCGTCCCTGAGTTGATCGGCGTGATTGATAGCCAAGCGCACGTCAAACGTATTCATCACATGGTGGCAAATTGGCCCGGTTTTGTGATTAAACCGGCGCAAGGCTCAGGCGGTAAGGGCATTTTGGTGGTGACGAAAAATCATCAAGGGGTCTATACCAAGGCCTCTGGCAAGACCGTGAGCCACATCGATGTTGAACGTCATATCACCAATACGCTCGCGGGCCTGTTCTCGCTCGGTGGCAAAGCGGATGTCGCCGTGGTCGAGAACTTGATCGCGTTCGACGATAGCTTCGCCGGTTTTAGCTATGAAGGGGTCCCTGATATTCGCGTGATTGTGTTTCAAGGGTATCCGGTGATGGCGATGATGCGGCTGTCGACCTCAGCATCTGATGGCAAGGCCAATCTGCATCAAGGGGCGGTAGGCGTCGGGCTAGATATGGCCACCGGTAAGGCGCTAAAGGCGGTGCAATTTAACCGCCCCATCACCCATCACCCGGATACGGAACATGACCTTTATACCCTGAAAGTGCCTCATTGGCAGCAGCTGCTCACGCTGGCAGCCAGCGCCTGGGAGATGACCGACTTAGGTTACATGGGGACAGATATGGTATTAGATAAAGAGAAGGGCCCGATGGTACTCGAGCTTAATGCACGGCCTGGTCTTGCGATCCAAATTGCCAATGGTTGCGGATTGCTGCCAAGGTTACGGCTGATTGAGTCACTTCCACCTCGGCGCTACCCGCTGATGCCAGACGATCGCGTGGCGTTTTCGATGCAGCATTTTGCTGGACAAAGTACGCAGCCATTGTCGCCCCAACTGGCACAAACCGGATAAAAAAGCACTAAAGTTTACCGTACGCGGCCGATACCCTATTACACATCCGCACAATCACGATATGAATTAGGGTAACCGCAGTGACTATCCATACCATCGACAAAGCGCAGCTTATTAGCGACGTCCAGTTTGGGGGCAACCTCAATCAGGCGGTGGTGCAAGGGCGTCGTTCCGACTTTGCGTTGATGATGGCGCTGCTTTCCGGGGATGCGAATGAGTCAACGCCACTCACCCTCACCGATAACCCTATCAGTAATGATGCGGTATTGCGCCAGCAGTTCCAGCTGGCAGAGCCGCAACCCTTGGCGGCCAGCAATGAAGAAGATTATCAGCGCGCCAGTACCCAAGCCGATGCCTTTCATCGTGGCGGTTTAGCCAGCGCTAATTTGCGCTTTCAACTTGCTCCGGCCGCTATGCATTATCCGCCCCAGGGGACACACGGCTTTGATGAAGCGGTCTACCATAATCTTTCCGGTCATGAGCGTCGTCATTTAGCTGATGCAACCCCGAGCCGCCCCGCTTTTAACCCTGCCACCTTGTATGAAAAACTCACCACATCGCATTGCTTCGATAAAATGCGTGTAAGCGCATAACAACGAAGATCGCAAGTTGATCCTGATAGGGTTTCATGATCCTTATCGAAATTGTGATCGTCTCTCAATTCCCAACAATATTTCTGCCAGACGACCAGACGTTTTGCGCCTTTTTTTCGCAGTCGGCGTCATTATGGTCCAGTATTACCTTCCCACGCTTGAATAAGGTGTGAGTAAGCTGTCATTTTCACGTGATTAGCTTGAGTATAAAAGGCAAGGCGTGATGCGCTAATTTATTGATACTATTAAGGAAWTGACCATGAAGATCGATAACGCAGTGGTCGTTATTACCGCCGGCGGCTCATCATCGGGACGCGCAATGGCAGAGCATTTTTGCTCGCTTGGTGCTGACGTCGCATTGCTCGATACTGAATGGCCAGCACTGCGCTTAAGTGCCGATCAATGCCGTCCCTATGCTGGGCGCGTCCAGCCGATTTGTTTGGCCAATGATCAACCGGCTTCTATCCATGATGCGTTCGCACAAGTGACGCAACTTTTTGGCGGCATTGATGTGCTCATCAACCAATGGCAAGGCGACATATTGCCCAGTTTATTTAACAATGGTGCTTGGTGTGATATGCCGAGAATGCTGACCAATACAACCTCGCCGTGTTATCTGGTGGTTCAGCACGCGGCAGAGTGTATGCAACAACGTGGTCGCCCCGGTGTGATCATTAATGTCGCTGGCGCTCATCTTACCCCTGACACCGTTGCCAATGCCATGATTGGCGGCTTAACCCAGCGCTGGGCCAAAGAGCTTTCCGGGCTAAAGATCCGCGTGGGAGGCATTGTGCCACGCCACCGACATCGGGCAACCTTTGAGATGGATGACGAATTAATTCGAAACGCGGAGTATATTGTCTCGAATGATTCTTTTAACGGCCGGTTGTTAGAAGCAAGTGGGTAGAAAGAGCAAAAGCCCCGATGCGAGTAAGCGGCAGTCCTTTCTCGTTTCTAGTCTCTAGAAGCGAAGCGTCTCGTCTCTTTCCGTATTCCGTAAGCGAAGCGCTCTGTATTCCAATTCCCGAATACCGCGTAGGTCGGCATAAGCGCCAGTCCGATGTAAGCCTCGTGCATCGATGTGCCCTGCGCGCCTCCGACATTGAGGTCAAATTTGGCACCAAACGTGACAGGCGCCGTTGACAATGTGCACATGTCCATCATCGTGCTGGGGCTTGTGTCACCTACGCCAATGGCACCACCGATATATAAACCAGGCGTAGATACCATCTCTCCGAACCATCCGTAAAGGGTTATGTAACCACTTGCGGGTGGTATTCGCTTTGATGTTTTACAACACCAAAACAAATCTGTACCAGCTTGCGCATTCCAGCTCCTAAAGCCTGCATTTTACTTTTACCGTTTTCCATTAGGCGCTGATATTGTACCTGGATATCCGGGTTATATCTCAAGCAAANGTAGATACCATCTCTCCGAACCATCCGTAAAGGGTTATGTAACCACTTGCGGGTGGTATTCGCTTTGATGTTTTACAACACCAAAACAAATCTGTACCAGCTTGCGCATTCCAGCTCCTAAAGCCTGCATTTTACTTTTACCGTTTTCCATTAGGCGCTGATATTGTACCTGGATATCCGGGTTATATCTCAAGCAAACAACTGCCGCCATATACAGCTTTGCTCTGACATTAGCGGGCCCTTGTTTACTTAGACGGCTACGGCCTTTCCATTGTCCAGACTGTTGTATGCGGGGGACTAACCCTAAAAATGCAGCAACTTGCCCCGCTGTTCTGAATGAACGGCTGTGCAGCACGCTAAGCATTAAACGGGAGACTATCGGTCCTACACCCGGAATGCTTTCCATCAACTGGCGATCTTTTCTCAACTGTGGGTAGCGACCAATATGGTTGTCGATATCATCTTCAAGTCGCCTTTTCTCCGCTTTAAGCTGTTCGATCATCAGGTTTAATGACCCAATGACACGCTCTGAAGAACAGTTAAACTCGGCTTTCTCCAAGCGATTAGTCTCGCGGTTTAAATCTGTCTCCAACGATTCTAAGCGTGCCAGAAGTGCTTTTAATTCACGAATTTCCGGGCGTTCCGGCTGCCAGAGTTCAGGATGCATTCTGTGACAATAGAGAGCTAATATCTGGCTGTCTTTGGCATCCGTCTTGTGAGTATTACCCAGACTGGATGCAAACTCTTTAGTTCGGGCTGGGTTAACAACACAGATCTGATAGCCGCGCTCAAAAAGATAATGAGCAAGATTTTCATGGTAGATACCGGTTGCTTCCATCAACACGGTAATCTCACTGGGATCAGCTTTGGTCAGACTTGTAAGCCAGATGTCTAAGGCCTTGCTGTCTGCCGCATTATTCTTAAATACTTTGGTTTTGAATTTGTTTTTTTCCGCGTCACGTAACCAACAACAATCGAGTTTGGCTTTACTGATATCAATACCGATATAATGCATCTCTCACTACCCTTGTACATGCAGCATCACTGAAAACAGGTGCTTGGATACCATTCAATGTATAAGAACAAAAGAGTCTGGGCGCTGATCTACATAACAGCATCAGGTGCTAAGGTCGGAATCAGCATCACCAAACTCACCGGAACAGAGGTAGCTAACCTCAACTCCAGGAGAGATACAAGGTNCCGATATAATGCATCTCTCACTACCCTTGTACATGCAGCATCACTGAAAACAGGTGCTTGGATACCATTCAATGTATAAGAACAAAAGAGTCTGGGCGCTGATCTACATAACAGCATCAGGTGCTAAGGTCGGAATCAGCATCACCAAACTCACCGGAACAGAGGTAGCTAACCTCAACTCCAGGAGAGATACAAGGTCGGTATAAGCGCCAGCACAATGCCAATCATTATCACGATGTGGGCCGCGCGCCATCCGACATCAAAGCCAAAGATTAATCCCGATGTTAAATTTGGCGCCAAACGTGACAGGCGCCCGTTGACAATGTGCACTTATCCAACATCTTACCGGGGCTTGTATCATCGTCGCCAATGGCACCACCGATGTATAAATCAGGCGTAGGAAGTGCGGCTCGATGGTTTTGTCACGACCTCTAATCATGGCTCAAATTCCGTATGCATTCCCACGCAGGAGCGTGGGAACGAGCAAAACCAGGCGTAGGTCGGCATAAGCGCCAGCACAATGCCAATCATTATCACGATGTGGGCCGCGCGCCATCCGACATCAAAGCCAAAGATTAATCCCGATGTTAAATTTGGCGCCAAACGTGACAGGCGCCCGTTCACAATGTACACATATTCATCATCGTGCTGGGGCTTGTGTCATCGTCGCCAATGGCACCATCGATGTATAAATTTTGTCATTGTATGCATTCCCACGCAGGAGCGTGGGAACGAGCAAGAAGCGAAGCGTCTCGTCTCTTTCCGTATTCCGTAAGCGAAGCGCTCTGTATTCCAATTCCCGAATATCGCGTAGGTCGGCATAAGCGCCGGGACTTGTGTTCAATCGTAAGATTAAGCAATCACGCGGGTAAAATCAAAAAGACCCGCCGGTGGCGGGTCTTTTTCGTTAAGCGGTTGCCTAGGTTACATTAGGCGTCTGCTTTTTGGTCCTTTTGCTCAGCTTTCGCTTTTGCGTCAGCTTTAGCCGCTTTGGTCGGCGCTGCAGCGGGTTGGTCATCTCTTTTTTTGATAACCGTGGTGCCTTCAAAGGTTTCACCTTCAACGTAAGGCTTGCCATAGTAAGACGCAACTAACACTTCTTTCAGCTCTTTGATGAGTGGGTAGCGTGGGTTTGCACCGGTACATTGGTCATCAAACGCTTCTTCCGCCAGCTCGTCTAATTTAGCCATGAAGTCTGCTTCTGGTACACCCGCCGCTTGGATAGAGGTTGGAATGTCTAGTTTCAGCTTCATGTCTTCAAGCCAGGTTAACAAACGCTCAATTTTCTGTGCGGTACGGTCACCGGCTTGAGCCAGACCCAAGTGGTCAGCGATTTCTGCATAGCGACGACGTGCTTGTGGGCGGTCGTACTGCGAGAATGCCGTTTGCTTGGTTGGGTTGTCATTGGCGTTAAAACGTACCACGTTTGAAATCAATAATGCGTTCGCCAGGCCATGCGGCAGGTGGAACTCAGCACCGAGTTTATGCGCCATGGAGTGACACACACCCAAGAAGGCGTTGGCAAACGCGACACCGGCAATGGTGGCACCATTGTGCACTTTCTCACGTGCGATTGGGTCGTTAGCACCGTGCGTATAGCTTGCTGGCAGATAGTCTTTCAGCAGTTTCAGTGCTTGCAACGCTTGCCCTTCCGAGTACTCATTTGACAGGATAGACACGTAAGCTTCCATCGCGTGAGTAATCGCATCGTAACCACCAAAGGCTGTCAGCGACTTCGGCATGTTCATCACTAGGTTGGCATCAACAATCGCCATTTGTGGTGTCAGCTCGTAGTCAGCCAGTGGGTATTTCGCACCGGTTTCGTCGTCAGTCACAACCGCAAACGGCGTGACTTCTGAACCAGTACCTGAAGTGGTTGTTACACAAACCAATTCGGCTTTTTTACCCATTTTCGGGAATTTGTAGATACGTTTACGGATATCCATAAAGCGCATTGCGAGCTCTTCGAACGCGGTTTCTGGATGCTCGTACATTACCCACATAATTTTCGCTGCGTCCATCGGTGAACCACCACCAAGAGCGATAATCACGTCAGGCTGGAAGCTTTGCATCGCTTCAGCACCTTTGCGTACCACGCTTAGCGTTGGATCCGCTTCCACTTCGAAGAAAGTGTTTACATCCATGCCTTGCGCTTTAAGCAGTGACTCAATTTGCTCTGAATAACCGTTGTTAAACAGGAAGCGGTCAGTCACGATCATCGCACGTTTCTTGTCTTCCAAATCACCCAGTGCGATTGGCAAGCTGCCGCGACGGAAGTAGATAGATTTTGGTAGTTTGTGCCACAGCATATTCTCAGCTCGCTTCGCAACAGTTTTCTTGTTCATCAGGTGTTTAGGCCCAACGTTCTCAGAAATTGAGTTACCACCCCATGATCCACAACCCAGTGTGAGTGACGGTGCAACGTTAAAGTTGTACAAATCACCGATACCACCGTGCGTCGTTGGAATGTTCACCAGAATACGTGCTGTTTTCAGGCGGTCACCGAAATACTTAATGCGGTCTTGGTTGACATCTTGGTTGGTATACAGGCCTGATGTGTGACCGATACCGCCCATTTCTACCATTTTGCAAGCCATGTCGACGGCGTGCTCGAAGTTTTTGGCACGGAACATACCCAAGGTTGGTGAGAGTTTCTCGTGTGCAAATTCTTCTTCAATGCTGATTTCCAGGCCTTCACCAATCAGAATTTTTGTGTCTGATGGGACGCTTACGCCTGCCATATCGGCAATTTTTGTTGCTGATTGACCGACGATATCTGCGTTCAGGTTGCCGTTAATGAGCAACACTTTACGCACTTTGTCGGCGTCGGTTTTACTCAATACATGGCCTTTGTGAGAGGCGAAGCGTTCTTTGACTTCGTCATACACTTCGTCCATCACGATAACCGCTTGCTCTGACGCACATACCACGCCGTTATCGAAGGTTTTAGACATGAGCACAGAAGCTACAGCACGCTTAATGTCTGCAGTCTCGTCAATCACGACAGGTACGTTACCCGCACCCACGCCGATAGCTGGTTTACCAGATGAGTATGCCGCTTTCACCATGCCTGGGCCACCCGTGGCCAGAATCAGGTTGATGTCATCGTGCTTCATCAGTGCGTTAGAAAGCTCAACAGACGGTTGATCAATCCAGCCAATAATGTCTTTAGGCGCACCGGCGGCAACCGCGGCGTCGAGAACCAGTTTTGCGGCATCATTGGTGGAGTTTTTCGCACGTGGGTGTGGCGAGAAGATGATGCCGTTACGGGTTTTCAGTGAGATCAGAGATTTGAAGATCGCTGTCGACGTTGGGTTCGTGGTTGGAACGATACCGCAGATAAGACCCACTGGTTCGGCAATGGTCATGGTGCCGAATTCGTCATTCTCTTCCAAAATGCCGCAGGTTTTATCGTCTTTGTATTTGTTGTAGATGAACTCAGACGCGAAGTGGTTTTTGATAACCTTGTCTTCGAGGATACCCATGCCTGACTCTTCGACGGCTTGTTTAGCCAGCGGGATACGCGCGTTGTTTGCCGCCAGAGATGCAGCACGGAAGATCTTGTCTACTTGCTCCTGTGAATAGGTAGCAAATTCTTGTTGTGCCTTTTTGACACGCTCAACCATCGCGTTGAGTTCGGCAATATTAGTAACAGGCATAGTTGTCTCCTGGTTCATATTTGAAAATCATTTAGTAACTGCTTGCGACCACCAGCCTACCCGCTTGGTTGGGTTTTTGATGGCTGCCTGGCGTTTGACCCCTCTAACCGAGATTTCTTCACCCTAACGGCATCGCATTTAGTAAATAACTTTCAAAACTGAGTATAAGTTTTCACAGCGATAGCAACTTGATCTCGATCATTTGTTATCAAATCAATCACAACGAATTTATTGCTTAACCCCCATGAACATTGGGTTTATTCATCATGTAGCACACAGGCCACGTGTCCAATATTTTCACCAAAGTAACACGACCTTTACATGCGAGGCCAACAAAAGCGGTGATTTTGTATTATTTTTTCAACAAAAAGTGAGTGTCTACCATAAAGCTGTTTCTTTTATTCTTGTAAGCCCACCAATGTGACTCTTTTTCCTCTAGTGAGTAAAAACCGTTTAGTGGCTCAGTATAGTTTGCGCTAACAAACTTGCTCACTCATTTGGGGACTTTTTTGCTCCCTCCCATGACTTCACTAAAACCGCAATCAAGACTTGCAGAAAATGCAAGGTTAAGCGGTTGGTTTTTAAGCTGAGGTCGCTATACTGGCCCCACCTTTTAACCCGAGAGAAACTGGACTTCCTCACAGCATCACGAGATTCGCCATGGCCGTTTTTGACACCATGATTTTTGTACAGTTTTTTGTCGGGCTTTTTGCCGCCGTGAACCCTATCGGTATCATGCCCGTTTTTGTGACCCTTACCGTGCATCTTGACAAGCAAGAACGAAACCGCACTGCGTATACCGCAGCGATTGCGGTGGCGATTATCTTGATTGTGTCCTTGCTTGCCGGTCAGATGTTGCTCGACTTGTTCAGTATTTCTTTAGACTCTTTCCGTGTCGCCGGTGGCATGCTACTGCTCAGTATCGCTTTTACGATGATGAACGGTAAGTTAGGAGAAGGTAAACAAAACAAGCAGGAGCAGTCAGAAACCATCAGTCGTGAGCAAGTGGGCGTGGTGCCGCTTGCCATGCCGTTGCTTGCGGGCCCCGGCGCGATCAGTTCGACCATTGTTTACGGCTCCCAATACCCTGATACATGGAGTACGGTCACGCTTATTTCAACCCTGGTGATCTTCGCCGCTGGCATTTGGGGCTTATTTAAAGTGGGACCTGCGGTGGTAAAATTCTTGGGACAAACCGGTATTAACGTGATCACTCGAATCATGGGTCTGATTCTCGGCTCTCTCGGGATCGAGTTTATTGCCTCTGGCATGCGGGCTTTGTTTCCAGGCCTTAACTGACCCTGTCGCAGATTGGCCTTAGGCTACACGGTAAACAAATATCAAAAACCGGCACGTTGAGCTTTGTAGCCATGTTATGTGTTGCAGTGTCGGTTTTTCAGCTCAATCATCATGTTTTTCGAGCAAGGAAAGCCCATGAACAAACCACAAAGCCGATTGCAGCATTACTTATATACCACAATTTTTGGTACGGAAACCAAGCACGGTAAGGTGTTTGATCTGGCATTGATCGTCATGATTTTGGCATCAATGGTGGCATTGATGCTGGAGTCGATCGCAAGTGTCCACGCCCGCTGGTCACAATGGCTATATTGGATTGAGTGGGGATTTACTGGCATTTTTACCATTGAGTATTTGCTACGTCTTTATTGCTCCCCACGCCCATCCGCCTATGCACGTAGCTTTTATGGCGTCGTGGACCTGCTTGCCATTCTCCCCACTTACATCGCCGTATTTGTTCCGGGCACGACTTATATGATGGTGGTGCGTCTGCTCCGTGTATTACGTATTTTCCGTATACTGAGACTCATGCGCTTTTTGGAAGACTCCAATATTCTGATGCGTTCGATGATCATGTCATCGCGCAAGGTGATGATTTTCTTTTCCACAGTCATGATTCTGGTCACAGTATTCGGCGCTCTAATGTATGTGATAGAAGGACCAGAGAATGGTTTCACCAGTATTCCTTATGCCATTTATTGGGCGATAGTAACGCTTACCACTGTCGGATATGGCGACTTGGTCCCCCAAACGGATATTGGTAAGACGCTGGCCTCTTTCACTATGCTGATGGGCTATTCCATTATCGCTGTCCCCACGGGGATCATTACTGCTGAAATAGGCCAACAAATGACACTGCATCGCCAGTTAGTCAAATGCCCAAATTGTTCAAAAGGGGGGCACGAGTCTGATGCGGACTTTTGTAAACATTGTGGTAGTGAACTGCCTGAGCCCGATAAGCGTGAAGTAAAGCCTGGACGGTAATCCAGGCCGGTGCCTTCACGCATTTGACCTTCTGTGTCACACGATTATCACACCGACAATAACAAACGGAGCCTTATTTGGCTCCGTTTCCATTAGATTGCTATTATTCTCGGCCGGATGGCGCTTTATCTGCTTACTTACGACGCCAGGTGGTGCCTTGCGGGCCGTCTTCCAGCACAATACCCATCGCTGTGAGCGCATCGCGCGCCGCATCGGCTGCCGCGAAGTCTTTGGCTTTACGGGCATCATTACGTGTTTGAATTAAGGCTTCAATGTCAGAAACTTCATCATCAGCGCCAGCATCACCTTGCAAGAAGTTATCGGCGTCTTGCTCGAGCAAACCAAGAATAGACGCCAATTTGCGCATTTGCGCGCCCAGCGCAGACGCGGCGGCCATATCGTCAGCACGGAGGCGGTTAATCTCACGGGCCATATCAAACAACACTGAATAGGCTTCTGGCGTATTGAAGTCGTCATTCATTGCCGCTTCAAAACGCGCCACGTATTGGTCGCCACCTGCCGGGGTTGCCTGAGTGTCTAAACCACGCAATGCGGTATAAAGGCGCTCTAATGCTGAGCGGGCTTGGTTAAGATTTTCGTCGCTGTAATTAAGCTGGCTACGATAATGGCCTGACAGCAAGAAATAACGCACGGTCTCAGCATCGTAGTGCACCAGCACGTCACGGATGGTAAAGAAGTTTCCAAGTGACTTAGACATCTTCTCACGATCGACCATCACCATGCCGCTGTGCATCCACGTATTCACATATGGGGTGTCATGGGCACAGCACGACTGAGCAATTTCGTTTTCATGATGCGGGAACTGTAGGTCTGAGCCGCCGCCATGAATATCAAAGTGCTTACCCAGAAGCGCTGAGTTCATCGCTGAGCATTCAATGTGCCAACCTGGACGGCCCGGGCCCCAAGGGGATTCCCACGTCGGCTCGCCGGGTTTCGACATTTTCCACACCACAAAATCCAGCGGGCTGCGTTTCGCAGTTTCAATATCCACACGGGCACCAGCTTGGAGCTGATCCAAGTCTTGTTTAGACAACTTACCGTATTCATCAAACTTAGCGACTTCAAACATGACATCGCCGTTATCGGCCACATAGGCAAAACCACGCGCAATCAGCGTTTCTACCAAGGTAATGATTTCGTCAATATAATCGGTCGCACGCGGCTCGATATCAGGACGCACCATGTTTAAGGCATCAAAATCTTGATGCATTTCACCAATCAAACGTTCTGTTAACGCATCGCAAGTCTCGCCATTTTCAGCGGCACGCTTAATGATCTTGTCATCAATATCCGTAATGTTGCGCACAAAGGTCAGATCAAAGCCCAGATAACGCAGGTAACGAGAAATCATGTCAAACGAAACGAAGGTGCGCCCATGTCCGATATGACAAAGATCGTAAATCGTCACCCCACACACATACATACCAATTTTTCCTGGCGTGATAGGCTGAAAGACGGCTTTTTCTCGCGTCAGTGAGTTGTAGATCTTTAACGGGGGGGTTTGCATCGACATAATAATTAGATGACTCGTTACAGTAATGACAATGAGTAAAGTGAAGCTGCTATTACACCTTTTCTGCTAGCGTGACGCAAGCATCGACCCGGTGTCTGGCCCGATAAAGCGCGACGACCGAGTTCACAAGTTAAGAGAAAAAGCACGATTTGAACCAAAACCGACCAATCGGTGCTTGAGTTGGGTCGGGGTGATCATTTATTTTTCGGTAAAGAATCTTTATCGATAACCATTATGACAAAAAATTCAACGTGCACACACCCAGTAACCACGGCTGCTTCAAAAAGCCAAGAACAAGGTGTTACTCCATCACAAACTGACAAGGTTGATCTCATTCTGAGCCAGTGGCACCGTGAACGCCCTGATATTGATCCGAGCCCCATGGCGATTACAGGCCGGTTGGCACGTATCAACGGCCACATTAATCCCAAACTGCAGCATGTTTTCGGCCAATACAATCTAAACCCAGGGGAATTCGATGTGCTGGCCTCGTTACGGCGTGCGGGCAAACCCTACACGTTAACCCCAAATCAGCTGCTGGATGCTTTGATGCTCACCTCCGGCGCCATGACTAACCGCATTGATCGGTTGGAGCACAAAGGCTTGGTGGCACGCAGCCCCGATCCCAACGATCGCCGTGGGGTCTATGTCTCACTCACCGACGCAGGGCTGGATTTGATCGATAAGGCGGTGACCGATCATACCAATAACTTGCATCAGCTCCTGGCTGGACTCACCACCAGTGAGCAAGCCAACTTGGCTGATTTACTCAAAAAGTTGCTCGGGCATGTTGAACCTGTATCGTCAGAATGATCTCGATGAATAAAAGTGATCTTGAGAAATAAAAGTCATCTCGAGGAATTAAAATGACAATGCGCCCCTGCAAATCGGCACTTTGGGGTCACTTAGCGATGATTAATTCCACATCCAGGGCGATCATGCTTGATCACCCGGCTCGTTAGGCTAAAATCTGTGATCCTTTTTAGCCAAGCCAATGACAGGATTACATCATGGTAACTCTTCATACCACGTTCGGTGATATCAAACTCCGCATGTATGCAGACGAAGCACCGGCCACGGTCGAGAACTTTTTACAATATTGCCGTGACGGCTTTTATAACGGAACCCTGTTCCACCGTGTTATCGACGGCTTTATGGTCCAAGGCGGTGGCATGGCCTCTGGCATGGAAGAAAAGTCGACGCGTGCACCGATCAAAAACGAAGCGGATAACGGTTTAAGTAACCTTACCGGTCGTTTATCCATGGCGCGTACCATGGAGCCGCATTCAGCCAGTTCACAATTCTTTATTAACGTGAATGACAACTTATTCCTGGATCACAAAGCCAAGACGCCAGACGGTTGGGGCTACTGTGTGTTTGCCGAAGTCGTCGACGGCATGGACGTGGTCAATAAGATCAAAGGCGTTGCCACCGGCAATTGGGGTTATGTCCACCAAGACGTCCCTGTTGAAGAAGTATTAATCAATAGCGTGACTATCGAAGACTAAGCCGCACTCGTCAACAAGGGTAGCTAAAGCTACCCTTTCTTTTTGAGTGAGCCGCTCGTTTTGCCAATAAAAAGCCAATACATGCCACATACCCTCTTTATTGCTGATTTACACCTCAGCCCTACTCGGCAAGATATCACTGATTGCTTTTTGCGATTTATGGCCGAGGAAGCGGTCCACGCTGATGCACTCTATGTGCTGGGAGATTTGTTTGAGGCTTGGATTGGCGATGATGATCACAGCCCCTTTCATCAGCAAATCAAAACCGCCTTTGCGACCCTGACACAGCAAGGCGTGCCTGTGTACTTTATTCATGGCAATCGTGATTTTTTAATCGGAAAGCGTTTCGCCCGTGAAACAGGCATCACCTTGTTGGATGAGCACACACGCATTGATTTATATGGTACGCCGACCTTGATTCTCCATGGCGATACCCTATGTTTGGCGGATGCCGACTACCAAGCATTTCGTCGCAAAGTCCACCAGCGCTGGCTACAACACGTGTTTTTATGTTTACCCTTAGCGTTGCGTCGTCGTATTGCGGCCAAAATGCGCGCGGGCAGTGCCAATGCCAATCAGCAAAAGTCATCCACCATCATGGATGTGACGCCACAAGAAGTGCAGCGCCAGTTAGATAACGCAGGAGTGGTTAACATGATTCACGGCCATACCCATCGCCCCCATGTCCATCAATGGTGTGATCAAGGCCACGATTACCAGCGCATCGTGTTAGGCGATTGGTACCAACACGGGTCGGTATTAGTGTGTGGCCCGCAAGGCTGTGACTTACAAACTCGCGACTTTACTCATCACTAAGCTGTTCAGCCTATCGTTAAGAGATCTTTATGCAGACTGATTTATGCCCTTGTTGTAGTAACAAACCCTACGCCGAATGCTGCGCGCCCGTTCATCAACATCCGGCCAACGCTGCCCACCCTGAGCAATTAATGCGCGCTCGCTACAGCGCACATCCGAAAGGCTTGGTGGACTTTATTGTCGCGACCTATCACCGCGAATGCGGCGCCGAGGCATTTCGGGATGATATTGCCATGATGACCGATCATCAGTGGCAATCACTTGAGGTGCTAGATAGCGAGGTATTAAACCACGGTGAGCTTGGATTTGTGACCTTCAAAGCCCACTTTATTGCCGACGGTGAGCCTCAGTGTTTGCATGAGCGGTCTCGGTTTATCCAAGAAACAATCAATGGACAGCCTCAATGGCGATATATCGATGGTGTTTTCCCCGGCCATGTCAAAGCCGGCCGCAATGACCCTTGCCCGTGTGGCAGTGGGCGTAAGTTTAAAAAGTGTTGCTGCTAGCCCCCTAGCCTCGCCATTCTAAATAACTCCTGGTTAAAAAATCATCAAGTTTGGTGCTTCGTGGTCGATACTAATAGTAAGACCAAAGGAGGACCATCATGAACTGGCTTGGCAATTTGAGTCCTGTGTATCGCACGCCGCATGCACCGCCCACGAAAGTATGGGCGATCCGCAAATCGGAACACATTGATGCGCGTAAAGAGCGGCGGCTAGACGATCTCAATGATCACGCTCAGCAACCGCACCAAGAGCACGAGGAAAAAACACCTAAAAAAGACGGTGAACTCGATATTTATGTCTAGCCCCGGTGTTGATTCTCTCGCTGTTCATGGCGATAGCGACAATTACTTAGCACGACACCTACTTAGCACGACACCTGGCATAAAGACACGTGAAAAAAACGCGCGTTGACTGGTTGCAATCCAAACGGATTTTGATATGGTCATAAACAGTTAAGCTTTTTGGTATAGAGCTTATTTTTTGCCACAGAGCGTATTTTCGCTAGATAATGGACGACCAACAATGATTTCAGCACTAATGACCATGCATCACCACCATCATCCTGACTAGTCTTTCGGGAGGAATGGTTTCGACTGGAAGACGAGTAAAAAGCGCTTCCGTCGGTCATTAGCCAGCTAACAGATTCAGACCCTCGGGAGCATCGTCTTCCGAGGGTTTTTTCTTTTTTAGCTTTTCATTTTTAGACAAGGAAGCACACATGCAAACACAACGCTTACGTATCGCCATCCAAAAAAAGGGCCGTCTCGCCAAAGAGTGCCAGGAGCTGCTCAAACGTTGCGGGGTTAAAATTAACTACACCGGCGAGCGCTTGGTGGTCCACGCCGAAAACATGCCCATCGATCTGCTACTGGTTCGTGATGATGATATCCCTGGCCTTATCATGGACGGCGTAGTCGACTTAGGTGTGATTGGTGAGAACGAATTAGAAGAGGTTCGCCTTGAGCGCATCAAGTTGGGTGAGCCAAGCCAGTATCAGCTGCTTCGTCGCCTCGACTTTGGTGGCTGTCGTCTTTCCATTGCGCTGGATAAAGACCAAAATTACAACGGCCCACAAGATCTCGCTGAGCAACGGATTGCGACCACCTATCCCAATATTCTTAAAGCCTACATGGACAAGCAGGGTGTGAATTTCAGCACCTGTATGCTCAATGGCTCCGTGGAAGTGGCGCCACGTGCGGGGCTCGCCGATGCGATTTGTGATTTGGTCTCAACGGGCGCCACCTTAGAGGCCAACGGCTTGAAAGAAGCCGAAGTCATTTTTCGCTCCAAGGCAGTGTTAATTCAGCGTGAAGGCAGCTTCAGCGAAGAGAAAACCGCATTAATTGAACGCTTGCTCACTCGCATGCAAGGCGTGATTCAAGCCAAAGAGTCGAAATACATCATGCTTCACGCGCCAAGCGAGGCGCTAGAAAAAATTGTTGAGCTGCTTCCCGGTGCCGAAGACCCGACCATTTTGCCGCTCGCACACGAAAAAAGCCGTGTGGCGGTGCACCTTGTCAGTACCGAAAACCTGTTCTGGGAAACCATGGAAAAGCTCAAACAATTGGGCGCAAGCTCAATCTTGGTCCTGCCGATTGAAAAGATGATGGAGTAAGTCACCATGCGAACAGTAGTCTGGAAATCACTCGGAGAGTCACAAAAAGAGGGCTTGATGCGCCGCCCTGCGATCACAACCGGTGCCCAAACCCAAGCGAGCGTCGCGGAGATTATCGCCGATGTCCGAGAGCGCGGAGATGAAAGTTTAAAGGCGCTGACAAAAAAATTTGATGGTGTCGACCTCGATAGCATCAAACTCGACAAAGCGATCTTGGCCGATGCCGAAGCGCGATTGGGGGAAGATATCAAACTTGCCCTACGTCAAGCCTACGACAACATCAGCACCTTTCACCGCGCACAAAAAGCCCAGCCGTTGAAAGTCGAAACCATGCCAGGGGTGGTATGTGAATCCATCACTCGCCCAATTAATCGCGTCGGGCTGTATATTCCTGGCGGTAGCGCGCCCTTGCCGTCTACAGTGTTGATGCTGGGCGTGCCGGCGCAAATTGCTGGCTGCCGCAAAGTGGTGCTCTGTACCCCACCGCCAGTGGCCGATGAAATCTTATACTGTGCCAAACTGTGTGAGATTGATGAAATTTATACCCTGGGTGGCGCACAAGCGGTGGCGGCGATGGCCTTTGGCACCCAAAGTGTGACCAAGGTGGATAAGATTTTCGGTCCGGGCAATGCCTATGTCACCGAAGCCAAACGTCAGGTGAGCCTTGCTGCCAATGGCGCAGCGATGGACATGCCTGCCGGCCCCTCTGAAGTCTTGGTGATTGCTGATGCCGGCGCGGATCCCGACTTTGTTGCCGCGGATTTACTCAGCCAAGCGGAGCACGGCCCCGATTCACAAGTAGTGCTAGTGACGCCGGCCCCTGAGATGGCAGAAAAAGTCGCCGATGCGGTGCAGCAGCAATTAACCACGCTCAGTCGTGCAGAAATTGCCAAGCAAGCGCTGGGCAGCAGTGTGATTATTATTGCCGATACTCTCACCCAATGCGTGTCGATTTCTAACCGCTACGGACCAGAGCACTTGATTGTGCAGACTCAGCAGCCTCGAGATTTGTTGCCGCTGTTGGATAACGCTGGCTCGATTTTCTTGGGCGCCTATTCGCCCGAATCCGTGGGTGATTACGCCTCAGGCACCAACCATGTGTTGCCGACTTACGGTTATACCCGTACCTACAGCAGTTTAGGATTGGCCGACTTTAATAAGCGGATGACAGTGCAACAGGTCAGCGAAAGCGGCTTACAAGCACTGGGCCCGACCGTGATGCGAATCGCAGAAGCCGAGGGCTTGGATGCGCATCGCCAAGCGGTCGATATTCGTCTAAATAAGCTACAACAAGCCCAAGCCTCAGAGGACCCGTTAGTATGAGCATCGATAAACTCGCCCGTGAGCAAGTACAAGCGCTCACGCCCTATCAGTCAGCCCGCCGTATCGGTGGCAGCGGGGATGTGTGGCTCAATGCCAATGAATCCCCCTTTGACAATGCTTATACCCTGAGCGGCCAAGGACTCAATCGCTACTCCAGCTGTCAGCCGGCATCATTGATTAATGCCTATGCTAACTATGCGGGGGTAGACAAGGGCCAAGTGATTACCACTCGTGGCGCCGATGAAGGGATTGATTTATTGCTGCGCGCGTTTTGCGAGCCAAACCAAGATAGCGTACTGATTTGCCCACCCACCTATGGCATGTATGCGGTCAGTGCAGAAAACCAAGGGATCGCGACCACCCAAGTGCCGCTCACCGCCGACTGGCAGCTGGACATGGCAGGAATTGATTCCGCCTTGGAGGCAGATGCCAACATCAAGCTTATCTTCGTATGTAGTCCTAATAATCCGACCGGTAATTTAATTAACCGCGACGACATAGAAGCGCTACTCACCCGCACCCAAGGTCGCGCGATTGTGGTGTTGGATGAAGCCTATATCGAATTTAGTCCAGAAGCGACCTGCACCGATTTACTCGCGCGCTTTGAGAATCTCGCCATTTTGCGCACGCTATCAAAAGCGTTCGCTCTGGCGGGACTACGTTGCGGCTTTACCCTCGCCAATCCCGCTATTATTAACTTGATGCTCAAGGTGATCCCGCCGTATCCGGTGCCGGTGCCCGTGGCAGATATTGCCGAGCAAGCGCTCTCTGAAGCGGGCTTGGCGCGGATGAAGTATCAGGTTTTGGACTTAACCGCCAACCGTGCCTATTTGCAAGCCGGCCTCAGTATGCTGCCCGGCATCAAGGTGCATCCAGGCTTTGGTAACTACCTGCTGATAAGCCTGGACGACACCGATGCGGTGTTCGAGCACTTGGGTAATGCGGGGATTATTGTGCGCCGTACCGCGATCGAGAACAGCTTACGCATCAGTATTGGCAACCGTGACGAATGTGAAAAAGTGTTGGCTTTTATCCGCCAGCAGCTCAGTGAATAAGGACAACCACTGTGAAAGACAAGATTTTATTTATTGACCGTGATGGCACCTTGATTGTGGAGCCGCCTGAAGACTACCAAGTGGATCGTCTGGATAAATTGGCCTTTGAGCCGGACGTGATCCCCGCACTACTTAGCCTGCAAGCGGCGGGCTACACCTTGGTGATGGTGAGCAATCAAGATGGTTTAGGGACCGATAGCTTCCCGCAAGCGGACTTTGATGCACCACACAACATGATGATGACGCTATTTCGCTCACAAGGGATCCATTTTGAAGACGTGCTGATTTGTCCGCACTTTGATAGCGACGACTGTAGCTGCCGCAAGCCCAAATTAGGCTTGGTAAAAGACTATCTGCAGCAAGGCCGGATTGATTTCGCCCAATCGGCGGTGATTGGCGATCGCGACACCGATATCACCTTAGCCAACAATATGGCGCTACAAGGGATCAAATACCAACGTGAGGTGATGGGCTGGCCGCAGATTGTCGAGCGTCTGACCTTGCAGCCGCGCATCGCATCGGTGACTCGCACCACCAAAGAAACCGACATTCAGGTGGCTGTTAACCTGGATAAGAGTGGCGGCAGCCGCATTGAAACCGGACTGGGCTTTTTTGACCACATGTTGGATCAAATCGCCACCCACGGCGGTTTTCAGCTGAGCGTTGGCGTTAAAGGCGATTTGCACATCGATGACCACCACACCATTGAAGACACCGCCCTCGCCTTGGGCGACGCGCTTAAACGGGCGCTGGGCGATAAGCGCGGTATTGGCCGTTTTGGGTTTAGCCTGCCGATGGATGAATGCTTGGCGCAATGTGCGTTGGATTTATCCGGACGTCCGTTTCTTAAATTTGAGGCCAGCTTCCCGCAACCACAAGTGGGCGATATGTCGACCGAAATGGTCGGGCATTTTTTCCGCTCATTGACCGATACTTTGGCCTGTACCCTTCACCTGACCGTCGATGGCGAAAACACCCATCACTTGGTAGAAAGCTTATTTAAAGCCTTTGGCCGCACCTTGCGTCAAGCCATCAAGGTCGAGGGCGATGCTCTGCCAAGCAGTAAAGGAGTCTTATAATGCGCAAACACACCGTCATTATCGATACCGGCTGCGCCAATGTGTCCTCGGTACGCTTTGCTGTCGAACGCCTGGGCTATCAAGCCACATTGAGCCGCGATCCCGACGTAGTGCTGGGGGCAGACAAGCTTTTTTTGCCCGGTGTCGGCACGGCCAGCGAAGCGATGAAAAATCTCACCGAACGCGGCTTAGTGGATTTAGTTAAACAGGTTGAGCAACCGCTACTGGGAATTTGTCTTGGCATGCAAATGCTAGGCACGCGCTCCGATGAAGGCGATAGCCCGGTTGAGTGCCTTGGCCACATCCCCGCGCCGACCAAGCTAATGGATACCGATGGCCAGCCTTTACCTCATATGGGTTGGAATCGGGTCGCCACCGTCAATGACCATCCCTTATTCGACGGCATTCCCGCTGGCAGCTACTTCTATTTTGTCCATAGTTACGCGATGCCGGTCGGTGACTATACCCTGGCACAATGTCACTATGGTCATGCGTTCAGCGCAGCAATCAATCAAGGTAACTACTTCGGGGTTCAGTTTCACCCCGAGCGTTCGGGCAAAGTGGGCGCGCGTTTGATTCAGAATTTTTTGGAGATGTAAGCAAGGATGATTATACCAGCACTCGATTTGATAGATGGCCAAGTGGTGCGCCTTTATCAAGGGGATTATCAGCAAAAAACCGACTACGGTTTTGACCCGCGTGAGCAGTTTGCACGTTACCATCAAGCAGGCGCGGATTGGTTGCACCTCGTGGATTTAACCGGTGCCAAAGATCCGACCGCGCGTCAGGTCGATTTGATCACCGAGATTTTGCAATCAACGCCCGCCAATATCCAAATCGGCGGCGGCGTGCGCACCGAAATGGACGTGATTGAGCTGCTAAACACCGGCGCGCAGCGCGTAGTGATCGGCTCCACCGCGGTTAAATCCCCCGATTTGGTTAAAGGCTGGATGCAAACCTACGGCCCTGACCGGATTGTATTGGCACTCGACATTCACATTGACAGTGACGGGACGCGACGCGTGGCGGTGTCCGGCTGGCAACAAGACTCCGGCGTCACCATTGAAGCGCTACTCGACGATTATTTGTCCGTCGGGCTCAAACATGTGCTGTGCACCGATATCTCCCGCGATGGCACCTTGCAAGGCAGCAATGTGGCACTTTACCGCGACTTGTGTCAGCGCTATCCGAGCATTGCGTTTCAATCATCAGGCGGCATTGGCAGTCTCGAAGACATTCGCGCCTTGCGCGGCACCGGTGTGGCAGGCGTGATCGTCGGCCGCGCCCTACTGGAAGGCAACTTTAGCGCAGAGGAGGCGATCGCATGCTGGCAAAACGGATAATTCCTTGTTTGGACGTCCGCGACGGACAAGTAGTAAAAGGCGTGCAATTTCGCAATCACGAAATCATCGGCGATATCGTCCCGCTCGCCAAACGCTACGCCGAAGAAGGCGCTGATGAACTGGTGTTTTATGACATCACCGCCTCCAGTGACAGCCGGGTGGTCGATAAAAGCTGGGTTAGTCGCGTCGCGGAAGTAATTGATATCCCCTTTTGCGTCGCCGGTGGGATTAAATCCGAAGCCGATGCCCAGCAAATCCTGGAATTTGGCGCGGATAAAATTTCAATCAACTCACCGGCATTGGCCGATCCGAGCTTAATCACGCGACTGGCCAATAAGTTTGGCGTGCAGTGCGTGGTGGTTGGGATTGATTCCTTCTTCGATGAAGCCACCGGACACTATCAGGTCTATCAATTTACCGGTGATGAAAGCCGCACTCAGGCCACGCCTTGGCAAACCGCCGCGTGGGTTGAGGAAGTCCAACAGCGGGGCGCAGGCGAAATCGTACTCAATATGATGAACCGCGATGGCGTGCGCCAAGGCTATGACTTAACCCAACTAAAAATGGTAAGAGAGCGCTGTCAGGTGCCCCTGATTGCCTCCGGCGGTGCCGGTGAAATGTCGCACTTCGCCGACGCCTTTTTACGAGCGAATGTCGATGGCGCGCTGGCCGCTTCGGTGTTTCACAAGCAAATCATCGCGATAAGCGAATTAAAACAAACATTAAAACAACAAGGGATCGAGGTAAGAGTATGACGGCAGCGTGGGTAGAACGTATCGATTGGGAGAAAAACGCCGGCTTGGTGCCTGCGATTATCCAACACAGTGATAGCGGCCAAGTATTGATGCTGGGCTACATGAATGCCGATGCACTGAACGCGACGCTCGAAACCGGTCGCGTCACCTTTTGGTCGCGCAGCAAGTCGCGTCTTTGGGTAAAAGGAGAAAGCTCCGGTCATGTGTTGAGCCTGGAACACATTGCACTCGATTGCGATCAAGACACCTTATTGGTCACGGCGACGCCTCACGGGCCCACCTGTCACCTCGGCACGACCACCTGCTTTGACAGTGACAATAAACCGCCACACACCGGCCCCGGCTTTTTATCGAGCCTAGAGCAAGTACTTGCCAGCCGCAAAGACGCCGCGCCTGATGAATCTTACACCGCAAGTCTATTTGCCAAAGGCACCAAGCGTATCGCGCAAAAAGTGGGGGAAGAAGGCGTCGAAGTCGCCCTCGCTGCCACGGCAGGCGATAAGGCCGAGCTATTAAACGAAAGTGCCGACTTGCTTTATCACCTATTGGTGCTGCTGCAAGACCAAGAGCTTAGCCTCCATCAAGTGACCGAAGTCCTCGCCTCTCGCCATCAAGGCTAACAGCGAAGCGCGTTAACCTAAACATGCTCTCTCCAAAGCGCCGCACAACTGCGGCGCTTTTTGATAATATGCGCTTGTATTCAGTGATAGCAAGGGTTCTTCGTCAATAACAAGAGGTGTTATAAATGATATATCGGAATTGCAATTTCCACTCTTAAGCCAGGATTCGCATCAGACAACGTAATGCTGCCATAATGAAGGCCAGCAATGGCTTTAGCGAGCGACAACCCCAAACCCAGTCCCCCATCAGCTCGGCTCTTATCTACCCGATAGAGCCGCTGAAAAACTCGCTCTTTATGTTCATCGGCAATACCTAGCCCCGTATCCTCAACCTCTAACCAGGCTTGAGACGTTTTCAGATTTTCTCCGCAACGGAGATGAATCTGGCTACCTGGCGGACAATAACGCAACGCATTTTCTATCAAGTTAGCCACTTGCTGAATCAAAAGCTCACGATCCCCCTGAATCATCAGTGGCAAAAAGTGCTTTTCTGATATCAATGACATCTGTGCATCTTCGGCGACATCAGCGTATATCTCCGAAACTGTATCGACCACGTTATTCAGATCAAGCATCACAAAGCGGCTTCGGCGCGCACCGGATTCAATTTGTGCAATACGAAGTAAAGCATCAAATATTGACGCTAGCCGCTGTGAATCTTCTAATGCTCTATCCAATTCAACAAAAAAGGCGTTATTGGGGGTTGATGAAATACTCACAGCATCTTGTCGCAATGCCAATAAATTATGGCGCAGACGACTGATTGGAGTTTTAAGCTCATGAGCAATATTAACGGAGATATCACTCATTGCTGCTACTGTTCCTTCCAGCCGTGACAACATATCATCAAGTGAAACCGAAATACGTGCCAGATCGTTATACGTGTATTTTACATTGGTTCGCGCTGAGAGATCTCCTTCGGCGACGGCATTCAAGACGGTTTCAATCCGTTTAATTCGCTTCTGGCTAATGCGAGTCATTACTGTCACTAGTACCACTGAAAACACTGACACTAGTATGCCCGCAAGCACAAAGCCGGACGCGAGCATAGCGAGAATTTCTTCGTCTTCAATAGGTTCGTCATCGAGTTCGCTTTCTAATCCCTTAGCGCGATCAAGGGACGCTTTAACGATATCGTAGTTTTGTTCTTTCAGTTCATGGTCGACATAGAAAAAGGTTACCAAGGCCATAAGTACTAAGCTGATTAGAGCCACTCCACCGAACATTAAACCTTGGTGAGTCGCAGAGCTTTTCATCCATGCAGGAAGTATATCTAGCAATTTTCGCTTAGAAAAATAGCGAGGGATAAAGTCCACCAGTCTCCCTCTCATTTTAGTTTTCCGCTTTTCTGTTCAAACTTATAGCCAACACCACGAAGCGTATGAATGAGTGTATCGCCAAAGGGTTTCTCGATCTTGTTTCGAAGACGACTAATATGGGTTTCTACAACACTCGTCTGCGGATCGAAGTGTATATCCCACACATGCTCAAGCAGCATGGTCCGAGTAATGACGCGTCCAGGATGGCGTAAGAAAAGCTCAAGAATCCGAAATTCTTTTGGCTGTAAATCCAATGCCTTGCCCTGGCGAGTTGCTGAGTGCGCAAACAGATTCAGTATTAAATCGCCAGAACTAAGTTCATGGCTGGACTCGGTTTTCTTCAACATTGTACGACGGGAGAGCGCAGTGATACGTGCCAAAAGTTCAGAGAAAGCAAACGGCTTGGTAAGATAGTCATCACCGCCTGCTTCTAAACCTTCCACTCGATCGTCCACACCACCCAGCGTGGTAAGAAACAGGATAGGAATACCAACTTGCGCAGCACGAAGGGCCTTAACGAGAGAAAGACCATCTAGGCCCGGTAACATGCGATCGACAATCGCCACATCGTAACTCTCTGTCATGCAAAGCGTGAGGGCATGCTTGCCGTTATCAATCACCTCAACTTGATGGCCTGCTTCTCGCAGGCCTTTTTCTACGAAACGACTGAGGCTATTATCGTCTTCCACCAACAGTACGCGCATTTGGGCACCCCTCTATTTAGGCATTAAGGTTGTATTTCAGCTGCCGTTACAACCGATTCACCTTGATTTGTCGTACTTTGTGGATGAGGAATGTCTTTAACAACTTGGCGTTGTTGGTATTTCGCCATGATAATAGCGACAATACCCGCCATCAAACTCATCCCAAGTATAACCAGCCCAAACATGAAAAACAGTGAGAAGCTCAATACGCCTAAAATTGCCATAGGAGCCTTTTGAACAAGACTTTTAACCTGTTCTTTTGTACGTTGCCATTTTGATGCGTTTCTGTTTTCTACATTCATATAAACCTCAAATCATGGGCACTAGCCCATAAAATTATCCGATACAGGTTGGTTTGTTACTGTCTTACTTTAATACTCTCGCATCAATTTTAATTTCAACATGATTGCCGCTAGTATTTAGCAGGTCTACTTCGTAGTATGGCCGATCAAGATGATCATCCTGTTCAACTCGCCACGCTTTTCCATCTACTTGCGTCTCTGCTTGCATCAATGCCTGTTCAAGAGAAAGAAACGTTCCGTTTCTAATACCTGCTAACCAGATAGCATCCTCAACATCATTGTCATGATTGCGATGAGTATTAGTTAGAATCACTTCACCTGTTGCTGCGCTCACTACTGTATTAATTTCTTCACCCGTATCGCTTATGATCTCAATCTCATAGACCGCTTGGCTCATTACCACATCACGTTCAGCCTCTATCACGATACCGTCAGCAGTTTTCTTTGCTGTCTCAACTGCCTGGATCAATGTTACCGCATCGCTATGGAGAGTCTTGGGCTTCTCACCTGCGTTGGCAGCACCAACAACCAACATAGCACCTAGACCCAGCACAGCAGTAAGAGTGGCGGTAGACGAAAACACTAAATTTTTTTTCATGATGTAATCCTCATTGTTCGTATGATTTGATAGGGACTTCCCTCTCGACGTAGATACTCTAAGCGATCGGGATTTCGTCAACTTTTCGCGAACTATACATTTTTGTAATGTTTGACTGCGCACATGAAGCAAAGAGAAGGTCGAAAGTGGATATATTATCTTGGTACTTTGACGGTTATCATCAACGGCACTGAAGTAGTGTTTAAATGTATCGATCCACGGTATCTATCTCGAACTATTATAGAATCGGCCTATATGATAACAGCCAGAGGTGATCGTCAAACCGAACCTGTTTTGGTCAAAAACGTTCGCGTGGTCGCCCTGCTAAGTATAGAAGCTGTCGACATTGCAATGGGTCACCTTGTTAACCTATATAACTGGCTGTGAAGTTTATAGATAGCTATTTAGAGGACTTTTCCGATTCTCTTAGTTTGGTACCACTCTTTTGGAATTCGATTTTGCCAATCACACATCAGAACGCCGTAGCAGATCGCCAAATCCTGCTCAGATCAGTTAAACTGCCTGTATTCCCGACAGTTAGTGACAAGGCGTCCTATGTTTAACGGCAAATCCATTCTGATCACCGGCGGTACTGGTTCTTTTGGTAAAAAGTACGTCCGCACCCTGCTTGAACGCTATCAACCACGTCGCCTCGTGGTGCTCTCTCGCGATGAGCTCAAGCAATATGAAATGCAGCAAACCTTTAACGCCCCTTGCATGCGCTATTTTATCGGCGATGTGCGTGATGGCGATCGTTTAATGCAAGCGATGCAAGGCATTGACTATGTGATTCATGCTGCTGCACTCAAGCAGGTACCTGCCGCCGAATACAACCCGATGGAATGTATCAAGACCAACATTCACGGTGCAGAGAATGTGATTCGTGCCGCGATTGCCAACGGGGTGGAAAAGGTGATTGCGCTCTCGACCGATAAAGCCGCCAGCCCCAATAATCTCTATGGCGCCACCAAACTGTGTTCAGATAAATTGTTTGTCGCCGCTAACAATATGACCGGGGGCCAAAAGACACGTTTTTCGGTGGTGCGCTACGGCAATGTGGTCGGCTCGCGCGGCTCTGTGGTGCCTTTGTTTAAGAAAAAGGCAGCGGAAGGCGCGGATCACTTGCCCATTACCCATCCTGAAATGACCCGTTTTTGGATTACCTTGCAGCAAGGGGTGGATTTTGTGCTGAAAAACTTTTCGCGCATGTATGGCGGAGAAATATTTGTCCCTAAGATCCCATCGGTTCGTCTGACGGATCTCGCCAGCGCCTATGCCCCGAACACCCCCGTCAAGGTGATAGGCATTCGTCCCGGCGAGAAAATGCATGAAGTGATGTGTCCGGCTGACGATGCGCATCTGACGCTCGAATTTGCCGATCATTACGTGATTTGTCCCACCATTAAGTTCTACGACGCCGATTATGACTACCGAGAAAATGCGTTGGGCGAAAAAGGACAGCCCGTGCCAGAGGGCTTTGAGTATCAATCAGGCACTAACCCAGAAGTGTTAACCGTCGAGGCCATTTTGCAACTCGACACCGAGCAGTAAAGGAGTATGGCGTTGATCCCATACGGAAAGCAGCATCTTAGCGAGCAAGACTATGCCGCTGTGCTTGAGGTGCTAAAAAGTGATTATCTGACGCAAGGCCCGCAAGTTCCGGCTTTTGAAGCCGCCGTCGCCGAACTCACCGAGGCTGCGCATGCGGTCGCCGTTAATAGCGCCACATCTGCCCTGCATCTGGCTTGTCTGGCGTTAGGACTGGGCCCAGGCGATCGTTTATGGACCTCTCCCATCACCTTTGTCGCGTCAGCCAATTGTGGCCGATACTGTGGTGCTGAGGTGGACTTTGTCGATATCGACCCGCACACACGTAACCTATGCTCCCAGCAGCTCGCGAAAAAACTGGCGCAAGCGGCCGCTACTCACAGCTTGCCCAAAGTGCTGGTGGTGGTGCATATGGCCGGTGCCAGTGCGCCAATGGCCGAGATTGCCGCGCTCGCCAAACGTTATCAGGTAGCCATTATTGAGGATGCATCACATGCGATGGGCGCCTACTATCAACAAGCGCCGGTGGGTGGATGCCAGTACAGCGATATTAGCGTGTTTAGTTTTCATCCAGTCAAAGTGGTCACCGCGGGAGAGGCAGGGGTTGCCACTACCCAAAATGCCACATTGGCGAAAGCGCTGCGCCAGTTGCGTAGCCACGGGATCACCCGTGACGCAGAAGACAGCCACGCAGCCTTGCCGCCTTGGGGTTATGAGCAGCATGCATTGGGGATGAACTATCGCCTCTCGGATATTCATGCCGCGCTTGGCCGTTCACAATTAACCCAGCTTGGTTCCTTTATCGCCAGACGGTTTGCACTCGCCGAGCGTTACCATCAAGCGCTGGCGGATTTGCCCGTCAAGCGGCCCGTTTTAGATCCTGAGTCGGCATGGCATTTGTATTTGATTGAGCTTGAGCACGCCGATACACGCCGCGCCGTTTTTGAGGCAATGCGTGCGCAAGGCATTGGCGTGAACGTGCACTATATTCCTGTGCATACGCAACCTTACTATCAGGCACTGGGCTTCCAACTCGGAGACTTCCCGCTCGCCGAACAGTATTACGCGGGCGCACTCACTTTGCCGCTTTACCCCGATTTAACCGAGCAACAGCAAGACACAGTGATTGCTGCGCTACAAAAAGTCATTGAGGACGCGTGACCGATGAATGTATGTATTATTCCCGCCCGTGGTGGCAGCAAACGCATTCCGGGCAAGAATCTCAAACTGTTTAACGGTGCGCCCATTATCACTTATGCCATTGCGACAGCGCGTCAAAGTGGGCTATTCGATCGCGTCTTGGTTTCCACCGATTGCGACGACATTGCTAATGTGGCGCGCGATGCAGGGGCTGAAGTGCCTTTTGTACGTCCCGCCGAGATTGCCGGTGATCACGCCACGACCTTGGATGTGCTTGAGCATGCGATCCAGTGGCTCAACCCGTCGCCACAGCAAACGCCTTTGCAAGCGATATGCTGCCTGTATGCTACCACTCCCTTTGTCACCACGGATGACTTGCGCCAAGGCCTAGCGTTACTGGACGGCGACACCGTCAAATACAGTTTTGCCGCCACCCGCTACGCCTTTCCAATTCAGCGCAGTATTCATGTCGATGCCGATGGCAGTGTCAGCATGTTGTGGCCCGAGCACTTCACCACACGCTCCCAAGACTTACAACCGGCGTACCACGATGCGGGGATGTTTTATTGGGGCACGCCAAGTGCGTTTTTAGCGCGCGAGCCGGTTTTTGCGCCCCACTCGAAAGCCGTGTTGATCCCTCATTACCGCGTGCAAGACATTGATGAGCCGGATGACTGGCTACGCGCTGAGCTAATGTATCAACTGTTGAAACAACAAGCCTTGCTATGAGCCATATTGCCATTCGAGTCGATGCCTCCCAAGCGATAGGTACCGGGCACGTCAGCCGCATGCACGTGTTGGCTAGCATGCTACAAACGTCGGGTCATCAGGTAACCTTGGTATGTCGCGACTTGCCCGGCAATTTGATAGCGGTCAGCCATGAACAAGGCTTAACGTTGGCGGTGTTGCCTGCTCCCAAAAACTCGCTTAGCAACACCGACTGGCTTGGTGTGAGCCAGCAGCAAGATGCCGAAGAGACAACCGCATGCGTGGCTAACCAGACGGTGGATTTGATGGTGGTGGATCATTACGCCCTCGATGCCCGCTGGGAGCAATCAATTCACACCCAATTAGGCTGTCCGGTGATGGTGGTCGATGATTTAGCCAATCGGCCCCACGATTGCGCGTTTTTGCTCGATCAAAATCCTTGGCCTGACTTAACTACGCGCTACGCGTCACAGCTTTTAAACCCACAGACCCGATGCTTATTGGGGCCAGACTATGCACTATTGCGTCCAGCATTTGCCGCCTTACATGAGTCTCCGCCGCCGCGGGAAGATAAGGTAATCGCCTTTTTCTCCGGCACGGACCCGACCGGTGAAAGCCGCAAGCTCGTGGACGCGGTCAAACACCTAGAAGCCGTTCAACACCTAGAAGAAGAGCAAAAGCTCGATAGGCTGCCTTTCTCGCTATTAATTGTCACCGGCCGGCGTAACCCAGACCGCGATGCATTGTGTAAAGAGCCTGTCCCCGATGGGGTTAGCGTGGTGGAAGCACTGTCGGACTTTGATGCCCACATGGCACGGGCACGCTATGCGTTTGGGGCGGCCGGTGTGACCGCCATTGAGCGCAGCTGCTTGGGGGTCCCGAGCACCTTGGTGTGTGTGGCGGAAAACCAACACGCCATGGCCGAGTATCTCGCCGGACAACCGGGCTATCAATACTTAGGACGCGGTGAGCACACCCGCTGGCAAGATTACGCGTCTGCACTGCAGCACCTTGCGGCAAACTGGTATCAGCTTCCTACTCTGCCAGCGATCACCGATGGAAAAGGCGCAGAGCGCGTGGTCGCGGCCTTGGAGCATGACTTATGCAACTAATTTTTAAAGCGGTGAGTCACGCGGACAGTGATACCTTATGGCATTGGCGCAATCGTCCCGCTGTTCGCCAGTTTATGTACACTCAGCATGAAATTAGCCATGATGAGCACAAGGCATGGTTCAGCCATATGCTTGCCAACACGCACCGTTATTTCTATATCGTCTACAAGCGCGTAGACAGCCAACCAAACACCCCGCTTGGCGTGGTCAACCTTGACCTCGATAGCGAGAATAGGACAAGTGCGACCTGGGCTTTTTATGCGGCGCCGGATGTGCCACGTGGCAGCGGTGCGCTCATGGAGTTTGGCGCATTAAGCTTAGCGTTTGAGACCTTGGGTGTGACCCAGTTGAACTGTGAAGTGCTCAGTCATAATCAGGGGGTGGTTCGGCTACATCAACGCTTTGGCTTTCGTGAAACGCCGCAAAGTCGGCAACGCACCTTTTCCCTGCCTGAGGGAAAAACCGTCGAGATTGTGTGCCTGTCTTTGTCCGCTGATGAGTGGCAGCAAGGCGCCAGCGCCCTTCAAACCAAACTGAATATCGATGCGGTTTATGAACAACGACATTAAGATTGCAGGCCGTTTTATCGGTCCCCAGCATCCTCCCTATATCATTGCCGAAATGTCGGCCAACCATAATGGTAGCCTTGAGCTTGCCAAGCAAACCATCTCCATGGCCAAAGCCTGCGGTGCCGATGCTGTGAAAATGCAAAGCTATACCGCCGATACCATTACCCTTGATTGCGACCACGATGCGTTTCAAATCAAAGGCGGACTGTGGGATGGTTATAGTCTCCACCAGCTATATCGCTGGGCACAAACCCCGTTTGAGTGGCACAAGCCGTTATTTGATCATGCCAGAAAAGAAGGTGTCACCTTATTCTCCTCCCCTTTTGATTGCTCAGCGATTGACTTGCTCGAAGATCTTAACGCCCCCGCCTATAAAATCGCCTCGTTCGAGGCGATTGACTTGCCCTTGATTCGCTATGCCGCGCAAACTGGTAAACCGATGATCATCTCAACCGGCATGGCTGACGAGACAGAGATTGCCGAGGCGGTGGCGACCGCCCGAGATAACGGCTGTCGTGAGCTAGTGTTGCTTCATTGTATCAGCGCCTACCCCGCGCCGATGGAACAAAGCCATCTGCGAACCATTCCAACCTTAGCCAGCCGCTATCAAGCATTGGCAGGTTTATCCGATCATTCGCTGACCAATACCGCCGCGATCGCAGCCGTGGCACTCGGCGCGTGCGTGATTGAAAAGCATGTGATGCTCTCTGAAGACTCGGGAGGGCCAGATGCCGCTTTCTCGCTTACGCCACCTGCACTCAGTGCGCTTTGCGAGCAAACCCACGCGGCGTGGCAAGCGTTAGGAGAAAGCGCCCTCACCACCCGAGAGGCCGAAGCAAGCAACCGTCAATTTAGGCGCTCTTTGTATGTATGTCAGGATATCGCGCCCGGAGAGAAACTAACGGCGGATAATGTGCGCAGTATTCGTCCTGGCTTTGGGTTGGCGCCGAAACACTATGATGCGGTGCTCGGAAAACGAGCGACACGCGCGTTAACCAAAGGCACCGCGTTGTCGTGGGAGGATATAAACTGATTGTCTAAGTGGATCATTCCAGAGACCACAAACAAAAAAACCCGGCGAATGAGCCGGGTTTTATCATCGTGCGATAATACTATTATTACATTTGCGCGATCATATCGTCTGCAAACTCAGAGCACTTACGTAAGCTCGCACCTTCCATTTGACGCTCAAAGTCATATGTCACAGTTTTGTTGGCGATGGTTTTTTCCATTGATTTGATCACCAAATCAGCGGCTTCAAACCAGCCCATGTGACGCAGCATCATTTCTGCTGACAGGATAAGCGATCCTGGGTTTACCTTGTCTTGGCCCGCGTATTTTGGCGCCGTGCCGTGGGTGGCTTCAAACAGTGCCACACCGTCACCAATGTTGGCACCTGGGGCAATACCAATACCGCCCACTTGTGCTGCGAGCGCATCAGATACGTAATCACCATTCAAGTTCATGGTGGCAATCACATCATACTCTGCAGGGCGCAACAGGATTTGCTGCAAGAAAGCATCTGCGATGGAATCTTTGATAATGATTTCTTTACCGGTTTTTGGATTTTTCATCGTCATCCACGGACCGCCATCAAGCAACTCGGCACCAAACTCTTTATTGGCTACTTCGTATGCCCAATCTTTAAACGCCCCTTCGGTAAACTTCATGATGTTACCTTTGTGGACGATGGTCAGTGAGTCGCGATCGTTATCGATGGTGTACTCGATAGCCGCACGAACCAGGCGCTTGGTACCTTCTTCAGAAATCGGCTTGATACCGATACCGCACTGCTCTGGGAAACGGATTTTGTTGGCACCCATTTCTTCGCGCAGGAATTTAATCACTTTATCGGCTTCTGCGGTGCCCGCTTTAAACTCGACACCCGCGTAGATGTCTTCTGAGTTTTCACGGAAGATCACCATATCGGTATCTTCTGGCTTTTTCAGAGGGCTAGGAACGCCAGTGAAGTAACGTACCGGACGCGCACAAATGTAGAGATCGAGCTCTTGGCGAAGGGCCACATTCAGAGAACGAATACCACCGCCAACAGGCGTTGTCAGTGGGCCTTTAATCGCCACTTTGTATTCACGAATAAAGTCGAGTGTTTCAGCCGGTAGCCATTGATCATCACCGTATACCTTGGTGGATTTTTCACCGGTGTAGATTTCCATCCATGAAATCTTACGCTCACCGTCGTAGGCTTTAGCAACTGCGGCATCAACAACTTTGATCATTGCAGGGCTAACATCCATCCCGATGCCATCCCCTTCAATGTAAGGGATCACAGGGTGGTTAGGGACTACCAGTTTTGTGCCGTCGAGTGTAATTTTTTCACCTTCCGCCGGTACAACTACTTTACTTTCCATTTTAATCTCCTAGCGTCCATTTGTTATCTTTGTGTAAGATGCGCAACGAGGATACTCGAATTCATACAACACGCCAAACAGATTATTACGTGTATAATACCAAAGTCTCATTTGCCGTTTAATCTATTTGACAGCCCGTATGCCATATAAATCCCGCTCTCAGCCAGCGTCAAAGGCTGTTTCAAACACCACTGCCAAATCATCTCAACACGCACAGGATTCACGCGCGGCGGCGATGACCACTAAAGTGATACTTGTTAACAAACCTTATAACATGTTGACCCAGTTTAGCGGTGAGCCCGGTGACAGCACATTAGCCGACATCGTCTCCGTAAAAGACGTGTACCCGGCCGGTCGACTCGACAAGGACAGCGAAGGCTTGCTGGTGCTCACCAATAACGGTGCCTTACAAGCCAGATTAACCCAGCCTTCATCTAAATCTCCCAAAACCTATTGGGTCCAAGTGGAAGGTGATCCCAGCGATGAGGCGATTCAAGCGCTTTGCGACGGTGTGGAGCTAAAAGATGGTCTAACGCTACCCGCTGAGGTATCAAAAATGGCGTCACCCGCCGTGTGGGAACGCCATCCTCCGGTACGCTATCGCGCCAACATTCCCACTACCTGGCTAAAGGTGGTGCTGAACGAGGGGCGAAATCGACAAGTACGCCGGATGACTGCCCATATTGGCCACCCGACGCTGCGCTTGATTCGCGCCCAACTCGGCGCCTGGCAGCTGGATGATTTGCAACCGGGCCAATGGCGTGAGGTCGCGCCCCTGAAAGGCTTCGAGCAGTTCATCCCTAAACCCAAAGGGCCAAAAGGGAAAGCACCGTGTGGGCGCACTCGCTCGTCCAAGCGCGCACCGTTGAAGAAGGCTCGATAAAGCCAAGCTTCCACAGCAACTGTCGTCATCGCTCTGAGATTGGATACCACGCATAAACACGCCGTGAATCCATCCCTGGAGGCTCCGCCGCGCCATCCATGGCGCGGAGGGTCTTTGCGCGGCACCCAATCACAGACTATGTCCGCCATTGATATTTAATCGCATCAACATAAGCTGCATCGGTCGCCGTCAACGCAACCATCTATCTACTTTAGATAACGGTTAACGTGTGAGCCTTATCACATCTGTATCCGGCGATTTGATTCTGTTAAACTCAGCGTCCGTTTATTGATAGCAGCATTTGTGATCACCATGTCAGATAACAGCAGCAAAAAAGTGATTGTCGGAATGTCCGGCGGTGTTGATTCGTCCGTTTCTGCCTACTTGTTGAAACAACAGGGTTATCAGGTCGAAGGCCTGTTTATGAAAAACTGGGAAGAAGATGACAACGAAGAATACTGCTCTGCTGCAGAAGACTTGGCCGATGCGCAAGATGTCTGCGATAAGTTGGGCATTGAGCTACATACCATTAATTTTGCCGCTGAGTATTGGGACAATGTGTTCGAGCATTTTTTGACCGAGTACAAAGCAGGCCGTACGCCGAATCCAGATATTCTGTGCAATAAAGAAATCAAATTTAAGGCATTTCTCGAGTTTGCCGACGAAGTGCTAGACGCCGATTATATTGCTATGGGCCATTATGTGCGTCGATCTTTCCCCGACAATGGTGAAAAAGCACAGATGCTGCGTGGCCTTGATAGCAATAAAGACCAAAGCTACTTCTTATATACACTCAGCCACGATCAGATTGCACGTAGCTTATTCCCAGTCGGCGATCTCGAAAAGCCACAAGTGCGCCAAATTGCCGAAGAACAAGGCTTGGTGACCGCAAAGAAAAAAGACTCCACTGGGATCTGCTTTATTGGTGAGCGCAAATTTACTGACTTTTTATCGCAGTACTTACCCGCGCAACCGGGGCCCATCGAAACGACCGATGGCGAGAACATCGGTGACCACCAAGGCCTGATGTATCATACCCTGGGCCAACGTAAAGGTTTAGGGATTGGCGGATTAAAAGGCGGTAACGGTAGCGAAGCGCCCTGGTATGTGGTCGATAAAGACGTTGAGCGCAATGTACTGATTGTAGGTCAAGGCCATGATCATCCACGCTTATTCTCTGCAGGCTTAATAGCAGCCCAATTACACTGGGTCGATCGCGAGAATGTGACCGAGACACGCCGTTGCACAGTCAAAACCCGATATCGTCAACACGATATATCATGTACTATCACGCCTGTTGATAATGACACCATAAAAGTGACATTCGACGAGCCGCAAATTGCGGTCACCCCTGGCCAATCCGCTGTTTTTTATGACGGCGACGTGTGTTTAGGTGGTGGTATTATCGAGCAACGTATTTAAGGAGCCGTGATCAGTGGCAGAGACGATTTATGATCGCACCCTCGCTTTTGCGAGCATTTGTCAGGCAGCGAAACTGGTGCAAGATGTGTCCCGTCAGGGCTATTGTGACCAAGACGCGCTCAGTACCAGCTTAAGCAGCATCGTGATGACGAACCCGTCCTCGACGCTCGATGTGTTTCGCGGTGAGGTCGGTAATGTCACTGGCGGCGGTGAGTCAGGGCTCCATTTAGGCTTGGAAGCGCTGATCAGCCAGCTGGATAATAGCAGCAACGGTAGCGAGCTAATGCGTTATCTGATCAATTTGCTCGCCTTAGAGCGCAAGCTTGCCAGCCGTCGTGATGCCATGGCGCAATTGGGCGATCGGATCGAAACCATCGAGCGCCAATCGAGCCACTTTGATCTGCTTGATGAGCAAATGATCAGTAATCTTGCCAGTATTTATCTCGACGTCATCAGCCCACTGGGCCCGCGTATTCAGGTTTCTGGCGACCCGCAACACCTACAACAAACCGGCGTGCAACATCGTGTGCGTGCCCTCTTGTTATCTGGTATCCGTAGTACCGTACTATGGCGCCAAGTAGGCGGTAAACGCCGACATCTCATTTTTGGTCGTAAACAAATGGTTGAGCAGGCCAAAACTATTCTAGCCCGTAGCTAATCAGATTGAACTCAGGAGACATAAAATGGAACTGTCAGCGCTGACTGCTGTTTCCCCGGTCGATGGCCGATATGGAACGAAAACGATTGCGTTACGATCGATTTTCAGTGAATTTGGATTGCTAAAGTATCGCACCATCGTTGAAATCCGCTGGCTGCAAAGCTTGGCAGCCACTGACAGCATCAAAGAAGTGCCTGCATTTAGCGATGACGCCAACGCCCTCCTCGATCGGATTGCCGCTGAATTTGATGAGCAAGACGCCGCCCGAATCAAAGAGATTGAGCGCACCACTAATCACGACGTCAAAGCGGTTGAGTACTTTTTAAAAGAAAAAATTGCTCAACACTCAGAGATTCATGCGGTTAGCGAGTTTATTCACTTTGCCTGTACCTCGGAAGATATCAATAACCTATCTCACGCACTGATGCTTAAAGAAGCGCGTGATACGGTGATCTTACCGGAAATGCAACAGCTTGCCGATGCAGTTAAAGACTTGTCACAACAGTTCCGCGATGTGCCGATGCTCTCTCGCACCCACGGCCAACCGGCGTCGCCGTCGACCATGGGTAAAGAAATGGCGAACGTTGCCTACCGTATGGCGCGTCAGATTAAGCAAGTCGAAAGCACTGAAATCCTCGGCAAAATCAATGGTGCAGTGGGTAACTACAACGCCCATTTGTCGGCCTACCCAGAGATTGATTGGCACGCCTACAGTGAAGCTTTTGTCACTTCGCTCGGTATCGACTGGAACCCGTACACCACTCAAATTGAGCCACATGACTACATTGCTGAGCTCTTTGATGCCGTGGCGCGTTTTAACACCATTTTGATCGATTTTGATCGTGATATCTGGGGCTATATCGCGCTGGGTCACTTCAAGCAAAAAACGGTTGAAGGTGAAATTGGCTCGTCGACCATGCCACATAAAGTCAATCCGATTGATTTCGAAAACTCGGAAGGTAACCTCGGCCTAGCGAATGCAATTTTCTCTCACCTGGGGCAAAAGTTGCCGATTTCTCGCTGGCAGCGTGATCTGACTGACTCCACCGTGCTGCGCAACTTGGGCGTGGGTGTAGGCTATACCTTGATTGCTTATGCCTCGACCCTTAAAGGGATCAGCAAGCTAGAAGTCAACCAAGCCGCGCTAGAAGCCGAGTTGGATAAGAACTGGGAAGTGCTTGCCGAACCGATTCAAACCGTAATGCGTCGCTACGGCATTGAAAAGCCGTACGAGAAGTTGAAAGAGCTCACGCGCGGTAAACGGGTGGATGGCGAAGGCATGCGTGCTTTTGTTGATGGCCTCGACTTACCTGAGCATGAAAAAGCGCGTCTTAAGCAAATGACTCCTGCCAATTATATTGGTGATGCGGTCAAGCTCACTGACAAACTTTAAGCAAAACGTTCTCATACCTCACGGCCTCCATTGGGGGCCGTTTTTTATCCCCCTCGCACCGCCCCGCTCAGCGCGTTATACTGCCGCAAATTTCTTAACCTGTGATGCTATGTATCAGTTTCAATTTTCCATTGCCGACTTTATGTCCACCTATTGGCACCAAGCGCCTACCGTTATCCGTCAAGGCTTTATAGACTTCGAGGATCCCATCGACCCAGAGGAAGTCGCAGGCTTGGCGATGGAAGCCGATATTGATTCTCGCATGGTGACACACGCGAATGGTCAATGGCAGGTTGCCCACGGACCGTTTGAGGATTTTAGCAACTTTCCTGATACTCACGCGCAACTGATTGTTCAGGCAGCCAACCACTGGCACCCAGGCGCCCGCGAGTTAGCCAGTGCCTTTTCGACACTGCCTCAGTGGTTATTCGACGATCTTATGGTGTGCTATTCCCAGCCGCAAGGTGGCGTGGGACCCCATATCGATCAATACGATGTCTTTATTGTTCAAGGGCAAGGGCGTCGTCGCTGGCGCGTTGGGCCGAAAGGCGATTATCAAGATGCCAATCTCGAGACCGGTCTCAAGCAAATTACTGGCTTTGATGCCATTATCGATGTCGAACTAGCCCCTGGCGATATTCTTTATATTCCACCCGGTTTCCCGCACGAGGGTGATACCCTAGAACCTTCGCTCAGTTACTCGATTGGTTATCGATCGCCAAAAGCGCGCGAGCTACTCAGTAGCTACGCGGATCAAGTGATTGTTGATGAAGCGGGCGATAACCACTTCCATTGGCCCGCCATGCCAGCGCAACCCGATGCGCCAGCGGCACTCGACCCACAACATCTCGCCCAAATGGATGAGATGATGATGGCATTAATGCAGGACGAAACCCGTAAAAAGCGCTGGGTTGGCGAGTTTCTCTCTCAGGCTCGACACGAGCTCGATTTGCTCAGCCCCGATCCGCAGTGGCAGCCTGATAGCCTCAAAGCCGCCATGCAAGAGGGTCTGTGTTTAGAAAAACTCAGTGGCTTACGTGCTTTTTATCACGCTGATCAGTCAGAAATAATTTTTATGCTCGGTGAAAGCTTTGACTTACCGGAAGGCTGTGAGTCACTGACGCCTAAGCTGTGCAATCAGCGTTTTATCGATTGGGAAATGCTCGGTGAAGCCGCTGAAAATAGCCTATTTTGGCCGATGCTCACGCTGTGGGTCAACCGCGGCTACTGGTATCCTTTAGACGAGGCACCAGAATAACCGCGGATCACCAAGGTTAGACTTTAAACTGGGCCGTTAGCGCACGCTGACGGCCAGCCAGAGCCTCCAATTGACTGGCTATACTCGCCGCCGATTCCGCATGCGACAAGAGTTCATCACTGCGCTCACGAATATGGGTCACGTTTTGCGTCACGTCGCCTGACACCGCACTTTGTTGTTCCGCCGCCGCGCTAATTTCACTGTTAAGCCCCATCATGTCTTGCATCGCAGTACGAATTTGGTCCAAGCTCGCCACCGTCTCTTGTACCTTTTCAGCGGTATCATCCGCTAACTGGTTCCCATCATGAATCGCTGCTACCACTGATTGCGCGCCGGACTGCAACGAATCAATCACGGTACGGATCTGGGTGATTGATTGGTTAGTACGCTGTGACAGTTCACGCACTTCGTCAGCGACTACCGCAAACCCGCGCCCTTGCTCACCCGCACGCGCCGCTTCAATCGCCGCATTTAACGCCAGCAGATTAGTTTGTTCAGACATGGTATCAATCACGGTTAAGATTTCAGTAATGTCCTGACTACTCTTTTTCAGGGCTTGTGCATCCTCGGTGGCGCCATTAAGCGTCTCGACTAAACGCGCCATGGCTTGCGACGATCCCGTGACGATGGCTTCACCCTTCTCAGTAGCGGTGTTGACCGCGGTGGCCGCAGTCAACGCCGATTCAGTATGGCTGGCAACCTGTGAGGCAGTTTGCGTCATCTCTTCTGATGCTGTCGCCACTGCATCCAAGCTTGATACTTGCTCACGGCTACCATCTCGGGTTTGCGCGGCCACACGGGCGGCTTCTTTGGCCGTATGTTCCGCTTCTTCAACGCTATTAATCACATTCGCCATAATAGGCTGCAGCTTATCGAGGAAGCGATTAAAGCGCCCCGCCAGTACCCCAATTTCATCACGATTTTTAAGCTGGATACGCTGCGTGAGATCGCCATCGCCGTCGGCAATCTCTGCCAAACGTTCTGCCAGTAGCTTCAAGGGTTTAACGATTTGGCGCGCCGCGAATCCGGCGATAACCAAGGCAAGCAGGGTTGCCACAACCCCTAAGCTACGTTCTGTCCACGCGGCTTGACTGCGTTGCGCGGTAATTTGTTGGCTTAATTGGTTTGCCTCAGAGAATAAGACCTCTTCCGGCAAGGTGATCAGAGCTCCCCACGTGGTGCCTGGCAAAGCAATCGGCACATAGGTCATCAACTGGCTTTTTTGCCACACGGTCTGTGGTTGACCTTCGGTCAGCCACCCACCCATGTTATCGGGCGCCGACGGCAAATCATCGACCTTCCCTCCCGTTGCTTGCGAGTTATCCGACGCGACTACTCGCCCACCTTGGCTTAGTACACTGACATTGCCCGCACCATCGAACAGGGCTTTATCTGCCTCTGAGATCACTGACTGTAAGCCGCCAAGCGCAATATCAATGCCTAGTACCCCCAGCACTTGTCCATCACGCATCAGCGGTGAGGAAATGGTGACACTCATACTGCTGCCCGCTTGTTTGGGCGCAGATACACAAGCGGCGCCTTGGCTCAATGGGCACTGATACCAATGATTCGCTGCTTGCCCGTTGTCCTTTTTATCGCCGTTGTTAATTTGTTTCTCACTGAGTACGGTACCTTGCAGCTCGGTATCCCGCTTTTGCCAGCGGCTGGCAAAACGCCCTGCGGCATTGGCGCCCCGTTCTGTATCGAGCTGATAAAAGTCATCTTCTTGATCGAGCGCGTTGGGCTTAAACACCACGAACGCGGCTTGCACCGTATCGAAGTTCTCCACTGAGCGCCGCACCAGCTCATTGATTGAGCCGCGAAGCTCACCACTGTCGGTAAAATTTTGCTCAGCGTTATATTGTAGGTAAACCACACTTTGCGCCAACATTTGCGCACGGTACACCGCTTCATCCAACGAGCGTTGAACATGCGTCGCTTGCACTTGGGCTTGGCTGGTCGCGAGGCGCTGGGCGGCACTGCGCAGCGTTTGGGTACTCGCTTGCCCGACCGTTTGCTGAAACTGGTTATTAACGTATGTTGAGAAGGTTAATAATGTCACCGCGGTTACGGCAACACACACACTGGCCACCAGGGTGACCTTCCATTGAATTGAGAGGGATCGCATGACAGCTCCTTTGTCACTCTATCGATAGCCACCACTGCTATCGATTCTCATCCTTGAAACACGCATTTAACAGTAACAAAAAAGCGCAGAAAATAAATCTGCGCTTTTTTTCTTATTACGTTTTTTACGACGCCAAAAGCTGTCGATTATCTATCTTTTGGATCCAGCGCATCACGCAAACCATCACCGACATAGTTAAAACAGAATAGCGTCAGCACCATAAAGGTCGCTGGGAACAGCAGCTGCCAGATTGCTATTTCCATCGTTTGTGCCCCTTCTTGTAGCAAAGCACCCCAGCTGGTCATTGGCTCTTGCACGCCCAGACCCAAGAAACTGAGGAAGGATTCGAACAAAATCATGTTCGGCACCAACAAGGTCGAATACACAGCGACAATCCCTAATACGTTCGGCACGATGTGGCGGGTAATAATATGACGTGTGCTCACCCCTGAAACATGCGCCGCCTCAACAAATTCTTTACTGCGTAAGCTGAGCGTTTGACCACGAACGATACGGGCCATATCCAGCCAGGCAATACAACCAATCGCCACAAAGATCAGTACGATATTCCGACCAAAGAAGGTCACCAACACAATCACGAAGAACATGAATGGAATCGATTGTAAGATCTCAACCAAGCGCATCATCACCGCATCGGTACGGCCGCCAATAAAGCCAGAAGTTGCACCATATAGTGTACCAATCAGGACGGCGACAAAGGCCCCCATGACACCAACCATGATCGATATACGCCCGCCCATCATGGTACGCGTAAACAGATCTCGCCCAAGGGCGTCAGTGCCAAACCAGTGGCCATCAAGACCCAATGTCGGGGCCGCATGGATGGCGTACCAGTCGGTCGCATCATAAGCATAAGCACTCAGGGACGGACCCAATAGAACACTCAAACCAATAATGACAAGGATCACCAAGCTGGCCATCGCGGCTCGGTTACGTTTAAAGCGTATCGCTGCATCCTGCCAAAGGCTTCGCCCTTTTACATCCACTTCTTCTGCGAAGTTTTCTAGGGCGTCAATGTTTTCTTTTTTCGTCAGCATCATGTCACCCCTAGTAACGGATCTTAGGATCGATATACGCAAGTAGGATATCGACAATGGCGTTGAAAAGAATGGTCAGCGTCCCGATTAAAATCGTACAACCCAGTACCAGTGAATAGTCACGGTTAAACGCAGCGTTAACAAATAGCTTACCGATGCCAGGTAGCCCAAAGATGGTCTCGATCACCACCGAGCCGGTAATAATCCCAACAAAGGCTGGCCCCATATAAGACACCACCGGCAACATCGCTGGCTTAAGCGCGTGCTTGACAATAATGGTCGGGTAACTCAACCCTTTGGCGCGTGCAGTACGAATAAAATTACTGTTCAGGGTTTCAATCATGCTGCCACGGGTCACACGCGCAAACGTGGCAACGTAGAGTAACGACATGCCAATCACGGGGAGCACCATAAAGTGCCAACCTCCCCCTTGCCAGCCACCGGCCGGTAACCAGCCCAAATTAATGGCGAAAATATAAATAAGCACAGGCGCGAGCACGAACGATGGCATGACCACCCCGAGCATCGCGGTCGACATAATGGTGTAGTCAATCCAGGTGTTTTGTTTCAGCGCGGCAATGGTACCGATCGTGACCCCAAACAGCAGGGTGAACACAAATGCTATCGCGCCGATTTGCGCCGAAACAGGGAGAGAGCCAGCAATCAATTCATTAACGCTATAGTCAATATATTTAAACGAGGGACCAAAATCCCCTTGTAAGATATTGCCTAAATAGGTGGTGTATTGCTCAAACACGGGCTTATCTAAGCCGTATTTGGCATTAATATTTTCCATCACCGCCGGGGGCAATGGACGTTCACTTGAAAAAGGGTTGCCAGGCGCAAACCGCATCAAGAAGAAGGAAACAGTGATTAAGACCAACAGCGTTGGGATCGCTTCCAATATTCGCTTCGCGATAAATTTCAACATAGCTCTACCGTCAACATTAGCTCTTGCATAAATACGAGCTGTTCCATGTTAGTTAAGCATCACAGCAAACGCTGCCTTGGGCATTTCCACAAACAGCGAAACCATCAAGGGAGTCGTAATAAACGACTCCCTTACTTAGCCGTGAATCAGGGATTACTCCGCTTTGATGTAAAGATCTTTGGAGAAGATCTTTTCTTCCGCGTTATTGGCTGGGAAGCCACCGACTTGGGGGCTAAGCAGACGCGCTTTTACATACTGATAGATTGGCGCAATCGGCATGTCTTTCGCCATTTGTGCTTCTGCATCAAGGTATAGTTTGCTACGTTCCGCCTCGTCTGTCGTGGTCATCGCTTTTTGCATGATAGCGTCATAAGCTTGGCTATCGTAGTGCACACCACCTGAGGTATTGGTGCTTCGCATTAAGCTGAGGAAGGTCGACGCCTCGTTGTAATCACCACACCAGCCGGCACGGGCCACGTCAAAGTTACCCTCGTCTTTGGTGCTTAGGTAGGTTTTCCACTCTTGGTTGTTCAGATCGACAGACACGCCGAGCTTGTCTTTCCACATTTGACCAATCGCAACGGCCAGTTTTTTGTGGTTTTCACTGGTGTTATACAGCAGTGAGAAATCAAGCGGATTATTTTCACCAAATCCTGCCTCTTTAAGCAAACGCTTAGCTTCTGCATCACGCTCTTCTTGGGTCATTTTGGCGTATTCTGGCAATTCAGGCTCAAATCCGGCGGTGATCTCTGGTGTTAAGAAATACGCCGGTTTTTGGCCCTGACCCAGTAAAGCGTCAGTGATTACATTGCGATCAATGGCATAAGACAATGCTTTACGGATGCGGACGTCATCAAAAGGTTCACGCTTGGTGTTAAAGATGTAGTAATAGCTACACAGGTTACCCACGATAGAGAGATCGTCTGGATGCTCGCTTTTCAAACGACGGAAATGCTCATTGGGGATCTCGTAAGTCATATCAATTTCACCGGCCAAGTAGCGGTTCATTTCTGCGACTTGGTTTTCAATCGGCAAGAAAGTGACTTTGTCGAGTGTGGTATTGTCGTTATCCCAGTACTGCTCATTACGCGTTAATTCGATACGCTCGTTGATTACCCAGTTATCGACCACAAACGCGCCATTACCAACGAAGTTTTCTGGTTTGGTCCACTGATCACCATGCTTTTCTACAGTCTCTTTATGGACTGGCTTCATGGTGGTGTGACCCATCATTTTCACCAAGTACGGAACCGCTGAGTCAAGCGTGATCTGTAACGTGTGATCGTCGAGTGCTTTAACCCCTAAGGTGTCTTTATCTTTTTCACCTTTGATGATGGCTTTGGCATTCTCCATGTGGGTATAACCCAGATACCATGAGTAAGGCGACGCCGTCATTGGGTCAGCGACACGTTTAAAGCTGTATTCAAAATCTTGTGCAGTGACGGGATCGCCGTTTGACCATTTGGCTTCATCGCGCAGGTAGAAGGTAAAGACTTTGTTATCTTTGTTTTCCCAGCGCTCAGCCACACCAGGAATCACATTACCGTCGGCGTCTTGGTTAACCAGACCTTCGAGTAAGTCACGAATAACATGTGACTCTGGCACGCCTTGGGTTTTATGTGG
The DNA here is from genome assembly GCF_001995415.1 of Salinivibrio sp. AR647. Taxonomy (NCBI): domain Bacteria; kingdom Pseudomonadati; phylum Pseudomonadota; class Gammaproteobacteria; order Vibrionales; family Vibrionaceae; genus Salinivibrio; species Salinivibrio sp. AR647. The sequence goes on along the minus strand of NZ_MUFE01000003.1, from coordinate 263,835 downwards.
ATCGAGAGAAGCCACTTCCGCCCCATTACCACGAACGAGCTCTTGTACATCAGCAAGTTGGGGTTCACCGGCGGCGGTTTCAGTTTTTTGTTCAGGGGCTGTTTGGGAGGTTTGTTTTTGCTCAGGCTCACTGCATCCTGCGAGAGCCAGAGAAAGGCTAGCGCCCATAAAAAGGGTTCGGGTGATCGTGTTTAGCTTCATCGTGTAACTCCATAACAATCGCTATTGCATCCATGACAATCGTCGCAGCCAGCGGGAGCATCCATTTGCACAACTCTAGAAGTTGTACTACGCCGTGCTGCGCGACTAAAGGCAAAACATTACCAATCAATACTGTGTTTTGCCATAAACCTGAAGTATTTTGCCATAAAATGAGATTAAAAACTTATCTTTCACTACACTTAAGTCACATAAAAAAACGTTCAGCTGGTAAGACAAGGCAAATTTAGCGCTTTATTCATCACCAGTAACAAAAAACGGTACAAATTGCTGTTTATACTGAATCTGAGGACTTTGAGGCTAAGACTTCACTGGCTTACCGTTTAGAAAGCACACAAGCCTCTACCGAACACTTTCACCTCAGTGACTTTAACTGGCAAACCACATCAATGTTAATCAATTGTAACGACGATAATAAACGCTATTTGTCAAAAAAACTCAACATAAAAGCGCACGTGTGATGTCAGACAGGTATCAAGGTCACAAAATCGATGGTATTTCAGGTGACCGCTGCGGGAGGGTATTTGCGGTGTCATTATCTCTGTATAGCCAGCGTCAAAACGCTGGCTATAAGTGATGCCTGTTACTTTTTGGCCTCATCCGGGGTAAATGTCGGACTTTCATCAGGCGAGTGATCATGCGCCTGATCGTTGAGGGCATGGTGTTCCTCGCGGGCCTTCTCCATCTCCGGCATCACATTGTTCAACATCTCTTTCATTTTCTTATTGCTATAGCGCTTGTGTTTCATTGTGTCCTCCTGAACGGATCAGTGTTTGGCACAGTCACACAAAGTAATCATAAACTAGGTAATCACAAACTAGGCAATCACAACCTCGATTGCGTTTTTATTACTTTGGTATAAACCGCTTGTGCAATTTTTAAGCTACACCCTTGTCTCCAAGAAAGCAAAAGATGATCATGTTAGCGATTGCATCGACACGAGCCTGATGATGGTCATCTCAACAGCCACGCGGTTATCGGCGTTTTATCAACCAAATTTAAGAAGATTAACTGATAATAATTCGCTTTTTAGAAGAAATACCAATATCGACCACTTTTTAACCAGATTATCTTGTTATTCATTGCTATCTCCCCCATCCTTGTACAAGTGGTGAGACGTTCCCTATCACCACCTTATTTTTCTTCCGACAAAAGAGTGACAAGCAAGACTATGAGACCACAAAGTTCAACCTCGCGCCCCCTGTGCGCACGCGTTCGCCATGGTTACAATCCATACAAAGGAAAAAAACCTCAGGTTAATCGCTAACGCGGTGTTGAAGTGACGATGCGTCAATCTAATAGCCTCCCATGTTGGAGGCTATTTTTTTAATTGCACAATACGCGATTGCACAATGCAGGCCATGAAGCGGATTTGCATTGCAAATTGCGATTTATTCAACCGTCGATTATGGCTTAAGCCGCTAGAAACGTGCCAACCCCCCGATACAGTTGAGTTTTAAAAAGTAGGCACCCCTTTTGCAGTATCTAGATTATTAGACCAAACCATTGCTCACCAGGAGGTGTACCATGGGACAATCAACACCCATTCTGTTCAACGATCGCCATATATTACCGGGTGGACGCATTCCACTCCGGATCCCAACCGGGGAAGCGTTGCAAACACTGGTCTTTGCCTTAAAACACGGTCTGCCTTTGGGAGTATGTATGGCAGAAAGCCAGGCTCAGCGTCAGCATGTCAATATTGGTACCTTTATCGAGATTGAAGATTACACCCGCAGTCAGGAAGATGGATGTTTGGTTGTTACTGCCCGCGGCATTGCGCGTTTTGCGATTCGAGCGTTAAACCACCAGCATGATGAGATGTTATTCGCGACCGTGAGTCCACTCCCTCGCTGGCCTGACTGCCACGTCGATAAGCAAAGCGAACCACTAGTTGAGCGCTTACAATCCATGTTTGAGCGCCACCCAGAGCTACAAAGCATGCATCGTGAGGCAGAGTTCTCCAATTTAACTTGGTTATGTCAACGCTGGTTAGAGCTGTTACCGCTGCCAACCGATGAAAAACAAGCATTAATGGCCAATAACTCTTGTGTCGCTACACGCGATTACCTACTGAGTATGATGCAGGATCCTCACTAGATAGAGGACGATGCTTTCTGTGCTGCCTTGCCAATTACGCCCATTTTTCTGTCTTTTTAGGGTGAGGGATAATGCGCTGCGTTATCCCGTTTTTTCACTTTTTATCGTACTTTTCTTCTCCTGCTCACATTTTCGCACCAAGCGTTTCTTCTTAATTCGGACGATTAAGGTAACATTAGTGTAATTTTTCTGTCTGTTTAGGTCTCTCGGCAATGCGCCATCCAACGCTTTCTGATCCAGCGATTTCCCACCAAACCGTGTCTGATCAAGATCGATCAGCCCAAAGTTCATCTCACCAAGCAAACGTCACGTCTTCAACACGTATTGTCGCCCTTGGCGGTGGACATGGCTTAGGGCGAGTATTATCTGCATTAAGTGAGCATGGAAATCGCGTGACCGGCATTGTCACTACGACAGATAACGGCGGATCAACGGGCCGTATTCGCGCCTGCCAGGGAGGAATAGCCTGGGGTGATATTCGTAATTGCTTGAATCAATTAATTACCGAACCATCAGTGGGCTCTATGCTGTTCGAATACCGATTTAAAGGCAAAGGCGAACTGAATGGGCATAATTTAGGCAATTTAATCCTGACGGCGCTCGATAATTTATCCGTTCGCCCCTTAGAAGCGATTCAGCTGATTCGCGATCTATTAGATGTACGTCCGCATCTTCTGCCGATGTCTGAACACCCAGCAGAATTAGCCGCATTAACGGCCGACGGCGAAACCGTCGCGGGGGAAACACACATTGATGAGCTCTCTGCGCCCCCCACACGTTTATTTCTCTCGCCAACCGTACCGGCCACACGTGAAGCCATGGATGCAATTGCACAGGCAGACATGATACTGCTCGGCCCCGGCAGTTTTTTAACCAGTGTCATGCCACCTTTACTGGTTCCCGAATTGGGACGAGCGCTCAAGCATACGCAGGCAAAAATTGTTTTTATCCGTAATTTAGGCAAAGAAATCGGTCCGGCGGGCGAGATGTCTCTCGATACCATGTTGACGTGGTGCGAACGTGCGATGGGAGGCAAAAAGGTTGATGTTATACTCGGAGAGAAAAGCGCGACACAGCTTGACCCAGACTATCAACAAAAAGAGGCCGAGCTGGCCTCTTCAAATCATCATTGGCGTCACGACCGGGATAAGCTACGTCAAGCTATTGATGAAGTCCTGCTCGACTGCCATCTCCCGGTATGTTGACGCCGTCCCTTGCAGCATTTCGGTAAGCTCATCCAGGTGATGTGACATCCACTCGCGCTGGCCTTGCTTAACACGCGATTCGCACTCGCGCGCCATTTCGGCTAAATCATCGGCACCAAAACTGGCGGCACTGCTTTTAATCGCATGGCTGATTTCACGGATTTGCTCAATTGATGGCGAGCCAGCCAGTTGAGAGTGATACTGAGATAATTCATCACTAAATACAGTGAGCAAAACGGTCACCGTATCCTCTCCCACTTCTAATGCCAATCGACGCAATGTTTCAGTATTTACTGTGGTGGCCATACATCCGTTCCTATCATTCATTCGCCGCAGTTTTTTGCCAGGCTTGCAGTTTTCGGTACAAGGTTGAAGGACTCACTTCGAGTAACCCGGCCGCTTGCGGGATATTGCCATTACACACATCAATCGCCGCTTCAATGGCGCGCTTTTCAATTTTCCATAAAGGCTCGATATCCGCTTTACTCAACGACGATGGCGTTGAATCTGGTGACTCTCGCGTCACCAGGTGATTCGGCGAAAAGGCACTCGTCGTGACGTCAGACCCTGCGTTATGCTGCGGTGATGCAATTTCGGCACCAGAAACGCGATTCACCGGAGGAGGAAGCATTTCTTTGCTGACTTCTTCACCATTATGCAGCACAACAATGTTGCGAATCACATTTTGCAATTGACGAACGTTACCCGGCCAGTCATAACGCAGCAGGAGATCGGCTACCTCATCACTGAAGCGACAAAAATCTTTACCCTCTTCTGCAGAAAATACAGCGAGCAAGGCATTGGCAATCGCGAGTACATCGTCACCGCGTGCGCTTAAAGGCGGCAGTTCAAGTGGAATCACGTGCAGACGATAATAGAGGTCTTCACGAAACTTTCCTTGCTGAACCTGAAGCCAAGGATCTTGGTTGGTTGCACAAACAAATCGAACATCCACGTTTTTGACATGCGAAGAACCGACTTTTTGAAAGCTACCCGTTTGAATGAAACGTAGCAATTTGGATTGCAAATCCATATCCATTTCGCAAATTTCATCTAAAAAGAGAGTGCCGCCATGCGCCATTTCTGCCGCCCCTTCACGCTCAGCCGCCGCCCCGGTAARCGCGCCTTTGACATGGCCAAACAGCTCACTTTCAATCAGATCTTTGGGAATAGCGGCACAATTTAATGCAACAATAGGCTTATTACTGCGGGTGCTGGCTGCATGAATGGCCTCGGCACAGACTTCTTTCCCGGTGCCACTTTCACCTGTAATAAAAACAGTCGCTTTGCTTGGGGCGGCGGATTCAATCACGCGGTAAACCGCTTGCATCGGTAAGCTACTGCCGATGAAGCCATGATATTCGCTTTCGGGCTTGCTGGTGTTGGATTGATGGCTGGATTTAGGCTTGAGCGACTTATTCACCGTGACGCGCAATTGATCCGCTTCACAAGGCTTAATTAAGAAATCATTGGCGCCATGGCGCATCGCGTCGACTGCCGCGTCAATCGAGCCATGAGCGGTCATGATGATCACCGGCAAGTCTGGCTCGACAGCACGGACTTTTGCCAGCACATCAATCCCTGACATATCGGGCAGGCGAAGATCCAGGATGATCAACGCAAGTTGGTCGCCTTCTTGTTCAAAGAAAGTCAGCGCATCCTGCCCTTTGCCCACAATGGTGACATCGACATCCAAGGGATTTAAATACGATTTGTATAACGCCGCGACCGACGCTGTATCTTCCACCATCAATATTCGTTTATTGGGTGACAGTGCTGGCATTTATCCTCCAAGAATCACATCGCTGCCTGGGGTCTTCATAAAGCATACAGTCTTCATTGAGCCCATAGCCTTCATAGAGCCTGTAATATTCATTGGCTCAATTGCACGAGCGTATGCGAAATGCGTTGCATTATGCAAAATTTCCCACATTATATCTTTGCTTATGGCTTAAAACCACACGTTTTGTCGATGTAATCGCCTTTTTAATTTTTGGCACGCCAAATGCATCCTATTGTGTGACCCTAAGGGGTCACCTAGCCAACTGACGTTGTTTGTGAGTTATTACTCACTGAAACACTGTAGCCAACCTGACTCTTAGGTTGGCTTTTTTTTATCTAGCTCTTATCTAACTGTTGGCGATAAACTGCTCGCGCAGCCCCTGGAGCCGATCGCGCAATTGAGCTGCCGTTTCAAACTCAAGGTTTTGTGCCGCTTCTAACATTTGGCTTTCAAGCTTTTTAATTTCCGCATCAATCGCTTGCGGGGATTTCAGTGCATAATCTGCATCTGGCTCGGCAACAGCACGTAACGACTTCGCGGACGATTTATTCGCCTTGCTTCGCTTACCGGTGCCGATTTCCATCACGTCCATCACTTTTTTGTTCAATTTCTGCGGTGTGATGCCATGTTCCTCATTGTAAGCCACTTGCTTGACGCGACGCCGCTCGGTTTCATCAATCGCACGCTTCATCGATTTGGTGATCCGATCACCATATAAAATGGCTTTACCGCGTAGGTTACGCGCAGCACGGCCTATGGTTTGAATCAGCGAGCGTTCAGAGCGCAAGAAACCTTCTTTATCGGCATCCAAAATGGCAACCAAAGAGACTTCTGGCATATCTAACCCCTCTCGTAGCAGGTTGATCCCCACCAAGACATCAAACTCGCCAAGCCGTAAATCGCGAATGATCTCCATGCGTTCAACCGTATCAATATCAGAGTGCAGATAGCGCACGCGCACATCGTGCTCTTGCATATATTCGGTTAGGTCTTCGGCCATACGCTTGGTTAATGTGGTCACAAGCACCCGTTCATTCAGTTCGCGCCGGGCACGTACTTCTGAGAGTAAATCATCGACCTGAGTGGCGACCGGGCGCACTTCAATTTCAGGATCAATAAGCCCCGTCGGTCGCACCACTTGATCGATGATGTCTGACCCTGATTTCTCTTGCTCATAATTGCCCGGTGTCGCCGAGACATAAACTGTCTGTGGGGCGAGTGCTTCAAACTCATCAAACTTAAGTGGCCGGTTATCCAGCGCCGACGGTAAGCGAAACCCATAATCGACCAGTGTTTCTTTACGTGATCGATCACCTTTGTACATGGCACCAATCTGAGACACAGTCACGTGAGATTCGTCGATAATCAGCAAGCCATCAGCCGGCAAATAATCAAATAGCGTCGGCGGCGGCTCGCCTTGAGTCCGGCCACTCAGGTAACGTGAGTAGTTTTCAATCCCGGAACAATACCCCAGCTCGTTCATCATCTCGATATCAAACTGCGTGCGCTGAGTTATCCGCTGCTCTTCCAACAACTTGTTATTTTCAAGCAGCGTTTTTTTGCGATCAGCGAGTTCCACTTTTATCTGCTCAACCGCTTCCAAGATACGCTCTCGCGGGGTGACATAATGCGTTTTGGGGTAAATGGTACAGCGTGGCATATCTTTGACGCTGACTTGACCGGTCAATGGGTCAAAAACGCTAATGGTTTCAACTTCGTCATCGAAAAGCTCAACTCGGATCGCGTCTTTGTCTGATTCGGCGGGGAAAATATCAATCACTTCACCGCGAACTCGGAATGTGCCGCGCTCAAATGCCAGATCATTACGGGTATATTGGAGTTCCGCGAGACGCTGTAAAATAGTGCGCTGATCCAGAATATCACCGCGCCGGATATGTAACATCATTTTCAGATACGCGTCGGGATCCCCCAAGCCGTAAATGGCCGATACCGACGCCACAATGACGACATCACGCCGCTCCATTAAGGCTTTAGTTGCCGAAAGCCGCATTTGTTCAACCTGATCATTGATTGACGCGTCTTTTTCGATAAAGGTGTCGGTTGAAGGCACATAGGCCTCTGGTTGATAGTAGTCGTAGTAAGAAACGAAATACTCCACCGCGTTATCCGGGAAAAACTCACGCATTTCACCATATAACTGAGCCGCTAGGGTTTTATTGGGCGCCAGTATCATCGTGGGTCGATTCAGTTCCGCAATCACATTGGCCATCGTGAATGTTTTACCTGAGCCCGTTACCCCCAATAATGTTTGATGCGCGAGGCCCGCATCGAGCCCCTCACATAATCGGTGAATGGCTTCAGGCTGATCGCCCGATGGTTGAAAAGCAGAATGCAGCGAAAACGTTTTACTCATGAGGCTGTCCTGTTGGGTCGTCTGACCAAGTCATCTTATTGTCCTGACTCACCTGACGGAGTCAACGACTCTGACTGCTTACTGGTTGCGTGTAAAATGCGATCTTTTTCGCGTAGAGTTCTTGATCTGAAAATCGGACCTAGGTAACCTATCGGTCCTCTTTTGGAACCCTTACCCCTCCTTCCCGCAAAAAAATCGCAACATTCAATGATCATCACTGTATTTATCCCCGATACTCAATGACTGACGAAAAAATAATCTGTGCATAATATTGACATTCCGCCTTCGTCATACTCGTGCGCACTTACCCATAAAAAATCAATAAAATCATAACCATAAAAACACAAAACAATTTCGTGATTATCGATGTTTTGCATAAAATCAACCATGTAGCGAGTTTATCAAGATTCACACACATGGTTATCCACAGAATCTGTGGGTAACCACTGAAAGCCCTTGCCTTACTGGGGTGAATAAAAGTCAAGTCCAAGTTCGCATCAATGCTTAATCGATCGCCATTGTGGTGCTTTTATCAACGCCAACGGCTAGCTTTTCAGCAGTCAGTTGAAAAGATGGATTTTCTTAGGGTTGATGAGTTGACACTTTTTCAGGGGCTCGCTAAGATTCGCCCCGTTCTCAAGGCAATTCCCCCATAGTTCAGTTGGTAGAACGGCGGACTGTTAATCCGTATGTCACTGGTTCGAGTCCAGTTGGGGGAGCCAACCTTGAAATCAAAAAGAATACATCAGTAAATCGATTCCCCCTTAGTTCAGTTGGTAGAACGGCGGACTGTTAATCCGTATGTCGCAGGTTCGAGTCCCGCAGGGGGAGCCACTTCCTTCGTTTTAATTCTACTCTTTCCAAGTCACTGTCTGATCTGCTTCGCAGATTATGTCGCTATTCAACCAAACGCTATTTAACCAACGTTGACTGAGCGGTCTGCTTAGACTTGACTATTCTCTCCCTCGAAACAGCATTCTCATATTGATCGCCCCTTCTGTTCTACCACTACCCTTTACTAAGCCGGTCGCAAATCAAGCGTCACTGATAGCTTACAGCAGGTCAGGCAAAAACCCTGCTTGATGGCGGTTGTTATAGCCGCTTCAAAGGTCGATAATAGGCAGATCACAAAAACACTAAATGATTAAATAGCATGGTTGAGTATTTGTTGCTATTAGTGGGCACTGTCTTGGTCAATAACTTCGTTCTGGTGGAGTTTTTGGGCCTGTGTCCATTTATGGGCGTATCAAAAAAACTAGAGACAGCGATTGGCATGGGCTTAGCCACAACCTTTGTGCTGACCCTGGCATCGGTGAGCTCGTACCTGGTTGAAACCTATATCCTCATTCCGTTAGATCTTGGCTACTTGCGCACACTGAGCTTTATCCTCGTCATTGCCGTGGTCGTGCAGTTCACTGAGATGGTGGTACACAAAACCAGCCCCACGTTACACCGGTTATTGGGCGTTTTCTTACCACTGATCACCTCAAACTGTGCGGTGTTGGGTGTTGCTTTGCTCAACGTAAAACAGCAGCACAGCTTTATTGAATCCATCATTTATGGTTTTGGTGCGGCTTGTGGTTTCTCGCTGGTGTTGATTCTATTTGCCGCGATGCGTGAGCGTATTGCCGCGGCTGATGTGCCGGCTCCCTTCCGGGGCGCGTCTGTTGCTATGATCACCGCAGGTCTGATGTCGCTCGCCTTTATGGGCTTTACTGGATTGGTGACCTTATCATGAGTGGAATCGTGATCGCAGTGATTGTTATCGCTGCCCTCGCCGCTATTTTCGGCGCAATTCTTGGTTTTGCCTCGATCCGCTTTAAAGTCGAGGCCGATCCCATTGTCGATCAAATTGATGCCATCCTGCCACAAACGCAATGTGGCCAATGTGGTTATCCTGGTTGTCGACCCTATGCCGAAGCGATTGCTAATGGCGATGAAATCAATAAATGTCCCCCTGGCGGGCAACAAACCATCGAGAACCTCGCCAACCTGATGGGCGTTGAGGCGACAGAATTGGCGCATGATGAAGAAAAAAGCATCAAAACCGTTGCCTTTATCCACGAAGAAGACTGCATTGGCTGCACTAAGTGTATTCAAGCGTGTCCTGTTGATGCGATTGTCGGTAGCACCAAAGCCATGCATACCGTGATTGAACAAGATTGCACTGGGTGCGATCTCTGTGTAGCACCCTGTCCGACCGATTGCATTGAAATGATCCCCGTCCAGGACACACCAGAAACCTGGAAGTGGCAGCTCGACCAAATTCCGGTAGTAAACATAACCGACAATCAGGGGGCACGCGCCTGATGGAAAGTCTCATTGAACAAATTAAACACGGTCAGATCTGGGATTTTCACGGCGGTATTCATCCACCCGAGCACAAAACCCAATCTAACCAAAACGCGATTCTTGAGCACATACTGCCATCTGAACTGGTTATTCCGTTAAAACAACATATTGGCAGTAAAGGCAAACTACTCGTTAGCCAAGGCGATCAGGTCCTCGCTGGACAAGCTCTCACCGAAACCGACATTCAGCAATGTGTGCCGGTGCATGCTCCAACCTCAGGCACCGTAATTGCAATTGAAGATAGAACCATCGCCCACCCTTCTGGGTTATCCGATCGCTGTGTTGTGATTCAACCGGACGGTAACAATACATGGGGCGCAAAACCCGCTTTTGCTGAGTATCACACCCAAACACCTGAACGCCTGATTGACCATATTCGCGCTATGGGCATTGCGGGAATGGGGGGAGCGGGTTTCCCTACCGCCCGTAAACTACAAACCGGCCTCGCACGAACCGAGATACTGATCATCAACGCCGCCGAGTGTGAGCCCTATATCACCGCCGACGATCGCTTGATGCAAGATTGCGCCGATGAAATCGTCGCGGGCATCCAAATTCTCAACCACATTGTGAAGCCAAAACTGGCGGTGATTGGTATTGAAGATAACAAGCCCGAGGCGATTGCTGCGTTAAATGCCGCTGTCGACGCGGTTGAGGACGACATCCTCATTCAAGTTGTGCCGACCAAATACCCATCAGGGGGTGAAAAACAGCTCATCCAACTGATCACAGGAAAAGAGGTACCGGCCAAAGCCTTTCCGGCCAGCATCGGCGTGTTGATGCAAAATATTGGCACCACATACGCGATTAAGCGCGCCGTGCTAGACGGTGAGCCGCTTATCAAGCGCGTGGTAACCCTGACCGGGAAAACGCTCAAAACCCAGCAAAACCGCTGGGCACTATTGGGCACGCCGATTGGCGAACTATTAGCTCAGCACGGCTATAAAGCGGATAAAAAACAGCCACGGGTGATTATTGGCGGCCCGATGATGGGCTTTACGGTGCCTCACGCTAAGGTGCCCATCACCAAAACGACTAACTGTGTGTTGGTGCCAACCCGCAAAGAAATAGCACCAGCCAAACAAGAAATGGCCTGTATTCGGTGCAGTGCCTGTGCCGATGTGTGCCCCGCGCATCTTCTCCCGCAGCAGCTGCAGTGGTACGCGAAAGATYAAGACTATGACAAATGCCAAGACTACGATCTATTTGATTGTATTGAATGTGGCGCGTGTGCCTACGTCTGTCCTAGTGAGATTCCGCTGGTGCAATATTATCGCCAAGCCAAAGCCGAAATCCGCGAGATTGAAGCAGAAAAAGAGGCGGCCGAACGGGCGCGCCAACGCTTTGAAGCCAAAAAAGCGCGGATGGAACGAGAAAAGCAAGAGCGAGAAGAAAAACACCGCAAAGCAGCGGAACGTCGCAAACAAGCTGCACAGCAAAATGCCGGCTCTGGCGATGCCTTAAACGCTGCAGTTGAACGGGTGAAGGCGAAAAAAGCGGCGCAATCGGCCGATAACGACGTGAAACCTGCAGTCGCCGCTGCGATTGCACGCGCAAAAGCCAAGCAAGCCGAGGCAGCGAAATCCGGCAGTGATGAGCCAGATAACAGTGAAATGATGAAGTTGCGCGAGGAGCGCAAACGGCAAGCCCGAGCGCGTAAGGCGGCGAAAGAGACGCAAAAACCCGCGCAAGCCATAGCGTCGCAGGCAGGATCAGAAAACACTGACAACCAAGATGGTAAAAAAGACGCCGTAGCGGCTGCCGTTGCCCGTGCTAAGGCCCGAAAAGCSGCKCARCAARGYGAATCAAGCGCTGATTCGTCGGCYTCRRCTGAAAGCCAAACCGCAACAGCCAACAAMACGTCAGACACTGGCGAAGCCAGCGATAAAAAAGCCGCTGTCGCCGCTGCCGTTGCCCGTGCTAAGRCCCGAAAAGCCGCTCAGCAAAGTGAATCAAGCGCTGATTCGTCGGCTTCAACTGAAAGCCAARCCGCAACAGCCAACAAAACGTCAGACACTGGCGARGCCAGCGATAAAAAAGCCGCTGTCGCCGCTGCCGTTGCCCGTGCCAAAGCGCGAAAAGCGGCGCAACAAGGCGAATCAAGTGCTGATACATCGGCTTCAACTGAAAGCCAAACCGCAACAACCAACAAAACGTCAGACACTGGCGAAGCCAGCGATAAAAAAGCCGCTGTCGCCGCTGCCGTTGCTCGTGCCAAAGCGCGTAAAGCCGCTCAACAAAAACAAGATAATAAGGAATAATCAACGTGGCGTTTTTCATTGCAAGTTCACCACACGCCCACAATAAGCGCTCCACCAGCCATATTATGCTGACCGTTCTCCTGTGCGCATTACCAGGACTCGCGGCACAGTGGTATTTCTTTGGATGGGGAGTATTAATCCAGCTAACGCTCGCCGTGTTAACCGCCTGGACAACAGAAGCACTGGTGATGCGGTTACGTCGCCGCCCGGTGATGGCCTATTTACGTGACAATAGCGCGCTGCTCACTGCATTTCTTTTGGCCGTCGCGATCCCCCCGATGGCACCTTGGTGGGTGATCGTAATTGGTACCGCGTTTTCTATCATCGTTGCCAAGCATATTTATGGCGGGCTGGGTCAAAACCTGTTTAATCCCGCCATGGTTGGCTATGTAGTGTTGTTGATCGCATTTCCAGTACAAATGACCACCTGGCTACCACCCGAAAGCCTTGCCACCCATGCGTTAACGTTCGGTGATACCCTAGCCGCTATTTTCAGTGGCTATACGTTGGACGGTTTTAGTGTTAACCAACTCCGTATGACCGTCGATGGTGCGACCATGGCCACGCCACTGGACACCATAAAAACCGCATTAGCCGGCGGACAAACCGTCAGTGAGGCCTTGCAACAGCCTATATTTTCTGCCGTTGGTGGCAAAGGCTGGGCCTGGGTGAATACGCTGTATCTGCTCGGTGGTTTGGTATTGATTCAACGCGGTGTGATCAACTGGCATATTCCGGTTGCGGTACTCACCGCCTTATTATCAAGCTCACTGTTGGGCCACTTGATTGCGCCCGATCAGTTAGCGTCGCCGCTGATTCATTTGTTGTCTGGTGCGACCATGCTGGGGGCATTTTTCATCGCCACCGATCCGGTTTCCGCATCTACGACGGACAAAGGGCGCTTGTGGTTCGGCGGCCTCATTGGGGTGTTGGTGTACTTGATCCGTACTTGGGGTGGCTACCCCGACGGTGTCGCGTTTGCAGTGATTATCGCTAACTTATGCGTGCCTTTGATTGATTACTACACCAAACCGAGAACTTACGGCCATGCGAATAAGCGGGCAGAGAAGAAGTCACAGTCATGATTGAAACAATACGAAAACATGGGGGCATCTTGGCGATCGCAGCCCTCTTATCCACCGCATTAGTGGCGGTTACCAATGCGCTGACTGAAGACACGATAAAAGAGCAACAACAAATTCAGTTATCCAAAGCGCTCAATCAAGTGGTCCCAAAGGCGCGCCATGATAATCCGCTTCACCAAAGCTGCCGCCTGGTGACAAACTCGGACGCACTCGGCACTGACGAGGCGCAACCTTTTTATGTCGGCACCTTGAACGATGAGGTGACCACGGTCGCCATTCAAACCATCGCCCCCAATGGCTACAATGGCGCGATAAAAGTGCTGATCGGGATGGATGCGACCAGTCATCAAGTTTTGGGCGTACGGGTCCTCGAGCACAATGAAACCCCAGGCCTGGGAGACAAAGTGAGCTTACGTGTGTCGGACTGGGTACAGAGCTTTAGCGGCAAGACAGTGACCAGTGAAGACGATAAACGCTGGGCGGTCAAAAAAGATGGCGGTCAGTTCGATCAGTTTACCGGTGCGACCATTACCCCCCGGGCGGTGGTTTCCGCGGTAAAAAAAGCGGCCTGGTTTGTCAGCCAGCAACAAGCTACCTTGCTTAACCAACCAGTCAATTGCGGAGGTGCGTCGTGAACAGTGACCACAAAGCGCTGATGAAAAATGGCTTATGGAGCAACAACCCCGCCTTTGTGCAGCTGCTGGGGTTGTGTCCACTGCTGGCAGTCTCTGCCACCGTCACCAATGCGCTGGGCCTCGGCATTGCAACACTGGCTGTGCTAGTGGGTTCCAACTTAATCGTGTCGGTGATCCGAGAATGGGTGCCTAAAGAAGTGCGTATTCCAATTTTCGTGATGGTGATTGCCTCGTTGGTCACCTGTGTGCAATTGGTGATGAATGCCTATGCTTACGGCCTTTATCAGTCACTCGGGATCTTTATCCCCTTAATTGTCACCAACTGTATTATTATCGGCCGCGCTGAAGCCTTTGCCTCAAAAAACCCGGTTGGCTTATCGGTTAGTGATGGGTTTTGGATGGGAACGGGCATGACTGCAGCGCTGGTGATACTCGGCGCGATTCGAGAGATTATTGGTAACGGCACCTTGTTTGATGGCGCCGATCTGTTACTCGGTGATTGGGCCTCGGTACTACGGATTGAAATTTTCCAATTCGATACCAAATTCTTATTGGCGATATTGCCACCCGGTGCATTTTTAGCGGTGGGCTTTTTGATCGCTCTGAAAAACATCATTGATACCCATCTTGCCAGTAAGACAGAATCCGAGCAGAAACCAGTGATTGAACGTGCGCGGATCACCGGCAATCAGTGACGGGATAGGGAAATGAATAAAGAAAAACGACAACAGATTTTGGAGCGGCTGCGAGACAACAATCCAACACCGCAAACAGAGCTGCATTGGTCTACCCCTTTCGAGTTGTTGATTGCAGTGTTACTGTCTGCCCAGGCTACCGATGTGAGTGTCAATAAAGCTACCGATAAACTCTATCCGGTGGCCAACACACCAGAGGGCTTATTGGCACTAGGTGTGGATGGGGTGAAGTCCTATATCAAAAACATCGGCCTGTTTAATTCCAAAGCCGAGAACGTGATTAAGACCTGTCGTGCGCTGATCGAACAGCACGGTGGTGAGGTGCCAGAAAACCGCGAGGCGCTAGAGGCCTTACCCGGTGTCGGGCGAAAAACAGCCAATGTCGTGCTTAATACCGCATTTGGTTGGCCCACTATTGCGGTCGACACCCATATTTTTCGGGTCTCTAATCGCACCAAGTTTGCGATGGGTAAAAACGTCAATGACGTGGAAGAGAAACTGAACAAGGTGGTGCCCAAAGCGTTTAAGGTTGATGTGCACCATTGGCTTATTTTGCACGGACGCTATACCTGCCTGGCACGCAAACCCCGCTGTGGCAGTTGCATCATTGAAGATTTATGTGAATATAAAGATAAAGTCTATCCAGACAGCTAACGCTATTTCAGGCGAGCACTGGCAAGTAATAAAGGAGCAACGTCATGTCTAACGGCAGAATTCTACACACCATGATCCGCGTCGGTGATCTGGATCGCGCAGTGAAATTTTACACCGACGTAATGGGTATGCGTTTGTTACGCACCAATGAAAACGAGCAGTATAAATATAGCTTGGCGTTTGTCGGTTACAGCGATGAGTCTGACGGTGCAGTGATCGAATTGACCTATAACTGGGGCGAATCGGAATACGATCACGGCAACGCCTTTGGTCATATTGCGATCGGTGTCGACGATGTTTACGCCACCTGTGATCAAATTCGCCAAGCCGGCGGCAATATCACTCGCGAGCCAGGCCCAGTAAAAGGTGGCAGCACTGAAATCGCTTTTGTCACTGACCCTGATGGTTATAAGCTCGAGCTTATTCAAAACAAGAGCGCGTCTGCTGGCCTAAACGGTTAACTGACACCTGCTCTCATGAAGCTCACACGCTTAACAGAGTGAGTCTTAGTGATAGCTACATAGCCAAGACAACAAAGCCCTGCTTCAACCGCAGGGCTTTGTTATTTCTGTCGCTCGGAACTAAGGTTCGCTTTTGGTTTGTCATCCCACCTCGGCTGAACGTCCGCCTACTCGCTGAACGTTGACTGTGCCTTATAACAAGGTCCTACCCAGAGAGATCACCACACGACGGTTTTTACTTCGGCCAATGGGATCCTCGTTATCGGCGACCGGCCGGCGCTCGCCATAGGCTTCAACGGTGATCCTGTCCTCAGGCAAGCCCAAAGAGGTAAAGTAGTCACGTAATTTCTTCGCCCGCCGCTCCGACATTTGTTGATTGGCGGCGCGTGTGCCTCGTGCATCGGAATAAGTGGCGACCAGGACCAAATCAATATCATCGCTATAGCGGACAAATTCGGCAATTTGGGTTAAGCGTTGGCGGCTCGCTTTGGTGAGCTCATCGCTGTTTTCTTGATAGCGCAACACGGTAAAGGAAATGTCCTCAAACGCGTAAGGCAATAAGGTGTTTAAGCATTGGCTAAATTCTTGGTACGGTGCCCCAAACGCCACCGCAGACAGGGCAACATCGATTTGACGCTGTTGGCGCCGCCAATCTTGAAAACTAAAGGTAGGAAAGCGACCTTCTTCCAATTCGCTCAACATCGACCAGGCCGTTTGGCCGCCGACATAGCCATCAAACTGTTGGAAAAACTTAAGCTGGTCCATATATCGGGCCGGTTCACCGGGCATCCAATCGGCAGGCATGGATAGCAAAGATACCGGCGCTGTCTCACCCATAGGACGCTGCATCTCCAACTCGAAATCTACATTCATGTCTTTGCTGGCGCGCGAGGTAAACGACGCGAGCCCGTATCCAGGGATATTATGCTGCAGGCGGCACTCGATCGGTGTATCTATGGTCACCGCCCAGTTCGACTCGCCAAGCGATGCGACATATTGCTTGTTTGCATAAACATTACCCGCACTCAATAGACCCACGGTGAGGGCCAGCGCGCCCGGCAACACATTATTAATCAGGCATGGCTTAAAAAGGCGAGACGCCATTCTGGACTCCGAACTTCGCATGAGGCTCTGTACAGGCTTTATGATCCTTGGAGTGGCATATTTGCACACCTAAAGAGGATGCACCCAGCAGTGAGAGACGGTTTAACCAACAAGAGTAACGATAAAGATATCGACCGGCAAGATGGTGACTTTAGCTTATCGTCCGGATTTGCGATAATCACGCTCTGATTATTGTAAGTAAAGTGACATTGCATGAGCCAAGAAAGCGATCTAAACAGCCTTAAGGCCCGATTCCGTGGTTACTTTCCCGTTGTTGTTGATGTGGAGACAGCCGGGTTTAACGCCAACACCGATGCATTACTCGAAATTTGCGCGGTAACCTTAAAAATGGATGAGCAAGGCTGGCTCGCTCCGGATAAAACATTGCATTTTAATGTCACGCCTTTTGAAGGCGCCAACTTAGAGCCAGCGGCCCTTGAATTTACCGGCATTCGTGATCCCTACAGCCCCTTGCGCGGCGCGGTTGATGAAGGCGAGGCCTTAAAAGAGATTTTTAAGCTGATCCGTAAAGAGCAAAAAGCGGCAGAGTGCCAGCGCACCATTATGGTCGCCCACAATGCCAATTTTGATCACAGCTTTGTGATGGCCGCCGCCGAGCGCGCGAAGCTAAAGCGTAACCCCTTCCACCCTTTTGCCACCTTTGATACGGCGGCTTTAAGCGGCTTGGCTCTCGGGCAAACCGTGCTGGCTAAAGCCTGTAAAACCGCTGATATTGCTTTTGATAACAAAGAAGCCCATAGCGCCCTTTACGATACCGAGCGTACGGCCGAGCTATTTTGTGAAATTGTTAATCGTTGGAAGCGCCTAGGCGGCTGGCCTTTGCCCTCTGCGCCTGACGCGCAGGAAGAGACGCCCGAATAAAGCCCCAGCGCGTGAGCCGACCCACGGTTATCCGTTGCAGCAATAAATGTATGCTTTAATTGTTAACAACTTGTTTGTTGTCACATTTTTGTGATCTTATTTTGGCCTCTATTTAGCCAGCATATTAACCACGATTAAACAGGCACATAAGGAGTGAGCGACAGAATTAATTTATCCATATTACGCCAAACACGGGCTGAGATGAGTAATAAACGCTTTAGAGTATTTACTTAAAACAATCGATAGAAACATTATCAGCCCAACCAGGTGACATCGTGCGGTATCCGTTTTGAAACCAACCTTTAACAAACGCGAAATTGGTGCCAGTATTGAACCTGTAGAACATCCGACCACTTCTCTCGCCCACGTAAGATGGGCTTTGAAGCGGCGGCCCCAAAGAACAAGAAGCTTAATTAACATAGGAGTGAGGCGCGTTATGTCATCACTATTTAAGAAATCGCTAGTGGCAACCAGTTTATCTTTGTTAGCCGTACAAGCACACAGTGCCGGCTTCCAAGTATCAGAAACCTCGGTATCCGGTTTGGGGCGTGCTTTTGCCGGTGAAGCCGCTATCGCAGACAATGCCGCCGTCGGCGCACGCAACGCGGCTGCCCTAACCCGTTTTAACACCACCGCATTCTCGGGCGGCTTGACCATTATTGATCCCGATGTGCATGCAGATGTGGATAATGTAGGGCCTGCTAATGCCGCTACTTTGCAACAAGCAGGGCTATCGACAAATGAAAAAGATCTGGCTCCTACTGAGTATGTCCCGAACTTCCATTTAATTCAGCCGATTGATGATCGACTCGCCGTTGGCTTCTCAGCCTTTTCTAACTTCGGTTTATCAACCGAATATTCTAAAGATTTCGCAGCAGGACCCGCGGCGGGTGATACATCATTAGTCACCATGAACTTTAATCCCAATATTGCTTATAAATTGAATGACCAATGGAGTATTGGCGCAGGGATTAGTGCCATTTATGCCGATGCGGAGTTGAACCGATTTGCAGGGGTAGCAGCCGGACCCGGACCGCTGCCTCCGACGATACCTGGCACTACGCCTCAAAGCAGAATAGCTCACTTAAAAGGTGATGGCTGGGGCTTTGGCTGGAACCTCGGTACCCTTTGGGAGCTTGATGAAAATAACCGCTTTGGTCTCACCTATCGCTCACAAACCGATGTAACCCTTGAAGGTGATTATCAGGGGTTATCTTCATCCAACCAAAAGGTCGATGGTGAACTAGAGCTCAGCCTTCCTGAGGTTATTGAATTCTCTGGTTTCCACCAACTGAATCAACAAATTGCAATGCACTATAGTGCGATGTATGTCGGTTGGGATACCTTTAAAGAGCTGAAAGCAACCAGTGCACAATGTAATGATGGAACGTCAGGCCAGTGCTTGAGAAAAGAAGAAGGTTGGGATAACAGCTGGCGTTATGCGCTGGGTGCGACTTACACCATGGACGATCATTGGGCTTTCCGTGCGGGCTATGCCTATGATGAAAGCCCGGTGTCAGCAGAAAAACGCACGCTAAGTATTCCAGATTCTGACCGTCACTGGTGGAGCCTGGGTGCCACCTATACTGCCAATGAAAACCTCTCGATTGATGCCGGCTTTGCCTTCCTCGATGGTGATCAAGTCGGTGGTACCGAGGAACTAGTATCTGGTAACGCCGCAACGGCGACCGATTTTAGTGCCGGTGGCGATGCTTACATCTACGGTTTGCAGCTGAACTACTTGTTCTAAGCCCTGCGACTTCGCCATCACTCAACAAGTCGGCCTACATAGGCCGGCTTTTTTCGATCTAGTATCCCGCCTTGAATGACATTAGAAGTGATGATTGGCCGCTATGATGGAATAACGCGACCAAGCCTCGCACACAGACATGCCGTGAATCCATCCCTGGGGGCGGCGCCGCGCCCTATTTGCCTACTTTACTGGTCGCGAATTTCAGCAACGCTGACAAGCATGAAAGAAAGTAACCAAAAAAACCGATTACCCCTCGACACAGACAAAATTTTGCGCAAACTGGGTAGCTTAATTACAAAATCATAGATAACCCCTGCGGCAACGCTGCAGTGATAACCCCTATAACAGGAACGTTTCCATGAACCCGGTAGTCATTTCAGTCTGTGTCATGCTGGCACTGGCCCTTATGCGCGTCAATGTCGTCGTCGCACTCACCTTTAGTGCGGTCCTTGGTGGGCTGGTCGGTGGGCTCAGTATTTCCGAGACCATCAGTGCCTTTGAAGGTGGCCTTGGCGGTGGTGCCACTATTGCGCTCAGTTATGCGATGCTCGGTACCTTTGCGGTCGCAATTAGCCGTTCAGGGATCACCGATGTTCTCGCGCACTCGGTGATCCGCAAGCTTAACGCGCGCCCAACCGATGCCAATACCGCCACCTTTAAATATGTGGTCTTGGTCTTATTAGGCCTTTTGGCTATTTCGTCGCAAAACGCGATTCCGGTCCACATCGCTTTTATTCCTATTGTGATCCCACCTTTATTGCATGTGTTCCAACGCTTAAAGCTCGATCGTCGCCTGGTCGCCTGTGTGCTGACCTTTGGTTTGATCATGCCATATATGGTGTTGCCGGTCGGCTTTGGCGGCATCTTTTTGAATAATATTTTGCTGAAAAACCTCAATGACAATGGCCTAAACGTGGTCGCCAGCCAGGTGCCGACGGCAATGTTATTACCGGCAGCCGGGATGGTAGTCGGCTTGCTGATCGCGACCTTTATCAGCTATCGCCAGCCACGCCAATACAGTGAAGGGAACGTCCTCACTGCTGAGCCGGAAAACCACGCCATTAGCCCCCGTAACCTGTGGGTTGCAGGCATTGCGATTGTCGCGGCGTTAAGCGTGCAGCTGATGGCAGGGTCGATGATTGTCGGCGCATTGGCCGGCTTTATGGTGTTTACCTTTGGCGGCGTGATCCGTTGGAAAGACACCCAGGATGTGTTTACCAAAGGGGTACACATGATGGCGATGATCGGCTTTATTATGATCACCGCCGCTGGGTTTGCCGCGGTAATGAAAGCAACGGGTGGTGTGGAGTCCTTAGTCGCCTCTTTGTCAGGCTCGATTGGCGATAACAAACCGCTCGCGGCGTTTTTGATGTTGATTGTCGGTTTGCTAGTGACCATGGGGATCGGCTCGTCGTTCTCGACCATTCCGATTATCGCTACCATTTATGTGCCACTCTCACTGGCGTTTGGCTTCTCGCCGATGGCAACCATTGCCTTGGTGGGAACGGCCGCCGCCCTGGGCGATGCTGGCTCACCCGCTTCGGATTCTACTTTGGGTCCAACGTCGGGCCTGAACGCCGATGGCCAACATGAACACATTTGGGATACCGTGGTCCCCACCTTTATCCACTATAACCTGCCATTAATTGCCTTCGGCTGGTTAGCCGCGATGATGCTCTAGGGCGTAAACGCGCTATGTAAGTAAAAAGGCGGTATAGACAAGAAAAAAGCCACGTTTTATAACGTGGCTTTTTACCTGATACGGTTCGTTTCAGTGATACGGCGAGAGCCGGATAAACGCGAACAATTACTCGTTTTCACTCGCATCACGACGCGCGGCCGCTTCTTTGACCAGTGGCTGTAACTCACCTTTTTGGAACATTTCCAAGATGATGTCACACCCGCCAACCAGCTCTCCGTCAACCCACAACTGTGGGAATGTTGGCCACTGTGCGTAAACAGGTAGCTCTGCGCGGATCTCTGGGTTTTGCAACACATCCACGTAAGCAAACTTCTCGCCACACGACATCAGCGCTTGAGAGGCTTGTGACGAAAAACCACAGCTTGGTAGTTTCGGCGACCCTTTCATGTATAGCAGAATCGCGTTTTCTTCGATTTGCTGCTTAATTTTGTCCATTGTTTCCATTGCTTCCTCGAACACTGTCTGTGAATCTTATTTTGATTCTACTGGTTAACAGGCTGGAAAAAAATGCCTAAATGTTTTGTGGGATTAAGCGTAAAAATTTTGCTGCGATCCTTTTAATAAAGTAAAAACTTGCTAAACTAGACTTAGCAAAACGAAAATAGTAGTCACACTCGATGGTTAGGTGGCGATAACGGCAATGGGTAGTCAGTGATCATCCGTTGTCAGTCATTCGTATTTGCCCCTGCACTGTCAGTGATCGACTACAGGAAGCACTCTCACGATAAAAACGGAGATATATAGCAATGTCATTCCAACTACCTGAATTACCTTTCGCAAAAGACGCACTAGAACCACATATCTCAAAAGAAACACTCGACTACCACTACGACAAGCACCACAACACTTATGTGGTGAAGTTGAACGGTTTGATCGAAGGCACAGATTTCGAAGGTAAATCACTCGAAGACATTATCAAGACCTCGTCAGGTGGCGTGTTCAATAATGCGGCCCAAGTGTGGAACCACACCTTCTACTGGCACTGCCTAAGCCCAAATGGCGGCGGTGAGCCAACAGGTGACGTTGCAGACGCGATCACCAAAGCATTTGGTTCGTTTGACGAGTTTAAAACTCAGTTCACCAATGCTGCTGTGACTAACTTCGGCTCAGGCTGGACTTGGTTGGTGAAAAAAGCAGACGGGTCGGTTGCAATCGTCAACACCTCGAATGCCGAAACGCCCGTGACTCACGATGGTGAAACGCCATTGTTGACTGTCGACGTTTGGGAACACGCATACTACATCGATTATCGTAACGTGCGTCCAGATTACCTCGCTGCATTCTGGAAACTGGTTAACTGGGACTTCGTCGCGAAAAACTTCGCAGGCTAAACCCATCGCCAACAGACCGAGCGCGAAAAAGGTCTGTTGCAAGCCCTGGCTCTTGCAAACCTAGGCTCTTGTAAACCCAGGCTTACCAATCACTAGGAGGCGTTTATCGCCTCCTTTTTTATGCCTGATACGCTTTGCAAACTCGCATTTTAGGCAAAAAAAAACCGCCAACTAGGTTGACGGCTTAACGGAACTTGATAAGTCCAAGAGAATTAATCTTGTTCTTTTTCTGACAAGATAATCCGCAGCGTGCGGCGTAGCGGTTCTGCCGCTCCCCATAACAGCTGATCACCCACAGTAAAGGCATTAAGGAAATCATCCCCCATCGCCAGTTTACGGAGACGACCCACTGGCACAGACATGGTGCCTGTCACTTTTGCTGGGCTCAGATCCGTCATGGTCACGTCACGCTCGTTAGGCACCACGCTCACCCAGTCATTGTGCGACGCAATCATGTCTTCAATCTCATCCATCGGCACCGCTTTTTTCAGCTTGATGGTCAGCGCCTGACTGTGACAGCGCATGGCTCCTACACGGACACAAGTCCCGTCGATAGGAATCGGATTGTTTTGTAACCCTAGGATCTTGTTGGTTTCAACCGAAGCTTTCCACTCTTCCTTGCTTTGGCCGTTGTCACGCTTGACGTCAATCCAAGGGATCAATGAGCCTGCGAGTGGCGCACCAAACTGCTCGCTAGGAAAATCGCTCGAGCGTAGGGTTTGAGCCACTTTGCGGTCAATATCTAGAATAGATGTTGCAGGGCTTGCCAAGTCAGTGTTCACTGAATCATTGATGACACCCATTTGGCTGATCAGCTCGCGCATGTGTTTTGCGCCTGAGCCAGACGCCGCTTGGTACGTTTGCGCGGTCATCCACTCAACCAGACCGTTTTGATACAAACCGCCTAAGCCCATCAGCATCAAGCTAACCGTACAGTTACCGCCGACAAACGTGCGCGTGTCGTTATGGATCCCCGCTTGGATGTGTTTGAAGTTAATCGGATCCAAGGTGATGATACTATCATCTGCCATTCGTAATGATGACGCTGCATCAATCCAATAGCCTTTCCAACCTGATTCACGCAGTTTTGCGTAAACATCGTTGGTGTAATCGCCGCCTTGGCAGGTGATAATAGCATCGAGGGTTTTGAGCGTTTCAATGTCATAGGCATCTTGTAACATGCCTGCATCTTTGCCGTAATTCGGCGCTGCAATCCCGACTTGTGAGGTGCTAAAAAACACAGGTTCGATATGGTCGAAGTCTTTTTCTTCTACCATGCGCTGCATCAGCACCGATCCCACCATGCCGCGCCAGCCAACTAAACCTACTCGCATCATAATTTTCACACTCCATGTTGTGTGACCGCCGTTAACAACAGCATATGGTTGCCTGACAGTCAGTGAAAAAACGTTTTTGATACTAACACGTCTTATCACGGTCGTCAGGTTAACGCCTCTGCCTGCTTATTAAATGACCTCATTTTCAAGTTTCCGTCACCTATGTCTAACTTGATTTAACGTACAGGCGTCTAAAAAACAAACTGAAAAACACAGACAAAACAAAATATTGAAACATTTAAACACCCTTAAAATAACCATATATTAACTAATTATGTCAGGATGTAACTTAATTCGCGCGCGACTCACATAAGCGACAAAAATGTTTCCCATCACTTTACTCTGTTAGCTAGAGTAGGGCCCCTCACAAATGGAACAAAGGATACTGAAACAAGGACAGTGATGTGAGTTTGGTTGTTGCTTAAGGCATCGCTAAATCGCGCAGGGAGTAGTCGCGCAATCACAGACGATCCACCTTCCGATAATGATATTGACTCGCTCAACGCTATCGGTAACCCGCAAGCGACCGGTTACCCAGCAAGCGACGTGAAGAAGGTTAAGTTATGACAACACAGCAAGCTCGATTACCCTCCATCATTCAGGTGGTATTAGCACTTGGCGCCTTTTTGGCGCTCGCGTTTTCGTTTACCGCCAAATTAGACCTCCCCATTCAACTGGCCTTATTTATCGGCTGGTTTGTGATTATGGGACTGGGGTTAAAACTTGGCCATCAATACAAAGATCTTGAAAGTGCTGCCACGAAAGGAATTTCTAACGGCTTAGGCGCCGTTTTAATACTTCTATCGGTTGGCGCATTGGTAGGTACCTGGATTGCAGGCGGGATCGTCCCCACTATTATTTACTATGGTCTTAAAGCTATCCACCCTTCTATCTTCCTTTTAGCGACCATGTTGATTTGCTCGTTAACCGCTTTAGCGACGGGCACCTCTTGGGGGGCTGCCGGAACCGCGGGTATTGCCATGATGGGGATTGGTCAAGGCCTTGGGATCCCTGCCCCAATGACGGCAGGTGCCGTTCTTTCAGGGTGCTACTTTGGTGATAAAATGTCGCCATTGTCTGATTCAGTGATCCTTGCCTCGTCAATGTCTGGCGTCGAAATCGTTGAGCACATTAAAGGCATGCTGCCGATTGCACTGATCAGTTACATCATTACCGGTATTCTGTTTACTCTGATTGGCTGGCACTACGCAGGCAATGTGGATATGAGCCAAGTAGAGATGGTGAAGCAAGCGATGCAGGATCAGTTTGTGATTTCACCACTATCCTTTGTGCCGGTGCTGATTGTCCTCGCGCTGCTGGCAATGCGATTACCATCTTTCCCGGTCATTAGTTTTGGTTCATTACTGGGTGTGGTTTGGGCTGTAATGCTGCAAGATATGACCCCCGTGAACGCCATTAATACCGCGTGGGCGCCGTTTTCTATCTCATCGGGTGTCGACTTTATCGATGCCATTCTCAACCGCGGTGGCATGTCTTCAATGCTCGGTTCCGTGGCTGTGATTGTGTTTGGTCTGGGTTTTGGTGGCTTGCTCGAAAAAGTCGGGGTCTTGCATACCATTGCCAGCTTGTTTGAGCGTCGCGTTAACAGTGCAGGTAGCTTGGCAACCTCCACCATCGGCACCGCCTTTATGGGGAACGTATTCGGCTCGGCCATGTATGTGTCGCTGATCTTAACCCCTAAAATCTGTGCCAAAAACTACGACAGACTGGGTTATCAACGTAAAAACTTGTCTCGTAACGCTGAATTTGGTGGCACGTTAACCTCAGGCATGGTGCCATGGAGTGATAACGGTATTTATATGGCCAGTATTCTTGGTGTCGCCACCTTGTCTTATGCACCTTTCATGTGGTTAAGCTTTGTGTGTATTGCCGTCACCATCGTGACCAGCTACTTCGGTTGGTTTGTCGATAAGGTTGAGCCAAACCAGGCCGCGCAAGCGCAAGAAGATACAACCGCAATAGCGTCTGCGCCAGAGCGTGCCTAACGAGCAATAAAAGCGCTTAAAAAAAAGCGGGACACGTTAGCCGTGTCCCGCTTTTTTTATTCATCGTCTCGACTGGATAAACGGCGTTGTAGTTGGTCACGCAAATTTGGGGGCGTCCCTTTTATGGTAAGGGTGTCTGTGTCTGGATCGTAGAACACGCGCTCCCCCATCAACATGGCATCAAAGTTGACCGATAAGCCACCCCCCGATCCGACAAATTTAGTTAACTTGCGCATGGTGGTGCGGTCGGCAGGAAACTGCGCTTCCAGTTCATAGCCTTGCTGGTTGGTGTATTGATAAAAGTCCGTTCCTTCGGGGGTCGCTGGCAATTCCTCCGCGAGCTCTTTGACCACCACTTCATCACCCGCTTTAAGCTGATCGTTACAGTAGTCATACACCTGCTTGCGGTAGTTGTTCTTCTCTTCTTTATCCAAACGGGCATCATCACAGTAATCCTCAACCGCCTGCATCAGCACTTGGTTTTGCTGTTTACTGTCCATGCCCACTTCCGCTTGCAAAAAATCAAGGAAGAAGTCTGCAACTTTGCGCCCAACTCGCCCTTTGATAAACGACAAGTAACGATTTGATGCCGGATCCGTCTCCCAGGTAGACAAATCAATCCGTGCCGCGATATCCATTTTGCTGACATCTAGGTATTCGGTGGCGTTAACGTCAAGCTCGTCCGTGACACGTAAACTGTGCTTTGATTCCACCACACCAATAAATACGTAGTCAGTGGCTAAGGCACGATAATGCGCCATCACCAAGGTGCCACTATCGGCAAATGGGTATTTCGCGAGCTCAGCGCGCAGACGTTCAACGGCACGTTCAGAAAAGGCTCGAAAGTCCAGTTCGTCAGCGCGGTAAGCCTTTAACCATTGCTGGAATTCACTCTCGGTGTCGAACAACGCAAACCCTTTGCCTGCTTTTGCATGATAAACCCGATGTACATCGGCCATCAGATTTTCGGTTTGTTCGTTGAGCGGTAATGGTCCGTCGCGAAGCTGAACATTAAGCGAATCATCAGCTTGTTTGACAATTTGATGTAATATTACGTTAGAAAGCGTGAGGGTCATGATTGAAAAGATTTTCAGTAAGACTAAAGTGTGGGTTATTATACGCTGCTTTGGTTTTAAGAAGACAAGACGATTTTATGCCTGTAACCTCAAAATATGATGATAAGCAAGTGGAACGTATTATCAGTGATGTTGTCAATGTGTTAGAGCAACACGATGCATCGACGGATTTATCACTGATGGTGATTGGGAATGTCGCCACCAATATCCTTAACCACAATATTCCTGCCGCACAACGTCAGGCATTTGCCGAGAAGTTCGCCCAAGCATTAATGGCATCCATCGATAACCAATAACGCTTGCAGCAGTATCTAATCAGAGAAGAATAAATTTGTATGGTTGATAGCGGAACATCGTATCGCGACAAAGTATCCCAGCTGATCAGTTGGGGGCATTGGTTTAGCTTTTTCAACATCATTGCCGCTATGTTGCTGGGCACCCGCTATATCAGCCAATCTGGGTGGCCAGACACCCTATTAGGGCAAAGCTACTTGATCTTTAACTGGGTCGGCCACTTCGGTTTCCTGGTTTTTGCGCTTTATATTCTGATCATTTTTCCAGCCAGTTTTATCATCCCGTCTCAGCGTCTTATGCGGCTTTTTGCGGTAATAGTCGCGACTGTCGGAATGATGGTATTGCTGCTAGATATTTACGCCTATCAAACCTTACACCTACATCTTAATCCCTTGGTGTGGGAGCTGCTTTTAAGCGGCGAAAAAACCGATATGAATGCCCACTGGCAGTATTTATTTATTGCTGGGCCGGTGATCTTTATCTTAGAGCTGATCATGGCCGAGTGGGTGTGGCGTAAGCTGCGTAAATTAACCCGTAAACGCGTTGGTGTTCCGGTTGCCAGCGTGTTTGCTCTTTGCTTTATTGCCAGCCATTTAATCCATATCTGGGCCGATGCGTTCATTTATAGCCCGGTCACGGCGCAGCGTTCGACCTTTCCTGTCTCGTACCCGATGACAGCAAAAACCTTTATGGAAAAGTATGGCTTGCTCGATCGACAAGAGTATCAACGCCTACGCGAGCAGCGCGGCCAAGAAACCAGCGAGGTGATTCGTTATCCGTTGGAGCCACTGTCGTTTGCGCCAGATGCCAACAAATACCGCCCAAACTTATTGGTGGTGATGGTTGAAGGGTTGCGTGCCGATATGCTTAACCCAGTCACCATGCCTCACCTGCATCGTTTCGCTACCGATAACCTGTGGTTTAAGAATCACTTCAGTAGCAGCAACGATGATATGGCCGGTTTGTTTGGTTTCTTTTATGGACTGCCGGGCAGCTATGCGCAAAGCGCGCGAACTGAGGGTTTGCGTCCTGTATTGATGGATACACTCAATCAACGTCGCTATCAACTCGGGCTGTTCAGTGGCGATAACTTTTCTAATCCCATTTACTATCAAAGTATTTTTAGTCGCGCACTCGACCGTGATACACAGTCAGAGGCACCGGCTTGGCAGGCCGATGCCAGTGCGATCACCTCGATGCAAAGCTGGCTACAAGGGCGCCAAGCAAATACACCTTGGTTTGGTTATTTAGAGCTCGCCACGGTGAATGAATATGAGCAAGGCGGCGACTATGCGCAACCTTTCCAACCAGCGCTTAACAGTGGAATGGCCGGTGTCGACCAGCAAACAGGCTTGGTCCTCAAAAATAGCTATAACAATGCCGCTCACTATCTGGATGAGCAATTGGGCGAACTGATTCAACAGCTTGAGGCTTCGGGAAAGCTAGCCAATACCGTAGTGATGATTACGGCAAACCACGGCATGGAATTTAATGAAACCGGGATGAATAGCTGGGGTTCGAACTCAAACTACAGCCGTTATCAGCTTCAAGTACCGATGGTGATGCACTGGCCTAATCAACCGGCCGAGCAGATCAATCATTACAGTAGCCACCTTGATGTGGCACCAACATTGATGGAGTCGATGCTATCGGTGAGCTCACCCGCCAACAGTTACAGTAGCGGTGTGAATCTGTTTGAACTCGAGAGCCAATCACGCAAATGGGTGTTGGCCGGTGACAGTCGCGATATTGTGGTGATACAGCCACAAAAAACCACGGTGGTGGATAAATTTGGCAATTATAAAGTCTATGATCGCCACTATACCCCACTTCCCGAAGGTAAGCCCCAGTTGTCACTATTGATGCAAGTGATGCACGAATTAAAGCGTTTCTATTATCCTGAGGATCACGAGCCGCAATAATGGCCAATAAGTGGCGCATAAGTAGCCAAACAATTGAAAAACCGGGAAACAACCGCGTTTAGCAATTGACAGCCATTAGGTCGATTCGTAATATAGCGCTTAGTCGGTCTGTAGCGCAGCCTGGTAGCGCACTGTCATGGGGTGTCAGGGGTCGCTGGTTCAAATCCAGTCAGACCGACCAATACATATAAGCCCGTCACTCAATGAGTGACGGGCTTTTTCGTATGGTACGTTCAACAAGGATAAACATCCTGTTCGCGGCGGTCACTTATTCGGCTTGACGCCCGACAAACGCGGCAACAATGGTGTCTTCTCCATATTGCCGGGAAAAGACATACGCGCCTGGTTGAGGGATCACTTGGTGCGCGCCCGCACCTACCGCAGGGTGGCGTTGCCTAAACTGCCCCACTTTTCGCCAATGGTTTAATAACCCCGCCTGCATGGCGTTACGCTTCCACACCATATCCGAGCGTGTTCCTTGGTGAAAGTCATCGCCGTAAGGGCCTAAATCACGTCCAACTTCATCACCGTAATAGACTTGCACCGCACCGGGCGCCAGAAGTAATGCGTTGGCAGCACCGCGTTGCATGCTGGCATCTTTAAAACGGCTAAAAAAGAGCTCGGTATCATGAGACGACATATAGCTAACCGGAATGAAATCCGCTTCTGTTTGCATGGTCTCAGCGTACGCGTGATACGTGGTTTCCATTTCACTTAAACAATACGCCCCTTTGTCCATCCGCTTTTGCAGATCAAAGTTAATCAGTGCATCAAAGCCTTGGTCAAAATAAGGGCTCCGGTAGGCATTGTGCCCCCATACTTCTCCCATCATCCAAAAGGGCTCGCCCGTTTGATTATTAGCGGCGCGCCAGCTTTTCAATGCCTCTGAGGCGTGTGCTTTTAACGCTCGCCAAACCTCACCATCAACATGCTTGACGGTATCAACACGAAAACCATCAATACCAAAACGCGCAACCCACTGGGTTTGCCATTCAAGTAAGTAATCACTCACTGTGTAATTGTCTCGCACCTTTACTCGCGTGCCGGGATTGTTGAGCAACCATTGTGGCGGGGTCACCGGTTGCGAAGATTCAGTTTTAAAGTCAGGCAATCCGGCTAAGGTCAGCGTTTTATCACTACTGCCAGGCTCATCGTACCCCGGTAATCCTGCGCGTACCCAGTCTTTTCCCCACCACTGCTGCCAATTCGTGCTCTTATAATCAATCGCATCATGAAAGTCATGCCAGCTTTGTCCGTCACCGGGCTGCCAATTTTGCCATTGCGCCGGTAATTCAGTGTCATTGACTACCTCAATCCCGTCTTGCTGTAAATCCGCGAGCGTTGCGTAACCTGGGTGATTGACGACTGCGTCCAGAAACACCTTTAGTCCGCGTTGATGCGCTTCGTCGACCAATTTTTTTAGTGTGGCATCATCACCAAAGTTGTTGTCTACTTGGGTAAAGTCACGCGACCAATAGCCGTGGTAGGCATAAAACGGAAAGTCCCCTTGACTGCCACCACCGACAAACCCGTGAACCTGCTCTACGATCGGCGATAACCAGATTACATCGGTGCCGAGCGCTTGGATATAATCCAATTTGTCGATCACGCCTTGTAGATCTCCGCCATGAAAAGTGCCAATGTTTTGCGCTTTATCCTGACGCCGCCCATAGCTGTGATCGTTACTCGGATCGCCATTGCTGAATCGGTCCACCATGACAAAATAAATGTTTGCATTGCGATAGGTAAAATCTGGCTCTGGTGCTGTAATTGGGGCGAGCAACACCAACCCGCCACTTTCAGAGGCTGGGGTGAGCGTCACGCTGTGATTTTTCACCGTGACAACCTGGCCACTGAGCGCCTCTTTTAATTGCGTGCCATCGGCAAAACTCTCTCCCAAAGAAAGGGTGACCGGCCCACCTTGATAGCGGTGACACTGGACATCGGGCAACGGGCGTTTAAACCTTGATGCGGTCTTTTTCGGTTCACGTTTAACGCGGATTGTTTGCGTCTCTGGCTGATAATAAAACCCATAATCCCCAGCAAAACGCACGGTAAGTTCAAAGTTTGTCTTGTCTTGGCAAGAAAGCGGGATAGGCGTATTAAATTTCGCGTTCTCGGGAGACGCGGCCTGACAGTCACCTGCTATCCCTTCCACACTGATTTGGTAGATGTTCTTACCTAACGAGAAGACCGCTGGGGCGTTGGGATCAAGCGGTCGATCAGACTGTGTCGTTGCTGTGGTTACCGTGATATGCGGGGCCGCCGCAGTGGAAAACGACGCTGCCATAGTCAACGAGGCCGCTACCGCGATGGCCAGCCGCTGTCGAGGAAAGAAAAAAGTCATGATTGTGCTCCTTGCCATTTTCTATCAGAGTAAAAAAACAGCAAGGCATTGACATCATTCCTGCCTCTGCGCCCTAAAACTGTGAGCAATGACAGTTAGAGGAGGAGCCGATTACGCGCCGCACTCTCCCTCTGGACCCAGACCTAACAATTCGCTCATCTCCACGGCGGGAATAGGACGGCGATAGAGAAACCCTTGACCAAAGGTGCAGCCCAATTCATGCAAAATCGCCTGTTGATGCAAGGTCTCAATGCCCTCAGCAACGACCCCCATCCCAAGGCTATCGGCCATGGCAATCATAGCCGACACAATTGCCACTTCTTGTTCATCGGGTGATTGGCTTTGTATGTCTTTAATGAAATGACGATCAATTTTTAATTTTGAAATGGGGTAGCGCTTGAGATAAGCCATCGATGAATAGCCAGTGCCGAAATCGTCGATCGCAATCCCAACCCCTTTATCACGTAATTGCTCCAGCACTTTTAACGCGTTGGCTTGGTTTTCTATCAAGGTATTTTCGGTAATTTCTAACTCTAAAAAGCGCGGATCGGCGCCGGTGCGGTCCAAGGCCTCAAACACCACTTGCGTAAAGGCCACGTCGGCAAGGTTGCGCGGCGAGATATTCACCGCCATAGACACGTTGAGGCCCGCATCCTGCCAGGCTTTTAATTGCTGACATCCAGTCTCAACCACCCACTGCGTGATATTGTGGATAATCGAGCGCTCTTCGGCGACATCAATAAAGTGAAACGGTGATAACAGCCCCCGCTCTGGGTGATGCCAACGCAATAACGCCTCGACGCCAATAATATCGCCGGTCACCAGATCGACCTGGGGTTGGTAATATAATTCTAACTCTTCATTTTGCACACACTGACGTAGCTCGACCGCCAAACGTAACTTGTGATTCGCTTCTACCGTCAACGCATCATTGTAAAACGCATAGGTGTTTCGCCCCGATTTTTTCGCGTGATACATCGCCGAATCGGCAAAGGTCAGCAGATCATCGGTACTCGCGGTATTCTCTGGATATTGGGCAATGCCGATACTGACACCGATTTGAGCGTCGATCCCACCTTTGAGCATAAACAGGCGATTCATGGCATGGATCACATCTTCAGATAAGCGAATACAGGCATTATCATCAGCATGAATCACCCGTAGGATCACAAATTCATCGCCACCGAGGCGGGCTAAGGTATCGCCCTCCTCTAACAGACCCTCTAAGCGCTGACTGACTAATTTAAGGAGCTCATCACCGACGGTATGGCCATGGCTATCATTGACGAACTTAAACTGGTCAAGATCGAGAAACATCAACGCCAGCTGGTTACGCTGGACCGATTGCCTATTCATCGCTTGACGAATGCGCGACGTAAGCAGCAGGCGATTCGGTAATCCGGTTAGCGAGTCATAGTGGGCCAAATCAATCAGTTTTTTTTCTGAGTCTTTAAGCTGGGTGATATCAGAGAAAACACCGATATAATTCACCACGTCACCGGCGTCATCTTTTACCACACTGATCGAGAGAAGCTGTGGATACACGATACCATCTTTACGGCGATTCCAGATTTCGCCTTTCCAATGTCCCTCTTGATGTATCTGCTGCCACATTTCGGCGAAAAAATGTGCGTCATGACGGCCCGAATTCAGGATGGATGGCATTGCGCCGACGACATCTTCTTCTTGATACCCGGTGATCGCACTGAAGCCACCATTGACGGCGACGATAGCACCTTGCGCATCCGTGATCAGCACCCCTTCGCTCGATTGCTCAAAGATTTTCGCATTGAGCATCAACTTACGTTCAACCTCTAACCGTTCAGATACATCGTGGATAACCGAGAACAGCAGGCGGGCGTTACCAACGGTGATCGGGGATGAATGAACCTCGACCTGGCGACTCTCACCGTTTTTTAGCCGATGTTCAAAAATAAAGCAGTTTTTCTCGCGCTGTCTCGCCTGTGAAAGGCTTTGTTTGAGGGTGCTGTCGACTTGTGTATTAATCTCGCTGATACTCATCGCTGTGAGCGTTGCATGGTCATAGCCATAAAAACGTTGGGCACTGTCATTAGCATCTAAAATTTCGCCACTTTTGGCATCCAGTAACATCATCACCGCATCATGGCGTTTAAAGATACTCCTAAAGCGGTAACTATCATCAACCATGCGACCAATCGACTGCGCAAAGCTGCGTCCAGCATTTAATCGAGCATATAACCCGCCGAGCCAAAACCCTAGGATAATCAAGCCAACCCCCCATACCGTGGGGTGAGGATGCAAACTTTTCCAACCGTCTTGCGGGATCCCCAATAAGCGCCAGTGGCCGGAAGGCAAGCTCACTGCGACGGATTCAGGGGACTGCGTTAAGATCGAAGGCTCACCGTAAATGGGGGTAAACCTCCCCTCGGCGGTCGATTTTTCTTGCAACACCACACGCACTGGATACGCCTCGCCTTCGGCAAAGCTTGCGGAGAAAAGGCTATCAATATCGAGCACCGTGGATAACACGCCCCAGGGTAACCCTGTGTTTTGATTGATGATCGATTGGCGTGCAATTAAGGCGGTTCCGCCTTGAAGAAGATCGACCGGCCCTGAAATCACGGGCTCACTGGAGGCATACGCCGCACGTACACTGGCTAATTGCTCAGGCACATCATGGTAACGCGTCCCGACTAACGATGATTTTAGGTTCTCAGGATACACATGGCTGATCACCCAATTACGCGCGGCACCAAAATTGAGGATATGAGCAGATTTGGCTTTTAACTGGCTGGCAAAGCGAGAAAATTGGTCTTGCGTCAGATCTGGATTTAAGCTGATATAGGTGGTCAGTCCATGACTTAAATCGACATTCTGCGTCACTTTAAGCTCAATCCGGGAGCGGTAGGCCAACAAGGCGTTACGAACGTCTTTTACTTCTTGGTCATGGGCTTGTTGATATAGCCAAAACTCCACGGAAACCACCGCAAACATGAAGACCATCACGGAGATAACCACATTATAAATGAATCCGACTCGCGCCGAGCGGCGGGCGACTTTATCAAGTGCCGATGGAACAGCTTGCTGCATGACCTGGTACAACCTTATCTCGCCCTGCTTATGGAGCGAACATTAACCAAAAACCTCAGGTGTAGCACGTGATTATAAAGGGCATAGAGAGAATCGCCAGTGTTACCGGTCAGTTTCACCGCATTACACAGGCTCAGTATGCGTAAGATCAAACGGTTACATACACACATTGGCGATACAATCGAACCGCCTTTATCCAAAAAACACAAGAGATTGCAAACAAGGAGCGTGTATGGCGATCAGTCTCGAATACAGTTTTATCTTGGTGAGCTTGGGCGTGATCGCCGGGATTATCAATACCCTCGCGGGTGGTGGCTCTAACCTAACATTACCTGCATTGATGGTGATGGGCATGCCTGCCGATGTCGCCAACGCCACCAACCGGGTGGCGGTATGGCTACAGTGTGCGTCAGGGATGAGCGGGTTTCGTCAACATGACAAGCTCGATACTCAGGATATCATTCCGGTATTGATACCGAATTTAATCGGGGGCTTGTGCGGCGCATTGGCCGCTGCATGGTTGCCAACCAGTTGGGTCAAACCGTTGCTACTCGGTACCTTGCTGACCATGACGGTAGTGATGCTGGTTAAGCCAGCCACTTTTGGCCCCCCCGCCGGTACGCCAGTCAAAAAGGTGGCTGACACACCCACCGCATGGTTTGGTCTTATGCTCGCAGGCTTTTATGGCGGATTCGTACAAGCAGGGGTCGGATTTGTTTTGCTCGCCGCGCTATGTGGCACCTTACACTACGACTTGGTCCGTGGTAATGCGCTCAAACTGGCATGCACCTTAGCTTTCACCTCTCTTTCACTGTTGGTATTTATTGCTGATGATCTGGTCCGTTGGGCGCCAGGGCTGATCCTGGCGATAGGGACCATGGTCGGGGCACGGATTGCGGTACGATTTGCTATCTCCGCGAACCCCAAGCTATTAAAACTCTTTTTATTTGTGATGACGTTGGTCGGTTGTCTCGCCGCCTATTTATTTTAGTGGCCGCGAGTCTGTTGTCGGGCGATCACTGCATTTTTTGCTCGAGTATACTGGTGCGGTTATTGTGTCGCGGTCTTACCCGTTGATTTCGCCGCTCCTTTACGACGAGTGCTGGTGCGCCGTGTTTTACGTTTAAATGTTTTTGCCGGCGCAGCCGGTAAACCTTGCAAAGAGGCAGGCGGTGGTGAGGTTTTTACACTTTCAATCAAGCCCGCGACCTTGTCGGTTAACGCTTGCATAAAGGGGTGATACGCGCATTGTCGGTCCGCCATATCTTGCAGCTGCCGCTCCCAATCAGCGGTCATATCCGGGTAGGTCGCACTGTCGGGTAAGGCATCAATTAATCCCGTTCCACTGGCTGTCGCGTGAAGTGTTTTTCCTTGTCGATTCAAAAGACCACGTTTTACCAACAGCTCAATAATCCCAGCCCGAGTGGCTTCGGTCCCGAGCCCATCGGTTTCTCGTAGTATCTCTTTCAGTGCTTTGTTTTGCACATAGCGGCCAATGCCGGTCATCGCTTGTAACAAACTGGATTCGGTAAACGCAGCCGGTGGCTCGGTCATGCAGTCTTTAATGTCGCCACGCTCACACTGCGCTTGCTCACCTTTCTCCATTAAGGGCAAAGGCGTGGCGTCACTGTCTGCGGTTTGCGTGGAGGGCAATAGCGCGCGCCAGCCCGCTTGAGTGAGCACCTTGCCTTTGGCAATAAAACAGCCACCGGCAATATCAAACACCAGTTTTCCTTCTGCATACTCGGCAGGCGGATAAAACTGCATCACATATTGGCGCGCCACCAGCTGATAAATTTTCGCTTCATCGCCCGACAAGCTCGCAGGCGCGGCTTTCGCGGTTGGAATAATCGCATGGTGCGCACCGACTTTGGCATCGTTCCATGCCTTGCCTTTGCGTTTTGGATCCGCACTGTCACAAGCCTGGATCAGTGTCTGACACCCCTTTTTAATCGCTGCCAATACCTTGGGCGCCTCAGCGAAGTGCCCTTTAGGTAAGTAACGACAATCCGATCGCGGATAGGTAATGATTTTGTGGCGCTCATACAGTTGTTGGCACACATCCAGGGCTTTTTGGGCGCTAAAACCAAATCGCTTTGATGCGTCTATTTGCAAGGCTGACAAGTTATAAGGCAGTGGCGCCGCTTGCTTTCGCTGCTGACGTTCCGCGTCAGTGACCGTGGCTGGCTGCCCCGCAATTCGATTGGCGACATTGTCGGCGAGTGACCGAGAAAGTACGCGCCCTTGCTCGTCTTGCCATTTGGCGCAGGCGTCACTGGGCTGCCATCGCGCGCGTATTTCACTCCCTTGATGAGCAATGATGGCGTCGAGCTGATAATACGGATGGGGAATAAAATGTTTGATTGCTTGATCGCGTCGCACCACCAGGCCAAGCACCGGCGTTTGTACCCGCCCGACCGACAATACGCCTTGATAACCGGCCTGTTGTCCTAGCAGGGTATAAGCGCGCGTTAGGTTCATCCCATAGACCCAATCGGCACGTGACCGAGCTAACGCGGAAACAGATAAGGGCATGTAACCTTTATTGTCTTGCATGTTGCTGAGTGATTTTTTCACCGCAGAGAGGTTTAAATCACTGATCAAAAGGCGTTTTATATTGGCTTTTTTGCTCTGACTGACCTTCGCATAGTCAATCACTTCATCCACCAGCAGCTGCCCTTCGCGGTCTGGGTCGCCGGCATGAACCAGCTGATCAAATTGCTTAATCAGTTTTTTAACCACGGACAGCTGGCCCGAGGCGGCTTTGCGTGGGCGCAATTGCCATTGTTGAGGCACAATAGGAAGGTCAGCCAGATGCCATTTTTTATAGCGGCTGTCATAAGCCTCGGGCTCGACTTGTTCGAGTAAGTGACCAATACACCAGGTGACCACATCGCCTTGCCCTGTTTCAATGTATCCTTTCTGATTTTTATGAGGCTTAGGCAGGCCTGCGGCAATTGCGCGCCCTAAACTCGGTTTTTCCGCAATAAATAATCGTGCCATGACAGAGTCTCTTTATCAGTCGCTGTCCGCATGGTATGCAAAGCACGATCGAGGCGCAATAAAAAACCTGTACATATGCACAGGTTTACTCGATTAACCAAGCCCTTCTCGTGGCTTAAAGATAAGAGACAAACTGGCTAGTATCGCGTTTAGGCGCATTAGCCGCCGCACAATCAGGCGTTCCTAAGTACAAAAAACCCACGATATGATCATCGCCTTCAACGGCTAACGCCTCTCTCACAGCGGGGTGGTATGCAAATGCGCCAGTGCGCCAAAAGCCCTGATACCCTTGTGCGACCGCTGCCATTTGCATCGCATGCGTCGCACATCCCGCAGAAATATGCTGCTCAATGGTCGGTACTTTGTCATGCACACGTGTACGCGCAATCACGGCCACCACCATCGGGGCCCGAAAGGGTGCGTTTTTGGCATTTTTCACTGCCGTTTCATCCGCGCCGTTGGCCTGTGCTGCCTCGGCTAAAATGGTTGAAAGCCGCGTCAGCCCATCGCCCTCGCAAATCACAAACTGCCACGGCGTTAGTGCGCCATGATCAGGGGCTCGTAATCCTGCTTGAATAATGTTTTCTAGTGCTTCACCGCTCGGCGCTGGCGCTGCTAATCGTGGCACAGAGCGGCGCTTTAATAGCAAATCAAGTGCGTCCATGGTTTATCCTTTTTAACCGTTTAGTGCTCACTGCATGAGCGGATATCAGCATATTAGCACAGACTCCCGCCGCTAAAGCGCCAAGGCTGTCTCAATCCCCTGGCGAATGGCTCGCTTCGCATCGAGCTCTCCCGCATGCTCGGCACCACCAATTAAATGGTAAGAGACATTGGCATCATCAAGCTGCTCGGCCAACGTATTCACAGATTCTTGCCCCGCACACAAGATGATCTGGGTGGCAGGGATCAGGTGTGCTTCTCCTTTAACACTGATATGCAGGCCTTCATCATCAATTTTATGGTAGCTCACGCCACCGACAAGATTCACACCACGCTTTTGTAACGTTTTTCGATGGATCCAACCGGTGGTTTTGCCCGGACCTTTTCCGACTCGTCCTTCGCGACGCTGCAATACCCACACCTGCTTGTCGCTAAGCGTATCGTGCCCAGGGTAGAGTCCGCCTTCGTGGGTAATAGTCTTATCGATTCCCCACTCATTGAGCCAAGCGTCCAAACTTTGATTTCTGGGTTCGGTAATCATGGTCGCGACATCAACGCCGATCCCACCAGCACCGATAATGGCGACATGGCTCCCCAGCTCAGGCTGTTCACGAATAAAGGTTTGATAATCAATAACGCTCGGGTGATCAATGCCTTCAATGGCGGGACGGCGTGGCTTCACACCCGTGGCGACAACAATATCGTCAAACGCACGCAATGTATCGACATCAGTGGCTTGATTAAGCTTGACCGTCACGCCTGCTTTTTCCAATCGTCTAAGGTAGTAGCGAATGGTTTCTTTAAATTCTTCTTTTCCCGGAATCGTCATCGCTAAATTAAACTGGCCGCCGAGCCGATCCGCTTTTTCGAACAAGGTCACGTCATGTCCGCGTTCAGCCGCTTCAGTGGCACAGCTTATCCCGGCCATTCCGCCACCAATTACCGCCACTTGTTTCACTTGGCGTACAGGCGTTGCCACGAGCTCGGTTTCATAACAAGCTTTAGGGTTAACCAAACAACTGGCACGCTTGCCTTTAAAGACATGGTCCAGACAGGCTTGGTTGCAGGCAATACACGTATTAATGTCATTCGACTGGTCGGCTTTGGCCTTCGCAACGAATTCAGCATCGGCTAAGAATGGGCGCGCCATGGAGACCATATCCGCTTGCCCCTTGGCGAGAATCGACTCGGCAACCTCTGGGGTATTAATACGGTTACAGGTGACTAACGGCACCGATACCTCGCCTTTTAGTTTTTCAGTGACCCAGCTAAATGCGCCTCGTGGCACCTGGGTCGCGATAGTAGGCACTCGCGCTTCATGCCAGCCAATACCGGTGTTAATAATAGTGACGCCTGCTTTTTCTAGGCCTTTCGCGAGCGTGACCACGTCTTCAAAGGTATTGCCTTGCTCGACCAAATCCAGCATCGATAGACGAAAAATAACAATAAAGTCATCACCGGCGGCTTGACGCACCGCTCGCATCACTTCAACCGCAAACCGCATACGATTGTCGACTGGCCCGCCCCATTGGTCATAACGGCGGTTGGCGCGGTGGCAGAAAAACTGATTGATCAGGTAGCCTTCAGAGCCCATGATCTCGACCCCGTCATAGCCAGCTTCGCGAGCAAGCGCGGCACTGCGGCCAAAGGCTTTAATCGTACGCCAAATCGCCCGCTCGCTCATTTCAAACGGGGTGAAC
Source organism: Salinivibrio sp. AR647 (assembly GCF_001995415.1). Taxonomy (NCBI): domain Bacteria; kingdom Pseudomonadati; phylum Pseudomonadota; class Gammaproteobacteria; order Vibrionales; family Vibrionaceae; genus Salinivibrio; species Salinivibrio sp. AR647. Next base: position 223,819 of record NZ_MUFE01000003.1, on the reverse strand, counting down.
TTACTGATTGGCGCGCGAATCGCTGACGCACTTTGGGCAAACGGATGAAAGGCATAACGACCGGCATGAAGTAATTGCAGCGCGATTTTGCCGCCATTTTCATGAACGGCTTCGGTGATCGCGCGATGTGCACGCGCCGCGCGTCCAGAGCTAAACTGGGCACTAAATGGGGTTAGACGGCCACGAAAATTAGGCGAAAATCCGCCTGTTACAATGAGCCCCACCTCACCTTTGGCTCGCTCAGCATAAAAGGCCGCCAATTTTTTAAAACCATCGTTTGCTTCTTCAAGCCCGGTATGCATCGATCCCATCAAGACACGATTTTTCAGGGTAGTAAACCCAAGATCGAGCGGGGCTAGCATGTGGGGATAAGGGTGCTGTTCCATCGCTTGCTCACTTATTGTTGTGGTCTGACCAGACTATAGCGCTGACGGACACGTGATTTCAAACATTCGTTTACAAGCTGGCAACATGAAATCGTGAATTATTGATCTGGGTAGGACTTTCGCTCGGTATTATAGAACAATGACGCGGTTGATAGCCTATCGATCTGAGCTCTGATCAGCTAGGATATCAGCGACATGCACCGATGGACTCACGTATGAAAAAACTGTTTCGCTTTATTGCATCCCTATTCCGATGGTTGTGGCGTATTCTCAGTTTCGCCCGCCAACTTTTGTTAAACGTCCTTTTCATAGGCGTGATCGTGGCAATCTACTTTGCTTTTACTGCCGATACGCCGCTGACCTCAAAGGACCCCGCTACCGCAAAAGTGGCGCAAAGTGAGCCAGAGCCACGGGCGCTCCTACTCAATATTGACGGCCCTATTGTTGAACAACAACAGCGCTTAAGTCCTGTTGATACCTTATCTCGCAATGCGCTCGGACAACCGGTAGAAACCGAGAACGTGTTGTTTGATATTGTTGATACCGTGCGCCATGCCGCGACGGATGAACAGATTAATGGCTTAGTTTTAAGCCTAGGCGATATGCCTTCTACTAGTCTGACCAAGCTACGATATATCGCCAAAGCCATCGAGGACTTCAAAGACAGCGGTAAACCTGTGATTGCAATTGGCGGCACCTACAGTCAAAGCCAGTATTACTTGGCCAGTTATGCCGATGAAGTCCTGATGTCGCCCAATGGTATGGTGATGTTGCAAGGTTACGGCAGTTACAACTTATATTGGAAGGACCTACTCGATAAGCTCGATGTGAGCACACACGTGTTCCGAGTCGGTACTTATAAGTCATTTGTGGAGCCATACACACGCAACAATATGTCAGACGCTGCCCGAGAAGCCAATCAAGCTTGGTTATCTCAGCTGTGGGATGCCTATGTCAGCGATGTGGCGAACAATCGTGGCATCGAGCCGAGTGTACTGTCCCCGAGCGCGAAGCAATTACTGGCCTCATTGCGTGACTTTGATGRCGATTTTGCCGCCCTCTCTGAGCATCTTGGCATTGTCGATAAGCGCATGACGCGTCAGCAAATWCGTCGCTATTTGGCCGATAAATTTGGCAGTGACGGTGAAGACAGCTTCGAATACACCGGCTATTACGATTATCTGGCAAAAATACAAAGCGGCTTTAGCCTGCCAGGCAGTGATAATATCGCCGTCGTGGTCGCCAGTGGTCCGATCATGGATGGACGTCAGCGCCCAGGGACCGTGGGTGGCGATACCACTGCCGCTATGCTACGCGATGCCCGCCTTGACAGCGGTGTGAAAGCGGTCGTGCTTCGCGTCGATAGTCCAGGGGGCAGTGCATTCGCCTCTGAAATTATCCGTAATGAAGTGGATGCGCTACGCGAAGCGGGTAAACCTGTGGTGGTCTCGATGTCGAGTGTCGCCGCCTCTGGCGGTTATTGGTTATCTGCCAGCGCCGATCGTATTATCGCTCAGCCCACCACGATTACCGGCTCAATCGGTATTTTTAGCTTGTTCACCACCTTTGAGAACACGCTGGGTGATCTCGGCGTGCAGTCTGATGGTGTCGGCACCACACCGTTTGCAGGGGTTGGCGTAACGCGGGCACTGCCAGACGAGGTAGGAGATATCATGCAGTTAGGCATTGAGCATGGTTACCATCGCTTCTTGTCATTGGTCAGCAACCATCGCGATATGTCGATGGAAAAGGCAAACCAAGTCGCTCAAGGTCGGGTATGGACGGGACAAGATGCCTTGAGTTTGGGATTAGTTGACAGCTTGGGTGACTTTGACGACGCCGTGTCTGCCGCCGCTGAACTGGCTAACCTCGAAAACTATCAACTAGATTGGATGCAACAGCCACTGACGCCGTTTGAGCAATTTATCAACGAAGTGCTGGGGCAAAGCGCCAACGTGCTCGGTGAAGCGGTGCAAGCGACAATGCCATCGATTGCGCGCCAGTTGACGGCATCGCCCCAGTGGCAGTCGTTAACCTTGCTGGAAAAGTTTAACGATCCGCAAGGTCGTTACTTATTCTGCTTAAACTGTGAGTATCAGTAGGAACCACTCGCCCTGGCCGTTCGGTCAGGGCCTCTTCTCTGTTTTTCTTCTATTCTGTGTGTCGCTCGGTATTACCGATGTAATCGTTACATGTATACTGTGCTCACGCTCATTAAATGCAGATTTGACATGATGGAACGTAAACATATTTATATTGCTTACACTGGTGGCACGATCGGGATGCAAAAATCTGATCATGGTTATGTCCCAGTGTCCGGCTTTCTCCAGCAACAGTTGGAAAACATGCCTGAATTCCATCGTCCAGAAATGCCGCTTTTTACTATCCATGAGTACGAACCACTCATTGATTCATCGGACATGACGCCAACGGATTGGCAACGGATTGCGGACGATATTGGCGAAAATTACCACGCATATGACGGCTTTGTGATATTGCATGGCACAGATACCATGGCATACACAGCATCGGCGCTGTCATTTATGTTAGAAAATTTAGAAAAGCCGGTCATTGTCACCGGCTCACAGATCCCGATTGCTGAGTTGCGTTCCGACGGGCAAGCCAACCTGCTCAACGCACTGCATATTGCATCGAATTATCCGGTGAACGAAGTGACGCTGTTTTTTAACAACCAACTTCTGCGCGGCAATCGGAGCACTAAGTCGCATGCTGACGGGTTTAACGCGTTTACCTCACCCAACTTGCCAGCGTTGCTTGAAGCTGGGATTCATATTGAGGTAAAAGCGGACAAGATCAATCAACCTTCGCAAGGGCCGTTTAAAGTCCATACTATTAGCGATCAACCGGTTGCCGTGATCATGATGTATCCGGGCATTTCGCCAGACGTTGTCAGAAATGCGCTTAAACAGCCCGTCAATGCGATGATCTTATTAACCTTTGGGGTCGGCAACGCACCACAAAATCCCGAGTTACTCGATTTACTCAAACAGGCTACGGATCGCGGTGTGCTGGTGTTGAATCTCACTCAATGCTTGGCAGGACGGGTCAATATGGGTGGCTATGCGACCGGCTGTGCGCTGGCCGATGCGGGTGTACTGAGTGGCTATGACATGACACCCGAAGCGGCGTTAGCCAAGCTTCACTTCTTGCTCAGTCAGTCATTACCCTTTGAAACCTTGCGAACTTGGGTGCAAAAAGATTTACGTGGTGAGCTCAGCTATTATTAGCATGCGAACAGATATTAGCGTGTGAACAGAAGTGACAGTGAACGCTATTGTGACGATTACGCCGGCCGAACGCCGGCGTTTACGCTTTAGCGAGGACACGTTCAGCAAACCATATCCCACAAGGCGTGCCGCCCAATCTATTCGATCAGCATTGGTGCTGATTGGGTTAGCACTAGTGCTTGGTCTCAATATCGATGCGCTGCCCATCTTGACCGGCAAATTCACGCTTGAGCTCGGCTTTTGATTTCCAAGTCACCTGACCCCCTTTCGCGACCGTCATATGCTGAGGCTGGCTGTTATGACGTGATTGGTAAAGCATAACGGCTTGCAAGGCTTGATCGCGTTGTGCTTGATTAAGGCTGGTACCATCAGGCCATTTACCGGTTTCTACCGCGTAACACAAACGATCGTATATTTCAGGCGTCATTGCTTTTAAGACTTGTTCTATATCCATGATTACCTCTGTGTGGTCCGGGTCCGACTATTATGCCTGATCTTGGTCGGTAGACGGCATGTTTAGCACAGTGCGCTTTATCACGCTTTTACGCATCAACTACACTCAAAGATAACGTATACTCGACGCAGTTGACTCAGGGTACGACAAATAATGAATTTACGATTACTTACTCGCTACGTTTATCGTCTCGGTCTTGTCACGAGTTTACTGCTACTCGTCGGCTGCGATGGACAACCGACCACCAATCAAGTGTGCGAAACGCACCCCGAATTATGCGAAGGGCTAAACATTGGTGACGGACAATGCCGATTTGAGCGCTCGGATCTGATTTTCGATCGTTTGGCGGTTGACCAAAAACCAACCGATCTCAATAAACTCACCGAGCTCAAGCAAACAAAGGCTTATTTGCGCTGTATGGAGCTGGTAGCTGAAATTGAGCCTACCACACTCAAACAACGCAAAACCAAGCGTACGGAGGCGGTCTACCATGCTTATGATGCGATTGCTCGTTTGGAAGATGAACTGGAAGCCTCTTATCAACCACCGGTGATTTACTACCGTTGGTCTCAGGGTGACAATAGTGCCCTACCCCAGTTTTTAAAGCTTGAAGGCACTCCCCACCTGGAAACGCCCCAGTTACAACTTGGTCTGGCGACCTATTATGTCTCACGGGATAAAGCTAAAACCGTGAAGATTTTATTGCACGCGTTGGAGCTGTATGACGGCCGCGACCTCACCGTAAAACAAGACGTGATTCCAGAGGTGATTAAATCACTCGCCACCACCAATCATGCGCTTAAACGCTTTGAACATGCGTATTTGTGGGCGAAAGTGGGGCAAAGTTACAATCTCCCCATTGCCAACAGTGATCGTTTGTCTCGACTTTACACACTAAGCGAACAACAAGAGACGTCACTGCAGCGATTGGCATTTGAAATATCAGCCGCGATCGACGATGGCAACTTTCAAGCGTCATTACTCGCATCCATTACTCAGTAAAGGTAACCACCCAGTAAAAGGCAACGCTCAATCAAAGGTAAACCGGTCACGTCAAACTTGTCGTACCAGTTTGCCTTTCGTAATTGTCCTTCTGCTTCTACGCTATCAAGTACCAGTTGTTGCGCCAAGCCTGATTGTTCTTTATCCACGGTTGATTAAAGACAACACAGGCATGGCCGTAAGGGCGCCAAATGTTTAGGCGATGTAAAAAAAATCCGTACTTTTTTTTGATTTTAGACAATTTTGGCTGCGATTACCCTTGCATGGCGGGGTCCTATTCTGTAATTTTACTACCAGTTTAATCTCACTAGAAATTAAGTTGTGGAGCAACATAATGACTATCAAAGTAGGTATTAACGGTTTTGGCCGTATCGGCCGTTTCGTATTTCGTGCGTCTGTAGAACGTAACGACATCGACGTGGTAGCAATCAACGATCTTATCGACGTTGAATACATGGCTTATATGCTGAAATACGATTCAACTCACGGCCGTTTCAACGGCACCGTAGAAGTTGAAGGTGGTAACCTGATCGTTAACGGCAAAACCGTACGCGTAACAGCAGAACGTAACCCAACAGACCTTAAGTGGGACGAAGTGGGTGTTGACGTTGTTGCTGAAGCGACCGGTATCTTCCTAACTGACGAAACAGCACGTCAACACATCCAAGCGGGTGCGAAGAAAGTTGTTCTAACTGGTCCATCAAAAGACGCAACGCCAATGTTCGTTATGGGTGTTAACCACAGCGATTACGCGGGTCAAGATATCGTTTCTAACGCATCTTGCACCACAAACTGCCTAGCGCCTGTCGCGAAAGTACTGAACGACAAGTTCGGTATCGTATCTGGCCTGATGACCACTGTTCACGCAACCACTGCGACTCAGAAAACCGTTGACGGTCCTTCTGCGAAAGACTGGCGCGGCGGCCGTGGTGCATCTCAGAACATCATCCCATCTTCAACAGGTGCAGCCAAAGCGGTTGGTAAAGTACTGCCAGAGCTTAATGGTAAACTGACTGGTATGGCGTTCCGCGTGCCAACTGCCAACGTTTCAGTGGTTGACTTGACTGTTAACCTAGAAAAAGCAGCGTCTTATGACCAAATCTGTGCGGCAATGAAAGAAGCGTCTGAAGGCGAGCTGAAAGGTGTACTTGGTTACACTGAAGATGCAGTTGTTTCTCAAGACTTCATCGGCGAAGTACAAACTTCAGTATTCGATGCTAAAGCAGGTATCGCGCTGACTGACAACTTCGTGAAAGTCGTTTCTTGGTACGACAACGAAATCGGCTACTCAAACAAAGTACTTGACCTAGTTGCACACATCTCTAAGTAAGTAGCAATTACAATAGTATCGATAAAGGCGGCCTAGAGCCGCCTTTTGTGTATCTGGCGCCTATCCAATGAGCCGGTTTTTGTTCGTAGACACTCCCCGAAGAGGTTTAAGCTATGTCCATGTCTTTGCTTTTTGAACGTCAACTCTCCGCCTCGGTCGATTTATGCTATCGGCAATCGGTCCCGATTCTTCGCGTGAGTCACCCATCGTGCGCCGCCACCATCAGTCTTTTCGGCGGCCACTTACTCTCCTTTGCGCCTACAGGTGAATCCTCACTGGTTTGGATGAGTCGCAACGCCGTCTACGATGCGCAAACACCATTACGAGGCGGCGTCCCTATTTGTTGGCCTTGGTTTGGACAATCGGGCTCGCCTTCGCATGGCTTTGCGCGTCGACAGATGTGGCAATTGGCGCAGGTTGACGAGCAACCGGATGGCGTGATTGTGCAACTGAAGCTGTCTGAATCTGCCCAGTCAATGGCACTCTGGCCCCATCGTTTTGAAGCAACCGTCACTTTCACCCTGACACAAAAAGCCACGATTTCCCTCGCCGTCACCAATACCGATCAGCATGATTGGACGATGGGCGGCGCATTACACAGCTATCTGACCGTCGCGGACAGCGAGCAGGCTTATGTAGACGGGGTTGGTAATCAGTACCTCGATAATTTCAGTGCCGGTGCGGCTCAACCTGCTCCGGGAAAGGTCACGTTTGAAAGCCCCGTTGATCGCATTTATACCGAGGCGCGCGATACACTGTCACTCACCGATCCGGCCGGTAACCGTCGCGTTTATGTCACCAACCAAGGCGCGACCAGCGCGGTGATATGGAACCCTGGACAAGCTGCCTCAGTACAAATGGCAGACATGGATGACGATGGCTATCAACATTTTGTTTGCATTGAGGCCGCGCTTGAGCAACCAGATACCCTGGTATCGCCAGGGCAAACCTATACCCTGGCCACAACGTTATATGATGAAAAAGCGCGACGCTAAACAAAGCGGCCACCTTGGTATAAGGTGGCCGCTTTGTTACATAGAGACTTTTTTATATAGAGACTTGGTTACATAAAGACTTGGCTACATAAACACTTGGCTACATAAAGACATAATTAACACCGAGATAGCCGGAAGCGGCGGTAGATTGGTCCACCATCGGGCTGTTCGCTATTTCATCATTGAGGTTGGTATAGCGCACGCCACCAAGCAGCTGGATGCGCTCGGTCAGCATAAAATAGCCACTGGCGCCAACAAAATAATGGCCCGCAGAGCCTGGCTCATACGCCTCAATACCTGAAACACGCGATGCTTCAGTGGCGCTGACCCCATAAAGGTGCTTATTTAACTCATGACTGTTGTAGGCATACCCTACTTCCGGAGAAACGCCCCAACGCGGGTGATTAAATCCATATTTCCAACTCACTTCGCCATATACCCCGTCCCTATCATGGGTCACGCCTTCGCCAACAGCCGCCTGAAAACGTCCGATAGGTGAATGGTATTGGTAGGCAAGCGCTGCCACAATCGATGCATCGCGCTTGTCGAGCTGGCTCAATTGCGGATCGTCGGTATCGGCAGGATCGAAACGACGAGGGTCATAGGTCGCTGATACGACGAGATTGTGTGTCGAGTCTTTCGGTGCCAGACGTGCGCCGGCAGTGAGACCACGAAAGTAAAAGTGGTCGGTATCAAGGTTGACTGTCGGTACCACAAGTGGGTCGGTATCCGTGTCTTTGTACACCTGGGGTGAAAACGCGCCGATCACCCCTGCTGATACCCGCGTGTCTGCATAAACATTGCCGGAAGTCAGTGCCAACGCACACGCTACCCAAGCCGTTTCTCTTGCTATATTCATCATCCTTTCCTTTATTGTTTAACGGCTGGCCAATGTAAGCCCAGTCCCCCTAGCTGGCAAAATGATCACCACCAGCATATCTCACTAGCTTGAACACCCGCTGTCAATATATTGGCAAGACAGGCATACAAATCACTCAACAAAAATTATCGAAAAAACAAACAATTCTTTCACGCAAGATCGAGCAATGCGGTCTAACCTTATAAAAAGGAAAGGGAACATCCAGCCAACTTTGCGCCTTTTCTTTTCGAGTTATCAGACGATTTAGGGGGCAAGACCATGACTATTTTTGATCACTATCGTCAGCGCTACGAAGAAGCGAAAGACGAAGAAATGAGCCTTCAAGCATTCTTGGATCTATGCCGAGATGATCGCGGCGCGTATGCCAATGCCGCGGAACGTTTGCTGATGGCGATTGGCGAACCGGAAAAGGTTGATACTTCGCTCGACCCTCGGCTCAGCCGACTTTTCTCTAACCGTGTCATTTCACGTTACCCAACGTTCAAAGACTTTTATGGTATGGAAGATTCGATCGAGCAAATCGTCTCATACCTTAAACATGCCGCTCAAGGCTTAGAAGAGCGCAAACAAATTCTTTACTTACTGGGCCCTGTCGGTGGGGGGAAATCGTCATTGGCCGAGAAGCTAAAAAGCTTGATGCAGCAGATGCCGATTTATGTACTAACCGCCAATGGCGAACGTAGCCCAGTGAATGATCACCCATTTTGCCTGTTTGATGCGACTGAAGATGGCCACCTACTCGAACAAGAATATGGCATTCCACAGCGCTACGTTCAACATATTATGTCGCCTTGGGCCGCTAAGCGATTAAAAGAATTTGGGGGCGATATCAGCCAATTTAAAGTGGTTAAGCTCCGTCCCTCTATTCTCAATCAAGTTGGCGTTGCCAAAACGGAGCCAGGCGATGAAAACAACCAGGATATCTCTGCCTTGGTTGGTAAAGTGGATATTCGCCAACTTGAACATTATTCACAAGATGATCCTGATGCCTATTCCTACTCCGGTGCGCTTTGCCGGGCTAACCAAGGCATGATGGAGTTTGTCGAGATGTTTAAAGCACCGATTAAAGTGCTTCATCCCCTACTCACGGCAACGCAAGAAGGTAACTACAACGGTACGGAAGGGCTTTCGGCATTGCCATTTGACGGCATCATTTTGGCCCACTCAAATGAATCCGAATGGCAGTCATTCCGCAATAACAAAAATAACGAGGCCTTCCTCGACCGGGTTTACATTGTCAAAGTACCCTATTGTTTGCGAATTTCGGATGAAATCCATATTTACGACAAATTGTTGGCGACCAGTGAATTACGCCATGCGCCTTGCTCGCCAAGCACACTCGATATTCTGGCGCGCTTTACGGTGTTGTCGCGCTTAAAAGATCCTGAAAACTCAAGCATTTATTCGAAGATGCGTGTGTATGATGGGGAAACACTCAAAGATACCGATCCAAAAGCCAAGTCTTACCAAGAATACCGAGATTTTGCTGGGGTCGATGAGGGTATGGATGGACTATCAACCCGTTTTGCCTTCAAGATTTTGTCACGTGTTTTCAACTTTGATCACGCCGAGGTCGCGGCTAACCCTGTGCATTTGTTCTATGTCCTTGAGCAGCAAATCGAGCGGGAGCAATTCCCACAAGAGGTCGCCGAGCGCTATTTAGAGCACTTGAAGGGCTACTTAATTCCTAAATATATCGAGTTTATTGGCAAAGAGATCCAAACCGCCTATCTCGAGTCTTACTCTGAGTACGGCCAGAATATTTTTGACCGCTATGTCACGTATGCCGATTTCTGGATTCAAGATCAAGAATTCCGCGACCCAGATACTGGTCAGCTGTTTGATCGTTCAGCGCTTAATGGCGAGTTGGAGAAAATCGAAAAGCCAGCGGGTATCAGTAACCCGAAAGATTTCCGTAACGAAATCGTTAACTTTGTGCTCCGTGCTCGAGCGAATAATGAAGGCAAGAATCCGGCGTGGACCAGTTATGAGAAGCTGAAAACCGTGATTGAGAAAAAGATGTTCTCCAATACGGAAGATCTGCTGCCGGTGATTTCGTTCAATACTAAGACCTCAAGCGACGAGCAGAAAAAACACGACGACTTTGTCGCCCGAATGATGGAAAAAGGCTATACCCGCAAGCAAGTTCGCTTGCTCGCCGAATGGTATTTGCGCGTGCGTAAATCGTCGTAGCCTACGGGTTGACGCAGATGACGGGAGAAAGTTATGGCGCATTTTATTGATCGTCGTCTCAATGGCAAAAACAAAAGCACTGTCAACCGGCAGCGCTTTCTACGCCGCCACAAGCGGCAGATAAAAGAGTCCATTGCCGACGCCGTCAACAATCGCTCGATCACCGATATCGAAAGTGGTGAGGACATTTCGATTCCATCACGCGACATCCGTGAACCCACGTTTCACCAAGGCAAAGGGGGACAGCGGGAGGCTGTCCACCCGGGTAATGACCAATTTAGTCCTGGCGATCGTATCGCTCGCCCACCGGGTGGCGAAGGCGGCGGCGCCGGTGAAGGGCAAGCAAGTCCAGATGGTGAGGGACAAGACGAGTTTGTTTTCCAAATTTCGAAAGACGAATACTTGGATCTGTTGTTCGAAGATCTCGAACTACCGAATCTAAAAAAGAACCAGATGGCGAAAATGGTGGAGTACAAAACACACCGCTCTGGGTATACCTCAAACGGCGTGCCTTCCAATATCGCTATCGTCCGTTCTTTACAAAATTCGCTTGCGAGACGAACGGCGATGTCAGCCGGAAAACGCCGCGAGCTCGCTGAGCTTGAACAAGCACTCGGACAGATTCAACGTGCTGAGCCTGCTCAACCGTTAGAAGAAAAACGCCTCGAAGAAGAGATCGCGGCACTCAAAAACAAACTTGCTGCCGTGCCGTTTATCGACACCTTCGATTTACGCTACAAAAACTACGAGAAGCGACCTCAGCCAAACAGTCGGGCGGTGATGTTTTGCTTAATGGATGTGTCTGGTTCGATGGACCAAGCCACCAAAGACATTGCTAAGCGTTTTTATATTCTGCTGTATCTGTTTCTCTCACGGACTTACAAAAATGTCGAGGTGGTATTTATTCGCCATCACACGCAGGCGAAAGAAGTCGACGAACATGAGTTCTTTTATTCGCAAGAAACCGGCGGCACCATTGTGTCTAGCGCCCTGCGACTGATGGATGACATCATCAAAGACAGGTACAACCCGACAGAATGGAATGTTTACGCCGCTCAAGCCTCAGATGGCGATAACTGGGCTGACGACTCACCGGGCTGTCGCGAGTTGTTGCAAAAAACGCTGTTACCGGTGAGCCGCTATTACGCCTATATTGAAATAACACGTCGTGCGCACCAAACACTGTGGCGTGAGTATCAGTCACTCGCCGAAAGCCATGACAATTTTGCTATGCAGAACATTCGCTCCGCGGAAGAGATTTTCCCCGTATTTCGCGAATTGTTTAAGCGTCAGGTCGAAGCCTGACGCCATACCGGCATAGACGCATTTTATCAGGGAGGCATGGTATGGCTGTCACCAAAGGTAAACACAAGACTCCACTCCACGATGGGCCGGATTGGACCTTTGACCTGCTTGAGCAGTATCACAAGGAAATTAAACGGGTTGCCGAACACTACAAGCTCGACACCTATCCCAATCAAATCGAAATCATCGCCGCCGAGCAGATGATGGATGCTTACTCCAGTGTGGGAATGCCCATCAACTATAACCACTGGTCATTCGGCAAAAAATTTATTGAAACCGAGCGCAACTATAAGCATGGGTACATGGGGTTGGCGTACGAGATTGTGATCAACTCGGACCCGTGTATTGCCTACCTTATGGAAGAAAACACCATCACCATGCAAGCGCTAGTCATGGCGCATGCCTGTTATGGTCATAACTCTTTCTTTAAAGGCAACTATCTGTTCCAAACCTGGACCGATGCCGGCTCGATCATTGATTACCTGCTGTTCGCCAAACACTACATTAGCGAGTGTGAAGAAAAGTACGGCCTCGCGGAAGTCGAAAACCTGATCGACTCCTGCCACGCGCTGATGAACTATGGCGTCGACAGGTATAAACGTCCGCAAAAGATCTCACTTGCCGAAGAAAAAGCACGCCAGAAAGCACGAGAAGATTATCTGCAAACCCAAGTTAACGAACTGTGGCGGACCATCCCAGGCGGGAAAAAAGAGCAGGAGGCAGAAACGCGCCGTTTTCCATCAGAGCCACAAGAAAACCTGCTGTACTTTTTTGAGAAACATTCCCCACTCCTAGAGCCTTGGCAGCGTGAGATTGTGCGGATCGTCCGTAAAGTAAGCCAATATTTTTATCCGCAAAAACAAACGCAAGTGATGAACGAAGGTTGGGCGACCTTCTGGCATTACACTATTCTTAACCACCTTTATGATGAAGGCTTGGTCACGGATAGCTTTATTATGGAGTTTTTACATAGCCATACAAATGTGGTCGCGCAGCCGCCCTACAATAGTCAGTTTTATTCCGGCATTAATCCCTACGCGCTCGGGTTTGCCATGTTTCAGGACATTCGCCGCATGTGCGAAGAGCCAACCGATGAGGATAAATACTGGTTCCCTGACATTGCCGGCAAAGACTGGCTTGAGACGGTCCATTTTGCGATGGCAAACTTTAAAGATGAGAGCTTTATTAGTCAGTTCTTGTCCCCCAAGGTGATGCGGGATATGAAGTTTTTTGCGGTCAATGACGACGATCGACAAAGCTATATTGAAGTCACCAGCATTCATAATGAACAAGGGTATCGTCAACTACGTGAAGACTTATCAGCACAATATAACCTGAGTAATCGCGAGCCAAACATTCAAGTCTTTGATGTGGATTTGCGCGGTAATCGTTCACTCACACTGAGGTATGTGCCGCATAATCGTATTCCGCTCGCCAACTCTCATGAAGAAGTGTTAAAGCATGTCCATCGACTCTGGGGGTTTGAAGTGGTTTTAGAAGAAGAAACCAGCGAAGGACGTGGAAAAATTCTTAGCAGTTGTCCCAAGCGTCCCCAGTTTGATCCTGATATGTTAATGGGTAGCCATTAGGAACAGCCCCCAGCCTAAGGGGACATCCAGCGCCATTAAAAAAGCCGCCCTGATGCTTTCATCACGGCGGCTTTTATTATGCACGCTCAGGTTTATGTGCCTTTACGCTCAGGTTTATGCGTCTTTACGCCAAGACCTATGCTTCTTCTTCAGCCATGTGAGAGGCAATGGTCTCACGGTTACTAAACCATAAGCCCCCGCACTCACGTCCGTATTGTTTTACCCGGTCACCGATGGCTGGATGTTGGTTATTGGCCACCATTTCGCGTAGATCACTATAAAAGCTCAGCGCATTTTCACAGGCACGGCGGTCCATAAAGTAATAGCCCCCCACGCGTGAATAAATTTGGCGCATACCATTAATCGTCAACACATAGACTTTATTGCCAGAGAAGTGCGCCATGCCTTGGAACAAGCGATAATCGAAATGATTAAAAGCACGGCCCATACAAATACGCTCACACAGCTCAGGATCCTGCTTACCATATTTGTCCTGAATTTTTTTGACGTCTTTCAGAACTTCGCTTTTCTCATCAATCAGATCTAAGAACGGTTCAAAGCGCTCGCACTCAAGCACTTGTTGGCAGCGCTTAATAACCAAATCAATTAGGTCCAAGCAGTCTTGCGGGCGATTTTTAGCTGCATAACGCATATAGACACCGCTGATATCTGTCCGCGCCGCAAGTAAATCCTCGAGAACCCCATGCACGTCCTGCCCTTCCAGGGTCACCAGCGTATCAAGAATACTGAGCCCCGAGGTTCGCATGTAATCATTGACCCGAGTAGGTTTGCCATGTTGAATGGTTAACCAACCATCGCGGGCGAGGCGTTGAAGCACCTCCCGCAACGTGGTGCGCGTCACGCCAATGAGTTCAGACAATTCACGCTCTGCGGGTAAAATAGAGCCCTTTGGGAAGTGATTGTTCCAAATACTTTCAATTATATATTTTTCAGYAAATGTTGCTGGGCTATCCGCCTTTATAACCATTGAATCTAAATTCCAATTTGCTTCTTGCTCTGATTAATAAGTCATCATACCACTAGTCATGAGCTGCAGAAACAGCTCTGTGATATCGCCACCAATCGCGTGACATCTGCTATCTTTTTGTACCAGATCAATGAAAATTTGGGCATAACTCGCAAAACTACGTCATACAAGATGTAACAAAATATGTCTAAGGCAAACTGGCGCACACTTACTGTCTGACAAGGCTATCCTTCGTTGCTCTGAACGGGTAACTCATACCGATAGTCGTACCGTCACTTTTAACTGTCACCCTCTCGCGTGCGAGCTTTATGGGCTCACCACACTAAGCGATGTAGCACGTAACTCGCCCATCCGTGCGCGTTAAGAGACATAGATAACAATGAGACTATCATTATGGCTAAGACCATTACGCTCAGCACCGCGTTTTTAAAGAACTTTCTCGGCAAAGCCCCTGATTGGTACAAGCTGGCCATTGTTGGCTTTTTAATTATTAATCCGATCGTTTTCTCGATTAACCCTTTCATGGCCGGTTGGCTACTGGTGGTCGAGTTTATTTTTACTCTGGCCATGGCGTTAAAATGCTACCCACTTCAGCCTGGCGGGCTATTGGCGATTGAAGCGGTCGCGATAGGGATGACCAGCCCAGATCAAGTTAAGCACGAGCTGGTAGCCAACGTAGAAGTTCTGCTGCTGCTTGTTTTTATGGTCGCCGGCATTTACTTCATGAAGCAGTTGTTGCTTTTTATTTTCACCAAAATACTACTGGGCATTCGCTCTAAAATTGCCCTTTCATTAGCATTTTGCAGCGCGGCAGCAGCGCTTTCGGCCTTCCTTGATGCCTTAACCGTGATCGCGGTGGTGATCAGTGTCGCCGTCGGCTTTTACTCTATTTATCACCGCGTTGCCTCGGGGAAGGAGCTTGGTGCCGCCCATGACCACACCTCAGATGACAGCTTAAGTGATGAGCTTAGCCGCAACGATCTGGAGAATTATCGTGCCTTCTTACGTAGTCTATTGATGCATGCCGGGGTGGGAACTGCACTCGGGGGCGTGATGACGATGGTCGGTGAGCCGCAAAACCTGATTATTGCCGATCAAGCTGGCTGGCATTTTGGTGAATTTATCCTACGCATGGCACCGGTGACCCTGCCCGTTTTCTTTGCTGGTTTGTTAACCTGCATAATCGTTGAAAAGTTTGGCTGGTTTGGATACGGGGCAAAATTGCCGAATAACGTGCTAAACATATTGGTCGAGTACGATAAAGTACAACGCGCCAAACGCACGCCACAAGATGTGGCCAAACTCGTGGTTCAAGCGTTGATCGCCGTTTGGTTGATTGCCGCCCTTGCCCTTCACTTAGCCGCAGTCGGCTTGATTGGTCTCAGTATTATTATCTTGGCCACCTCGTTTACCGGGGTAATCGATGAACACCATATCGGCAAGGCGTTTGAAGAGGCACTCCCTTTCACTGCGCTATTGGCGGTCTTTTTCTCAATAGTCGCGGTGATTATTGACCAGCACTTGTTTGCACCGGTGATTGATCTGGTGCTGTCATTGGAAGGCCATTTGCAACTTACCATGTTTTATGTAGCAAACGGCTTGCTGTCCATGGTGTCTGATAATGTCTTTGTGGGGACCGTCTACATCAATGAGGTGAAAACAGCGCTCCTCAATGGGGTCATTGATCGCGAGCAGTTTGATATGTTGGCGGTCGCTATCAATACAGGGACTAACTTGCCGTCCGTTGCGACCCCTAATGGTCAAGCTGCGTTTTTGTTCTTGCTTACTTCGACGCTGGCTCCCTTGCTACGCCTGTCATACGGGCGCATGGTTTATATGGCACTGCCCTATACCATTGTGATGGGCTTATTGGGCGTGATGGGTATCGAGTTCTTTTTGGTGCCAGCAACCGAGTGGATGCTACACCAAGGCTGGATATCTGAAACCATCCATATGACCCAACAAGCGATACCCAGTGCGCACTAACGCATTTCTATCATTGACCTTCGTCTCAACAAACGATTGAATAGCAAGGCTCTCAGTGTAGAGCCTTGTTTTTTATCAGGAGTGAGTTATGTGGCGCGCCTTAAATCAATTTTCTCGCAGCCGAGCGTCCTGGCTGTTGTTGCTTCTCTGTGTGGTTGGCCTCGAAGCAACCGCGCTGTATTTCCAACATGGCCAAGGACTTGCGCCCTGTGTGATGTGTATTTATGAACGTGTCGCCTTATTTGGTGTGGGCACGGCAGCGTTACTCGGACTGATTGCTCCCGAGGAGCCCTTTTGGCGCACCCTAGGGTTGCTGGCCTATGGCATCACCGCCGCTTGGGGGCTAAAGCTTTCATTAGAGCATGTCAGTTATCAATTCCCCGATCCTAACCAACTCTTTGGCCCCACCTGTGATGTGGCGGTAAACTTCCCTTCTTGGGCCCCTTTAAATCAGTGGCTGCCTCAGGTGTTTGAAGCGTCTGGCGATTGCAGTAAAGTGGTCTGGCAATGGTTAGGTTGGTCCATGCCACAATGGCTGGTGGGCATCTTCTCAGCCATGCTCGTGATCTGGGGGCTGGTGGTTATCGCCCAGTTTATCGGTCGCCCACCGCGTCGGATTTTTTCTTAATAACACGCGGCTATACGCTAAGCACTAGGCACTAGGCACCAAGATAACCGGATAAAAAAAGAAAACGCCGATTTACTCGGCGCTTTGCATGAGTTGATGGTCGCTTACTGAATGACACAACTGACGTATTAACGGCCGATCTGCGGCGCTAAATACCCCGGGGTCAAGCCGCTGGGGGTCGCTCCAGTACACGGCCTGATGCTGTTTCAACGTTAATGGCGTATCCAGGATCTCGCACCAATAGCTGCACAGTAAAATCACCTTGTCACCATAATCGTATTCGGTTTCGACGATGGCTGCGCCGACGTTGATTTCAACGCCGAACTCTTCAAGCCATTCACGCTTAAGTGCCTGCTGGTCGGTCTCGCCTTGCTCGACTTTGCCGCCAGGAAATTCCCACCAGCTGATAAAATGCGAATCTGGCTGTCGTTGCGCCACTAAAACGTGGTGACTGTGCGTGGCCACACCGGCCACTACGCGAATTGCAGTCGTCTGCGCTGCTGATATCATCCGATTAACGCCCGCAGCATTTTTTGAACTTAGCGCCACTACCGCACGGGCAGGCATCATTACGACCAACCGATTTGAACGGATTCACCTGATGCGCACCGTGCGTTCCTTGTTGTGCTTCATCGGCCGCTTTCGCGACTTCTTGGATCATAAGATCTAATTGCTCTACATATTGGCCAGGCTCAACATCAATCCCTACCTCTTTCATTTGCGCTAAGGTGCCGGCCTCGTCATGCAGTAGCAGCATAGTGGTCACTAATGCGGAAAGCATACGGCGGCTACCATCATTGAGTGTGACATCATGCCAATGCGGCTCAATATGGGGCCATACGGCAAGAAACCCTTCCGAAAAGGCTTGTGCGAGCTCGCCGCGCATCGCAATCATTAACGCGTCAGGCAAGGTGTAATCATTACGCATCAACGCATGATATTGCTGCTCCAGGTGCGCGAGTATGGCCTGCTTGTCCTTGTCATTAAGCGCCACGACTTCATCGTCTTCAACCCCGGCGGTCAATAACACCGACAACCAAGTATCTGGGTCCATCGGCACAGGACAAATGTTGGC
Source organism: Salinivibrio sp. AR647 (assembly GCF_001995415.1). NCBI lineage: Bacteria > Pseudomonadati > Pseudomonadota > Gammaproteobacteria > Vibrionales > Vibrionaceae > Salinivibrio > Salinivibrio sp. AR647. The sequence goes on along the minus strand of NZ_MUFE01000003.1, from coordinate 205,760 downwards.
AGCCAGCAGCGCCCCTTCAACAAAACTGGCCGGCATGCCGTCCCAGTCATCAGAGAGTGTCATAAGTGTTGACATAAGGTTTCCTATTTTATGAATTCTGTTTGCGCACGCGCGTTATCGAGCGCTCTGGCTATCTCATCAGCGCGATTAAGGACGCGAATAACCTTAAAGCACGCGTCAGCCTGCGGATAATACTGACGCAAATACTTAAACCATTGCTTAATGCGGTTAGGGAAATACACCGCCTTGTCTCCTTGGCGCTCCTGTGCGCTATAGCGCACTAACAAGGCCAACACCGCAGGCCAATCCATGGGCTCAACATTGTCACGAATATGTTGACCCAAGTTGGGCATATTTAGCGCGCCACGGCAGACCATTAATGTGTCACAGCCTGTAAGTGCTTGGCACTTAAGCGCGTCATCCCGTCCCCAAATATCACCGTTTGCCGTTACAGGGATCGCAAACTGTTGGTTAATCTCCGCAATTAAATCCCAACGAATCGTCCCTGCCTTGTAACCGTCGCGCTTGGTACGGCCATGGACCACCAGCTCGTCGGCTCCCGCATCATTAACCGCTTGGGCAATGTCTAAATAGTCATCCAGATCATTGAATCCTAAACGCACTTTTGCACTCACCGTATGTTCAGGCGCGACGCTTTCACGCACCGCTTTCACCACCTCGTAGATATGCTCAGGCGTCTTTAATAACGCTGCGCCGCCGCGGTTGCCATTCACCGTTTTAGAGGGACAACCAAAGTTAATGTCGATCCCCTGCGACCCTAACTGAATCGCGTGCTGCGCGTTACTGGCCATCGCATCAACATCTTGCCCCAGTAGTTGGACCCGAACCGGCGTCCCCGCATCGGTGAAGCCACCTTGATGTAACTCAGGGCAGAAGCGATAAAAGACTTTTTCCGGTAAACGCTGATCCACCACACGCACAAACTCAGTCACGCAGAGATCATAGTGATTAACCTCAGTCAGTAGCTTGCGCATTAAGGGATCAAGTACGCCTTCCATGGGGCCTAATACAATGCGTGGTGATTGATAATTCGTTTGACTCATGCCGTACCTTTACCGTTAAGGCGCGCTATTTTGCCAGCTTTTCCTCCAAATCGCAGCACACAAAAAAAGCCAGTCATCTTTTGACTGGCTTTCAAATAGTTAGCGAGTATCACTCACGCTTAGCCTTCTTGTTTGGCCGCCTTAACCATGGCTTCTAGCTGTGGATAGGGTAGATAGCCAGGTGCAACTTGATCGCCAATAATCATCGCTGGTGTACCACGCAACCCAAGCTCCATGAAGGCGCGGTAGTTGTCAGCTACCGCTTCTCCGGTTCGCTCTTTGCCCGCAAGCAGTGATTCGGTATCGGTTTTTTGCGCAATTTTCTCTAAAGAACGTGCATCATGCATACCGCGCTTTTTCATCAATAATTCATGAACCTGCGCAAAGGCCTCAGGTTTTTCCAGCCACACATTCATCGCATACACGGCAGAGTTGGTATCAAGCGATTCGATATTCTGTTGTTTTAGCGGCACGGCAATATTAATCACCTTCACATCGTCGTGGGCGGCAACCAGTTTCTGTAGCTCGTCTTCAAGCTTTTTACAGTATGGACAGTTGTAGTCCATAAAGTTAATCACGGTGACCGTCGGATCCTCCGCGCCAATCCAGCTATGGGTCTCAGACTCAAACCAGTCTCGGCGCGCGGCGAGGTTTTGTTTTAATGTCTTTTGCTGCTCAACATATTTTTGCAAGCTTTGGTTAAGATTCGCAATCAGCGCAGGATTCGCTTCGAGCAAATCGACGATTTCATCCAGCTGTGTTTGCTCCGTATCAGATAGCGTATTAGCACTCACCGGAAAAGCCAGCATAAGAAGCACCAGCCAAGGTGCAAAAAAACGAGATAGGGACATTCGGTTTCCTTTTTTAACGTTTGTCGTCATCACAACATTCTTAACCATAGGCCAACCGGTGAGGTAAGGCCTGTTGTTATCGCGGTAATTTTTCCTTGCTCAACCACCATTACCGTCGGCGTCACTTTCACTGACAATCGACGTGAGAGTTGTCCATCTGGATCATTGACGACCGAAAAATCGTAACCATGATGAGCAAGGTATCCATTTACTTTTTTCGCTGAGCCCGAGCGTAACGCGATCGAGACCACCTGCGCATGATCACTCAACCAATCTACCGAGGGAGTCACAAAACGGCATACACCGCACCAACTCGCCCATACATAGATAAGCACGGGTTCGTGCTGCGACATGGCGAGCAAATCCTGTTGGCGGCCATCCAGCAAGCGGACCGTGTCCACAGGAAACTGACTGGTGTCGATATCACGGCTTCGCCACCAATCGACGGCAGTGCTAGATATCAGCACAAACACGATGAGCCAGCACACGTCACGCGCACCACGTTTGATCCGCTCACGCCACGACCGTTTCATTTTACTGCTCGTCATGGTGTTTTTGCCTGCTCAAGCGCGCTCATGACGGCCTTATCGGTCAAAATTACCGGCAGTGCAATGCCGTTTGGTGCACCTGGACCATAAACAATATTAAACGGCACACCATAGCGCTGGTGCTTTTGTAAATATTGCGTCACACGTTCACTGGGTCGGGTCCAGTCACCTTGCATTACTACCACATTGGGCGCGGTAATGGCATCATAAACGGGCGATTGCAATATCACACCCACTTTGTTGGCATGACAGGTAATACACCAATCCGCGGTGACATCGACAAACACCAGCTTACCCTGGTCCACCGCTTGAGCGATCACAGCTTCATCCAACGCCACCCAATCCGGATCCGAGTTCATCGGCGCTGCCCAACGCTCTGCCGTCAAGGAGGCGCCAACAATCGCTAATACCATAACGGCCAATAGTCCAGCTGCGCCTTTAATCGCGGCAAGCTTACCAAGGGTACGATATGTCAGCCACACACTGGTAGCAAGCAACAGTGCCCCCACTGCGATAGCGCCAACAACGCCCAGATAAGGCATCCACAGCCAGAATAGCCACACCGTGGTAGCAACCAGCAAGAGCGCAAATACCCGTTTCACGTGATTCATCCACGGACCCGGTTTAGGCAGCGTGCGAGTTAATCCAGGGAAAACCGCCACAAGCAACCACGGCAGCGCCATCCCGACCGCCAGCGCGGTAAAAATCAGCCAGAGCGCGGTCAAGGATCCCCCCAGTGCATATGCCACCGCAGTGCCTAAAAAAGGTGCCGAGCATGGTGTGGCTAGTAAGGTGGCAAATACCCCTTGAACAAAGTGACCGCTTGTTGTGTGGCCACCGCGTGTCGCAAGCCAAGTTTGCCAGCTTGATGGCAAATCAATACGCAGCACATCAAACAAGCTCAGCGCGAATAGCCAAATGACCAGCGTCATGACGCCGATAAAGATTGGACTTTGAAACTGGACGCCCCAACCCACGGCTTGCCCCGTTAGCTTTAATGTCATCAGCAGCCCAGCTATCGCCCAAAACGACACCAGAAWACCGGCAGCAGAGGCCAGGAACTGGCTACGAACCGCCCGACGGGTGGCATTCGGGTTGGCGACAATGCTGTTAAGTTTGAGTCCAAGTACAGGGAGCACACAGGGCATCACGTTCAAAATCAGCCCCCCCAAGAGGGCAATGCTACCAATCACCCAAACAGATAATCCGGCTTGCGACGCGACACTTCCGGCATGCACTGTGGTGCTATGCTCAGCCAGAAGCTGCTCATCAATAACAGTGACTTGAATCGGTTTACCGGTCAGCTTGGGGGTTTCTATCCAATTGGTGACATCAAAGGTCGCGGTCAGGGTGTCGCCATCACGGTAGAGACTGGGTACACCAAAGGTGTCATCAATAACCGCCTCGCCATCTACCAGCATATCTGGCTGTTGCCAAGCTTGGTTACCGGTGACAGTGACGGCGAGCTGCTGCTTGTTAGCATCCCAGACCGCAGACTCAACCTGCACACTGGGTAGCGGCTTAGGCACCTGACTCATCGCTTGGTTGAACTGATACATCCGCTCACCATCAGCCTTCAGTGCGCTGGGCGTCACGTCGAGCGAGATGGGGTAGTCAGTGATCACGCACACACTGGTGCACGAGGACAAGCGCAAGGTAGCATCCAACGAAACCGGCTGTTGCCAGGTTTCAACCTTGAAGGTCAGTGGGAAAGTCACTTGCCCTTTGTAGCCCAACATGGTCAAGCCAAGTAACTCATGGCGCTCAGGTGCCGGCCAATGCCAGATAATATCATCCAAGTTTTGGCTATCGTTAATGATAAGCTCTGGGGCGACCCCGCCCTCGCCTGGCGAGCGCCAATAGGTTTTCCAATCGCCTTGTAAACGGACGGAAAGCAAGCCATCGAGGTGGTGAGTCTCTGAATTAACTTGACCAGTGAGCGCTAAACGTGCCTCAACGGGGGGGTGATCAGGGTTAGACAGCCAACCTGTATCGGGCGTATTTGCCAGTACAGAAGGGCTGAGTAACAGTAAACATAAAGACCAAAGCGGTAGTAAAACCAAAGCTTGCCATACGCTACTTAGTGTTACGCTGCGCCAATAGTGATTGAGTCGAGTCATAAATCTGTTCCTTGTTGAAAATAAATACGCCATGGAAAGAAAAGGCGCTTTATTCTCGGAACACACAAAAGCAAAGATGCCGCCGTCGATACGTGGGTGGGTCATGCGTGGGTAATACCACCGCGAGGCTGACGGTTGCCATAACGGCAAGCAACACAATCAACCACCAAAGTGGAGAAGGCAGCCAATCTAGGGTCAGAACAGAAGGATGCATCAATTGCTCAGACAGCGAACATTTCTTGCCCACTGTATTGACCTCATCACCATGCTCTCCCAAGTTGCCAACTTGGCAGGCAGCTTGCGCCCCTGATTGCAGGCTAAGCTGATTTTGCAAGGCACACACTGCCAGAACCCATAACGCTATCGCGAGGGCCCAGCCAGCTTTAGAACGACGCGTGTACCTTTGCATTCCACCTCCTGTCGAGTTGGCACTCATTATGCCCCACGCTCGAAAATAAACAATGGGTTAGCCTTGATGCCAGGCAAACGGGAGGCTAACGGTTCGCACCCCTATGTTGGCCGCGTGGTGAGCTGAATATGATCTTCCCAGTCAATCACATCAATTTCATACACCACGCTGTCTTTGACCGAAATCCCCGCTTTGTGCATTGCCGCTTTWGATCCGGTGATCAGCGGGTGCCAATCAGGTAGCGGTTTATCTTCTGCCAACAAACGATAGGCACAAGTTTCTGGCAGCCAGTAAAACTCGTCGATTTTGTCGCGGGTAAGCTTCAAACAGGACTCTTCATACGAGAAACGATTAGGATAGTCTTTGCATGAGCAGGTTTTATCATCCAACAAACTGCAGGCAACGTTGGTATAGTAGAGTTCATCAGTTTCTTCATCGATCAACTTATGCAAACAACAACGGCCACAACCGTCGCATAACGACTCCCACTCCTCATCGCTCATTTGCGCTAAGGTTTTTTGTTGCCAAAAGGGCGTGCTCATGATGCTGGCTCTCTTTTTATAATAAAACCGCGCGGAGCGGCAAGACATTGCGCCGCTGTTATAACCATCATAGCGATAAAGTGCAAGCAGGCATTGGGATGGGTTGGAGAGTGTGCAGCCGAATGATAAAGTGCCCGCCCCTGCACATTGAGGAAGCCGACAATATGCCCACTGCATCGACATTTTCGTGCCGTCTAGGCTGTGGCGCCTGCTGCATCGCGCCTAGTATTTCATCTCCCATTCCAGGTATGCCTTATGGTAAACCTGCAGGCACTCGCTGTGTGCAGCTCGATGACAACAATTTATGCCAGCTTTTCGGTACGCCCGACCGCCCTGCCGTTTGCGCCGCATTTGACGCCGACCCGGATGTCTGTGGCGATCATTACCAACAAGCGCTCGACAACTTGATATATCTGGAAGCGGCGACATAAAAAAGCGCTACCTCACTACAAGCTAGCGCTTTCATCATATTGGTTTGTTTTTACCGCAGTACCAGCCTTTCTGTATTATTGGCGCTTTTCTGCAGAATTAGCTTTGGATACCCACAATCAGCCAAGGCGCATTGGCTTGGGACAAGTCACGCTCAAGATGCCAGATATCAGTAATATCTTCTTCGACACCCTCCACACGGTCACAATAACGGCCGGTGAATTTTAAGCTTAACTGTGCGCGACGGCTGTCGTGATCAGCACGGACAATCTCTGCATCGACGTACATCACTTCGGTATGTTGCTCAGTACCTAAGCGCGCGCGTTCTGCCGCTAAGTCGTTGTATAACTCAGGGGTGACGTATTCTTGGATCTTTTCTAATTCATTGTGGTTCCATGCACCTTGCAAAATACGATAGTGCTCACGCGCACCACTTAAAAAACTTTGCATATCGAACTGTGGCGGAAAGTTAAACGGCACATCATTTTGCGTGTCGGCACCAAAACCACCTGTCGCAGCCCCGCTTGAGCCATCAGCCGCATGGTTTCGAAAGGCATTAGGTTGCTGATGATAATAACCTTTACTCTCACCCGCATAGGCTGGCCCTTGTGCTTGGGCCCCCGCCTTCGCTTGCGTCAATCCGCGTAAAAACTTCAGTGCAAAGTAGGCAATCAGACCCATGATCAGGATGTCCATAAACTGGATCCCCTCAAAGGCGCCGCCAAAGAAGGCCGCGAGCAGGCCACCAGCAAGCAAGCCACCCAGCAGACCACCCGCGAGCCCTTTTTTGCCGCTTTTGGTGGTATTTTGCTTGAGCGTGTTAGTGTTTGTGGTGTTATTTTTTGGCGCTGGCGCCGTTTTGAAGCTTTTACCGAAGGACTTGCCGCCGCCAAAGCGCTTCGCTTCTGCATAAGGCGCTGTGACAACAAAGACAAACATCAAAGCTGCAACAGAGAGTAATTTTTTCATGATCGCATCATCTGTGGTTTAAGACGCTTCTCATGCTAGAGTCTTTATCGATGAAGTCAATTAAAGGGGGTAAAGAAATTGTTACCAAACATCACCTCTTCGCCGTTGTTTTTGCGCGTTGAGGAACCATTTGACGCCACTGCACTCCAAGCCATTATCTAACTTAAAGACACATACAGGCCCGAACCATGAATGATACACACAGCAAAGTCGTCGGTTACCTACTCTGGATCTTTGGTTTTCTTGGTTCACACCGCTTTTATTACGGTAAACCGGTGACCGGCACTATTTGGTTTTTTACTCTAGGGCTGTTTTTAATTGGTTGGATTGTCGATTTGTTCTTAATTCCGGCCATGGATAAAGAAGCCGACCTTCGTTTTCGTAGCGGTTCGACTGACTTTACCATTGCTTGGCTTTTGCTGACTTTTCTAGGGGTCTTAGGCATTCACCGTATGTATATGGGAAAGTGGATCACGGGGATTATCTACTTGTTTACGGGGGGCTTTTTCTTAGTCGGTATTCTCTACGACTTTTGGACCTTGAACGAGCAAGTCTCGATTAAAAACATGCAAACCTTTTCGTAATCATCGCTAATCCCCCGCTACCGTTATGACGGCGCAATCTTTAATGGGTTGCGCCCTCGCCTCGCATTGCTAGTATAACGCGCTGACCGCCTTGCTAAAATGGACCAATGCACTCATGAGCCAACAGTTTCAACTTTTGCGCGAGCGACGCTTTTTGCCTTATTTTATTACTCAGGCACTGGGCGCCTTTAACGACAACGTTTATAAAAACGTATTGGTGATCATGGTCGCGTTTGCCTCCGCAGATCAGCTCCCTATGGATGCCACCTTATTTATCAATGCGGCTGCCGGGCTGTTTATTCTTCCCTTTTTCTTGTTTTCAGCGTTTGCCGGTGAGCTTGCCGATAAACACGATAAAGCGTGGATTATGCGACGAGTAAAGTGGCTGGAAGTGCTGATTATGTCTTGTGCAGCCGTCGCACTGTATGTCCAAGCATGGATCGTCCTCTTGGCTCTCTTGTTTTTAATGGGCACTCAATCGGCCTTTTTCGGTCCGGTGAAATATGCGCTGTTACCGCAAACCTTGAGTGATAAAGAGCTGGTCTCTGGCAATGCGTTGGTGGAAACGGGGACATTTTTATCCATTCTGCTAGGGACATTATTAGCGGGCTTTATCGCCCATCATCCTGATTCCAATCTTATTGCGGGGATTGCGGTACTCGTCTTTGCTTTACTGGGGGTGCTCTCCGCTCATGCTATCCCCCCCGCGCCAGCAGGTAACCCCGGACTCAACTTACGCTACAAACCCGTATCACTGATGCGGCAAACCTTGCGCTTTGCGCGTAAAGATAAGGTAACCCTGCAAGCGATACTAGGCATAAGCTGGTTTTGGTTTTTAGGCGCAAGTTATCTCACACAATTTCCGAAATACACGGCACTGCTCGGGGGTGGTGAAACAGGTGTCTCGTTTTTATTGACGCTATTTTCGATTGGGATCGCGGTCGGCGCATTATTGTGCGACAAACTCTCTGGCCATCGTATCGAACCTGGGATTGTGCCATTGGGCAGCATCGGTTTAACGGTGTTTGGACTGCATCTATTTTTTGCTACTCCGGCCAACCCAACACCTCACGCCGATTTGCTCGCTTTTGTCACCGACCCGGCGTTAACTTGGGTGTTTATTGATCTGCTGATGATCGGCGTTTTTGGTGGCATATTTATTGTGCCCCTGTATAGCTTGATGCAACAACGCGCCGATAAAGCCGCACGTGCGCGTGTGATTGCCGCGAACAATATCTTTAATGCCTTGTTTATGGTGGCCAGTGCCATACTGGGGATCACCATGTTGGTGGTCGTTGAGCTCTCGATTGCGGAATTTTTCCTGTTGCTCACTTCACTCAATCTGGTGGTCGCACTTTACGTCAGTAAGCTCGTGCCTATTTTTGCTCTACGCTTTTTTACCTGGATGATCACGCACACCTTATACCGTGTGACGCACAAAGATCTGCACCATATTCCCGACAAAGGGGGCGCACTGCTGATTTGTAATCATGTCAGTTACATGGATGCCCCTTTACTCGCGGGCGCCTGTCATCGCCCTATACGCTTTGTGATGTTTGAAGACTTATACAAGATCCCGGTTCTCCATTGGTTTTTCCGCACCTCAAAAGTGATCCCCATTAGTCATCGTGGCCGCACAATTCGTACCGCGATGAATGAGATCCAACGTGCGCTGGATAATGGCGAAGTCGTGCTCATTTTCCCTGAAGGACACCTTACTTATGATGGGGAGGTTGATCAGTTCCGCCGGGGTATGGACATGATATTGCAACGCTCACCGGTCCCCGTTGTGCCCCTTGCATTGCAAGGATTGTGGGGCAGTTACTTTAGCCGCCATGGCGGCAAAGCGATGTTAAAGCTTCCAAAACGGTTTTGGTCTAAGGTGACGGTTGCCGCCGGGCCAGCGGTTGAACCTGAGCAAGCAAATGCTGACTATTTGCGTGACGAAGTGATTCGCCTCCAAGAAGATAACGCTTAACTCTTCATATAAGCTTGCGCCCATTGGGCCAAAGCGTGACGAGACGGTTTGATTTGGCCGTCTTGTTGCGTCTCAGGCCAACAAAGGTAATGTGCCGGGCGCTGATACGGCGCCAGTGAGGCACAATGCTCGGCCAACACTCGGGGCGAAAAAGGGCTCGCGCTCTGCACAATGGCTAGTGGGCGATGACCGAATTCGCGATCGACAATCGGGACAACCATCGCTTGCGTCACGCCTTTCAAACGCTGTAAATGCGCTTCGATCGCTTCAGGTTGAACATTCTCGCCGCCGCAAATAAATTGATTATCTAGACGTCCGACAACGCGTAGTACCGACACCGCCTGCTGGGTCTGCCAACGACCGAGATCCCGCGACGCAAGGCCTTGCTCGGCATCTAAGGGGTGTAGCTGGCCCGCTTGCCAATATCCCAAAGCTAACGTCTCACCACGATGGATAATCTCACCATCGTCACGTATCTGCACATCACGATAAGGCAGCGGCGCGCCGACATCATCTTGACCATCGGCACGCTTTAACGTCACGGTTGATGCCGTTTCCGTCATACCATAGCCGCACCAGCAGGCAATGCCCATCGCTTCGGCGTCTTGGGTTAAAGCGGTAGGGATCGCCGCACCGCCTAATAATACATGGGCCAAACGCCGTGGTTCGGCCTCGTCCTTCAATGCGGGCAAGACACGATAGAGCTGGGTTGGGACCAGTGATGCATGGGTCACCCGTTTTAACGCATTGACTAATTGCTCGCCTCGACACGGATAAATGCCAAGCTCCCCCCCGGCTAACAACCAACGCCACACAATGGCAAGACCAGAGACGTGATAAAGCGGTAAAGAAAGCAACCAACGATCCGGCGCTTGAGAGGCACGGACGCCTGTAAACGGTAGCCGCTTGATCAGACCGGCAGCACTGGCAAGATGCTGACGCGCGCCGTGTACCACCGCTTTGGGCGCGCCAGTCGATCCTGACGTCAAGGTAAGGGTTAACGGCATGTCGATATGCCAAGGCGCCATATTGCGTGCCGATTGCGCGTCAGGCACCGATTGGTGAGTGTGGGCCCATCGAAAAGGACCTAGATTATCGAGCACTGCCGTTTGTACATCCGCACTTAATGCCTGATTTAACACCAAGGTTTGTTTACCGGCTTGCCAAGCAGCCAACAAGGTGACCACCAAAGACTGCAGGGCATCGTGGCTATTTAATACCACCACTGGCGCATCATTGAACGTCCGATGCTGGGCATCGACTAAAGCACGCAACGCCTGCCATGTGAGGGGGGTCTCGCTATCTATCGCGATGGCATCAGGCGCGTCAGCCGCCCAGTAACGCCACGGCCAGGTGTTAAAAGCAAAGCATGGCGACGTCACAAGGTATTGACCCAAATTAACGGCTGGTCATCGAGAGGAATCAAAGGCTGATTGGCGCCAGGCCAGGTTCGATCCAGCTGTTGTTCAAACACGCCCAAGGTATCGAGCCCAGGCATAACATTCGGGGTGAGCGAGCTGGCAACGCGCGATAATTGCGTCAGTCCCAAGCTGGTTTCAAGTGATGAGCTAATAACGGCTATTTTACCGAGTGCGTGTGCGCGTGTAACGGATTGATTCACCTGCGCGAAATCACCCATCATTGTTGGTTTGATCACCCAAGTCCTTACATGATCACTTTCTTTTAACCCTGTGTCGTCGCTATCTCGCAAGGTTTCATCCCATGCTAATGGCACCCCTAATGCCTCTGCTTGAGCAAGAGACTGATAAGGATCACAACAGGGCTCTTCAATCCAGCTTATTCGCGCTTGATGCGCCTGACTCAGACCACACCAAAAGGCCGCAAGTTGTTCAGGCCGCCAACGACGATTGGCATCAAGACGCAACCTAAGGTGAGGAATGGCATCGAGCAACGTGGTCACCATTAAGCGATCACGCGCCACTTCATACTCACCCACTTTAACTTTGGCTTCATCGGATGGATCATCCGAGTGCGGGCCACCCGAATGCGGGCCATCCGACACATGTCCCAGTGCGGCGAATAGCGCGTCCGGATCCCCGGTACACACGGGCACCGTCTGAAACGAGGACGGGGTCGGCAAGCGTTGATCCAATTCCGCTTGGGCAATGCTTAACCCCCATGCAACCGAAGGTGGCAATTGGGGCATGGCGATATTACGGTGATCACACCAAACAGCAGTCGCGGCAATCAGAGCGTGCCGTGCTTCGGCGAAGGTTTCCTGACTAAACCCAGGCAAAGGGGCAATTTCGCCCCACCCGCGTTGTGCGCCTTCGCTTAATTCCACCACCAAGCCTTCACGCTGGGTTAAACGCTGGTCACGTAAAAATAGACCGGCAGTGACCGGCAAGGTGTATTGATATATCCGAGCCTGTCTCATAAAGACCTCTATGGATTGCGTGGGAAACGATCAAACTCTGGCCGACGTTTCTCGTTAAAGGCATTTCGCCCTTCTTGCCCTTCGTCGGTCATGTAAAACATCATGGTGGCGTTGCCGGCTAATTCTTGAAGCCCGGCTTGACCATCGCAATCGGCATTGAGTGCCGCTTTTAAACACCGCAATGCCATTGGGCTATGCTGCAGCACCTCGCGACACCAGCGTACGGTCTCTCGCTCGAGCTCGTCCAAGGGCACCACTGTGTTGACCAGTCCCATGTCCAACGCTTCTTGCGCATTGTAAAAACGGCAAAGGAACCAGATTTCACGCGCTTTTTTCTGCCCCACAATCCGCGCCATATAAGAGGCACCCCAGCCGCCGTCGAAACTGCCTACTTTGGGGCCTGTTTGACCAAATTGGGCGTTATCGGCCGCAATGGTTAGATCACACATCATATGCAGAACATGACCACCACCGACAGCATAACCGGCAACCGCGGCAATCACAGGTTTGGGACAGGTACGGATCTGACGCTGAAAGTCGAGCACATTCAGGTGATGAGTGCCTTCGTCGTCTTGATAGCCGCCATAATCACCACGTACCGATTGATCGCCCCCAGAGCAAAATGCTTTTTCGCCTAAACCGGTCAGAATGATCACGCCTACTCGGCTGTCATAGCGCGCATCGGCGAGCGCTTGCATCATTTCTTTAACGGTTTGCGGACGAAACGCATTACGAACCTGAGGGCGGTTAATGGTGATACGCGCAATACCATCGGCAGATTTGTGATACAAAATATCGCTAAACATTAGCTCAGTCGGCATCCAGTCAATGGGTGCATACAGTTCTTGTTCGGTCATTCCCGGCGTTACAGCCATGGCTTTCCCCTTAATTGGTTGATGGGGTACAAGGCCCCGAAAATTGGAAGATAAAAATCGTCACGCTGATAACCGATCGTTATCTGATAGCACCTGCACAAACGACGACGGATTGGCCCAATGACAATTATGTCCCGCCCCTTTTATCAAAGTGAAGGGGATCCCGGTTGTGCGCTGTAGCGAGTGGGCCAACGAGATAAACTTAGGATCTTGCTCCCCACAAAGGTAGTCAATCGACAACCCTTGTCGCAACGCATCACCTAATGCGGGACGCAGATCAGCTTGCCGACCGAGCGATGTGGCATCGAGCATAGCGGCAATCGCGGGCCCATGGTTGTCACCACGCACTGTCATCAGTTTGGCGCGCTGCGTCGCATCAAGGGATTGAAACACCGATTGCTGATACCAATCGTTTAATACCATCGAGAGCGGCTCATGCGTAAAGCGCTGAGCCCAGGCTTGATCGTGGGCCAACCGTTGATGACGTTCATGGCGATGCAGTAAACCAGGGTGTCCCGCTTCGAGGAATACACCCTGCCAACGAGCTGGATACGCGGTGGCTAAATGCATCGCGATGCGTGCACCAAGCGAATACCCCACTAAATACACTGGCTGATTCCCCCACACCTGGTCACAGGTCTGGCGCACCGCGTCGACAGTAGTGGTAAAATCAACGCTTGGACAATCAACACTGTCACCATGGCCGGGTAAATCAAGACAGAGCCAGTGACAGGCTTTTAAGCGCGAGGTAACACCTTGCCAATCTTGTTGACTCCCCAGCAAACCGTGCAAAAAAACCACCTTGGGACCGTCCACCTTGCCCCCCTGCTGATACCCCAACATCACCCCTCCTGCGCTGCCATATTGGCAAGTTGCTCTGTTAAGATTTTCCCCGCTTCACCCGCGGGCGTCACCACTTCAATCACATCAGTCCCTGGTGTATTAAACGCTTGGACGAGCGCAGCAGCGAGATCAGATTCGCAGGTTGGTTGTTGATAGTTCAAGGAAAACTGCGCGGCAACCTGCTCAAAGCGCAGACCGTGCGGCATGCGATAATAGGCGTCACAAAGCTGCGGATCGACTGGCAAGGAATCAAAAATGCCGCCGCCATTGTTATTGAGGATAAGCATGGCTGCCGGGGCAGCCGTCTCGCGCCATAGCGCAAGACTATTAAGATCGTAAAGCGCGCTCGTGTCGCCAAGCACCACCAGCATCGGCTGACGTCGGCATCGCTGAACGCCTGCAGCGCAGGCAAATAGCCCGTCAATGCCTGACGCACCGCGATTGGCAAACACCGGATAGGCGCCAAGTTGCGACCAAATATCCGCCAAACGAATCGCTAGGCTGTTGCCGATAAAAATATCGATGTGCTCGGGAAGCATCGTGGGTAATTGTTGAAATAAGCGGTGCTCTGACAGCAATGAGGGAGAGAGCCTGTCAGTCGCTTTCTCCATCTGTGCTAGCGCCTCATTCGTCAATGTTTGTTGCCAAACAAGGGGCGAGTCCGCCGACGCAGTGAGCTCTTCAGACGTTGAGCACGCCGCACTCACCTGGTCAGTCAGTGCATCAAGCCATAACGACCAGTGGCGCTTGTCGACAACACACTGTTCAACCGCCCGATGATGAGGGTCAAGTGGCTGCGCGTTATCCGTCACCAACCAATATTGCGCCGAGGTTTGCGCCAACCATTGTCCCAAGCGTTTTGACACTAAACGCCCGCCGAGCTGGATCACCCATTGCGCCTGAGACAACTGCGCCTGCAAGCTGGGATGGTTTAACCAAAGATCGTAGCCAGGTGCCGTGCTCGTGATGCCCGATTGCGGGTCGGCTAATACCACCGCATTCAGCGCTGTGGCTAAGCGGTTAACCGATGCTGATAATCCGTGCGGCAGCGCACCCGCCACAATCACCGTTTTTACGCGGCGCTCGGATGGCAAACTGGGCGGGAGGCTATCTCGCTCTATCGGCGTAGAAAACCGTCCATGATGGCGCGTATAGCTTTGTTGGCTTTGATACCAGTTAGCAATCGGCGCACGGATCTCAGCCTCAAGCGCTGCATCTCGTTCGCCATAGAATGGCTCTCGAAACGGGCAATTAATATGCACACTGCCACCACGTGCCGCTTGATGGGCAAGCACCTGATCCACCTTGGTCAATAAAGCACTCAGTGGCATCCCCGCGTCTGGCGTAGGTAAATCCAGTTGGGCAGTAACATGGGACGAAAACAGATCGCGCTGCACAATCGCTTGGTTCGCCCCGCAATCGACCAATTCAAACGGACGATCTGCAGACAGAATAATTAATGGCTCACCGGTTAACCCGCTCTCGACTACCGCAGGCAAACAATTCGCCACCGCGGTTCCAGAAGTGACAATCACCGCCACCGGTGCCTGTCCGGCTTTGGCTAGGCCTAAGGCAAGATAACCAAGACCACGTTCATCAAAGTGACAATGTAAGGTCACCGGACGCTGGGGATGCTGACTTTGTTTCACGGCGGCCAGTGTGAGCGGCGTCGATCGCGATCCTGGGGCAATACAAATATGTTTGACGCCCAAGCGCGATAACTCGTCGATAAGGGTTTCGGCCCATATATGCGTGAGTGTCAGCGACATTAACACACTCCAACAATGGCGTCGTCGTGCTCGTGGGCATGACGATAAGGGAGACACTGACGCATGGTCGTCAGTTTGTTATCTAACTCTTGCCACTCAGCCTCAGGATCAGAGCCGGGAACAATTCCTGCCCCCGCAAATAAATCCACCGTATTATCGGTCAATTGCGCGCTTCGGATCGCCACACAAAATTGGCTTTCACGTTGTGAAATATAGCCCACGGCTCCACTGTAACGACCGCGTGTGATCCCTTGTTCGGCGAGAAACGCGCGGGCCGTATCACGAGGAAGTCCCGCCACCGCAGCAGTCGGTTGAAGCGCGCCCAAGATCACACTGTCATCGACACCAGGACCAACGATGGCACTAATACGACGACGCAAATGCTGAAGATGACGGAGCACAATCAAATGGGGTTCAGGATCAACGGTAATCGTTAACGAATGACGCCGTAAGCCGGCAAAAATATCATCAACGACCAACTGATTCTCATGAACGTTTTTACTGTCGTTTAGCAACCACTCACCGAGATGATGATCTTCACTAAAGCTCGCGCCGCGACGTACGGTGCCCGCGACCGCTTCTGTGGTCACGCGACAATCTCGACGCCGATAGAGTCGCTCTGGGGTCGATCCGACAAAAGCATCTTCAGGTCCCGTTGCGAACAGAAAATGGAAACTCTCGCTGTTATGTTGTTGGCTGTGGCTAAGAAGCTGTCCACCGCTCACCGCCCCGTCCAAGGTTAAACGGGTTTGCCGCGCAAGCACCACTTTTTTCAGCTCAGTGTGGGCCATGTTTGACAATGCACGCGTCACCGAGTGACACCATTGATGATGGTTTGGGGTATGTACTTCTTGACGGATCCGTCCAGCCATCGGCGCGAGGGGTCGGCCTTGCCAGATAATTTGGCTGAGAATAGCTTGGCTGTCGGTTTCAGCGATAAGATTGACACAAAGCTGCCACTGCTTATCGCGACGAATAAGCTCCACCACGGGAAGAAAGAAATCACCACTGCCTGGTGTATCATCAAACGCAACGCATCCCCAGATTCGCTGCTCGGGTAATAAGCTAGCCTGCGCCTGCTGAATTTGCGTAAACTGACGACAAGCGCCCAGTACTAGCACCTCTTCCCGGCCATCACGCGACTGCCAATAGCTTTTCGGGTAGACAGGCTGGGCGTCTAGCCACGCAATCGGTGATAAATCTCCTGGCCAAGTAAAATCGGTTTGCAACTGTGTTGGCGCTTGACTGATCGCCAACTGGCTTTGCAAGTGATTGGCCGCTTGAATCAAGGTAGTCACGACATCCTCCAACCGCCTAGGCGGCAGTCCTATTCGCAAGTCTGTACCTGCTGCTATTTATGTAGCACGTTATTCTTGCTTGTCAGTCTAACCTGTCAGGGCATAAGACAAATATGCGCTAGATCAGTCTTCGGTTAAAATTGGCTGATTTTTTGCCGACACAAGCGAAACAGCACTCGATTCAACCAATGCTTATCAAATCGATCAACCATCTTTCGAAGAGGGTGAGAAATAGTGTAAGTTACTTAAAAAGCCTAATAACCATTTTCACCTTTGATTGACAGGAAGGGTAATGCAACCAATCGGTATGTCCGCCAAGCTGGATAATGTCTGTTATGACATTCGCGGCCCAGTGATGAAAGAAGCCAAACGGCTAGAAGAGGAAGGCCACCGGATTTTAAAGCTCAATATCGGCAATCCTGCGCCGTTTGGTTTTGATGCCCCAGACGAAATCCTGGTCGATGTGATCCGGAATTTGCCGACCTCGCAAGGATATTGTGATTCGAAAGGCCTTTATTCAGCCCGAAAAGCCGTTGTACAGCACTACCAAAAGCGCGGCTTGATGGATCTGGATGTCGAAGATGTCTACCTGGGCAATGGCGCCTCCGAACTGATCGTCATGGCCATGCAAGCGTTACTGAATAATGGTGATGAGCTACTCGTGCCCTCGCCGGATTATCCACTTTGGACAGCCGCAGCATCGTTATCAGGCGGTAATCCGGTCCACTATCTGTGTGATGAGGAGTCTGATTGGTATCCAGATTTAGACGATATCAAGCGCAAAATTACGCCAAAGACTCGCGGACTGGTGCTGATTAACCCCAATAACCCGACCGGCGCCGTCTATAGCCGTGACTTTTTGTTGCAGGTTGTCGAGCTGGCCCGCCAGCATAATTTGATCATTTTTGCCGACGAGATTTACGATAAAATTCTCTATGACGGGGCGCAGCATTATTCTATCGCTACCCTGGCTCCCGATGTGCTTTGTTTGACCTTTAACGGTTTGTCTAAAGCCTATCGAGTCTGTGGTTTTCGTGCCGGTTGGATGCTCGTGACCGGGCCCAAACAGCATGCGCGCGGTTATATCGATGGGCTTGAAATGCTGGCGTCGATGCGCCTGTGTGCCAACGTACCGATGCAGCATGCGATTCAAACTGCGCTCGGCGGCTATCAAAGCATTAACGAATTGATCCTGCCGGGCGGTCGATTACTGGAGCAGCGCGACAAAGCCTATGAGCTGATCAATCAGATCCCTGGTGTCAGTTGTAAAAAACCCAAGGGAGCATTGTATTTGTTTCCTAAAATCGACACCAAGCGCTACAGCATCCATAACGACGAAAAGCTGATGCTCGACTTTTTGTTGCAAGAAAAAGTCCTCATGGTGCACGGCACCGGCTTTAACTGGCAACAGCCGGACCATTTCCGGTTAGTCACGCTCCCGCGGGTGGATGATTTGGAAATGGCAATCAGTCGTTTTGAGCGTTTTCTCTGCGGTTATAGCCAAGCCACCTAACGGCTTAATCGACCTTGCGTTTATTATCAAGCAGCGGTAAAACGCTGCTTGATTCCGTTATTAAACAGTGACCATCATGTCTCGATACTGCTCATCTTGCCATAAAGCGAAAGCCATTTGCGTATGCGATGCCATTACACCAATCACCAATACAATCCCGGTGATTATCTTGCAGCATCCCGATGAAGTCGCGCACCCGAAAAACAGTGCTTGTTTACTCGCGTTAGCATTAGAGCATTGTGAGCGCTGGATAGGAGAAGATTTTAGCGAGCACCGCGCGCTGAATGAAAAGCTCGCACGGTCCCAGCGCCGCTATGCAGTGTTATATCCGGGCGAGCATGCTATCGCTCTATCATCGCTGACCAAGCCATTAGCATCAGCCAAAGAAAGCGACCGCGAGATACCATGGGGGATCATATTACTCGACGGAACATGGAAAAAAGCTTACAAACTGTATCAGTTATCAAAGAATCTCCATGATTTACCCACAGTCAAGATTACCACCATGCCACCGAGCCAATACACCATCCGCAAAAGTAGTAAGCCAGGGGCCCTTTCGACCCTAGAGGCCGGATTTGCTGCACTGAGTGAGTTAAGTGGTGATCGTGAACATTATCAGCCCTTACTCACAAGCTTTGAGGCGATGATCGAACGCCAGCTTGCCTTTATGCCGGCATCATCCAATCATCCCCGTCCTAGCGAATAGCGTACAAAGGACCGTTGCTCGCGGCGGTAAACATGGTGCTGTGTAGCTTCTGAGCAAAACTGTCTGTCATCGACGATAAGTAATCGGCAATCACGCGCATGCCCGACTCCCCTGCGGTTTGTGCTGTTAACCAATCTTGTCGATAGTCTTTAGGCAACAGGCGCTCGGGATCAGAGGCAAAGGCGTCAAACAACTCCATCACCAATTGCTGACCTTTATACTCAACCACCTGAAGCTCAGGCTGCTTCACTACAAATTCACTGACAAATCGCTTCAGTACCTCCAGTACGCCAGCCATCACCTCGGTTAGATAGGCGTTCCAGGCTAACAAAGGAGACGTAAAGCGGTAGGTACCATCTTGAACCGTCGGGGCCACCTCGACGGAGGTTAATAAGGTGTTGACCAAGGCCCCGATCGCATCTTTGCGCTCATACGGAGGACCGAACATTTGTTCGCTCAGTTCACCAATATTGGCTTCTAACCAAGGATCGCCGCATTCAGCGATATAACTTGCCACGGCCTCTTGCCACTGCTCACGGGTGACCAATCCCATTACAATTGCATCTTCCAGATCATGGACACCATAAGCGATGTCATCCGCTAACTCCATAATGGAGCAATCCAACGACTTATAACGCGTCTTGCGATGCTGGTCAGCAGGCGTGTTATCTCTGAACGTCAAAAATAACGCCCGATCGGCGGCACTGAACGGCTCAAGCACCCAGTTTCGGCGTACACTGTCATGATCATAAATACCTTTAGCAGGTTGCCAATCACGCGCTTTGAGATGACGAAAATCGCTGACAGGCGTTGGCTGTGAACCATTGTGTGCGGCGCTGATAAACGCGGGGTATTTCATTACGCCCAGCAAAGTGCGACGCGCCAAGTTCATGCCATGATGTTGGGTATAAGGTTCAAGCAGCGTCACGATCCGAAATGTCTGGGCATTGCCTTCGAAGCCACCGTCGTTTCGCATCATATAATTTAATGCCACTTCACCACCGTGCCCGTATGGCGGGTGGCCAATGTCATGGGCAAGACATAAGCTTTCCATCAGCCCAGTGGACGGTAAAAGTGGCCGAAACTCAGGCTGTCTTTCTTTAAGCTGCGCAACAATGCCGGTGCCAATTTGTGACACCTCGAGCGAGTGGGTTAAACGGGTGCGATAAAAGTCGCTATGCTCAGCCCCCAACACCTGTGTTTTGGCTTGTAAGCGGCGAAATGCGGCTGAATGTAAAATACGCGCACGGTCACGCTGATAAACGGTACGCTTATCATGACGGCGCTTCTTGTTCTCATTGCTCATCTGGCGTGTTTGCCAGGTATCTGGTAGTTCAAAATCCATCGTCACTGATCTCATCCAGCGATAAGGTGAAGCTATCCACGAAGGTGGCCATAAAATAATCGGTGGCTGGAGAACGACGCTTTTCTAGTGATGCTTCAAGTCGCTTCTTGGCTTGCTCAAATTCATGGTTACCGGCGGCGATTTCTTCCAAACACTTTAAGTAAGCACATAAAATATCCGCTTGTTTCACCAACAAATAATCATCTGGATCAATATGGTCTGAATCAATTAACCCGCTGTATTCATCCTGCAGCTCTGGCGGCAGCATGGCGATCAACTTTTTCTCCGCCATTTTCTCGATTTTTTTATATTCAGCGGCAATCGACGGATTAAAGTATTTGACCGGGGTGGGTAAATCGCCTGTGATGACTTCGCTACAGTCATGAAACATCGCCAGTACCGCAATACGTTCTGGCTGGTACTGCCCTTCAAAACGTTTATTGTGAATAAGCGCTAAGGCGTGGGCGACAAACGCGACTTGTAAACTGTGTTCAGAGATATTTTCGACGGAAACATTGCGCATCAAAGGCCAACGGTAAATCAGCTTCATCCGGGCAAGATGAGCAAAAAAGTGACTTTGTTTGTGAGTCATTGCGTCCTGCTACTTTCCTACAACCAGATTTCATTGTGTGCATTCCGGCCGGCAGACACAAGGATTATTCGCGCAAAGACGGTGACGCCTTTGCGCTGAACTCTCCATCACTATGACGACACGTTAATTCGGTCGCGGTTTTTCTCCAGTGTCGATGCGCCAATGCCTTTTACTTCGACTAAATCGTCTGGTGAGGCGAACTTTCCGTGTTTCTGGCGATAGTCGACGATGGCTTTCGCTTTGGCAGGGCCAATACCGCGGAGCTGCTCTGAGAGGATTTGTACACTGGCAGTGTTAATATCCACCGAGCGCGTCTCAACCTGTTCAGAGGACTGAGACGCATCTTGACTGGCGCTTAGCACAGTGGGCGCAGTCACTAGTGCCAACACAAATAGAATACTGGATAGTAGGTGTTTCATTTTTGATCTCCATGTCATCAATATCGCCGACACGGTAAATCACTGTTTGCGCCTTTTCATGTCCCCGCAAACAGAAAAACGACGCAGGACAAAATCCTAGCGTCGTTTTTCTATTTTCACACAAACGAATGCGAGAGACGTCTAACTCTCTGCGATCCTGTTAAGCGCTCACGCTGAGCGCTTTCTCGCGTTTAAACGCTCACTGCACTCGCTTATTGTTGTGCGTCAACCTCTGCATAAGTCACATCCACTTGCTCACGCAGCGCTTCGAGTGTGGCAGACAAAGACATATTGCTCATCGCACGTGCAACGCGATCGGCCATTTGGCTTTGTGGGCTAATGTCTGGCATCGCAGGGTTAATCACGTTATCCAGCGCAACCACCACAATATCGCCCTGACGGTTCTGCGTCACCCCATAACTTGCGCCTGTTTCGTTAGGCTGAGGCAACGAGAAAGCGAGCTCCGACACCGCTTGCTGCTGAGAAACACGATTGATCACTTGCGCATCACTGAACACATAATCACCCTGATCTAGCGTACCGGTCTGCTCAAGTTGCGCGACCAATTGGTCCGCTTTTTCTTGCGCCTGCTGACGGCCTTTTTCTGCCGCGAGCGTCGCCTGCACCTGGTTTTTTACTTCGGCAAAACTCAATTGCTTTTCAGGCTTCACGTCGTCGAGACGCACCACAATCGCGTGCTCACCTGACAGCTCAATCAGCTCAGAGTTAAGGCCATTTTCACGCACATCATAGCTATCAAGCGCTTGCTGGATTTGAGGGCGCGCCATTAAGCCTTGGGCATTATCGAGCGCAAAGTAATCCGTAAACTGCACCTTCGTATTCACCGCCTCTGCGGCTGGCTCAAGGCCATTCGCCTCTTCAAACGCCACTTCAGCCAGTTGCGTTGACTGCGCATAGAAACGATCCGCCGCTTGCTCTTGTTGCAGAGCAAGACGAATGTCGTCTTTTACGTCAGACAATGGCGTAACATCGGCTGGGTCAATATCATCTAAGCGAATGATATGATAGCCGAAATCAGATTTAACTAAGCCACTAATATCGCCTTTTTGCGCCAGTGCGTAAGCGGCTTTTTCAAACGCAGGATCCATCGCACCGGGTTCAATCCAATCCAATGATCCGTTTTGCTCGGCACTAAAGGTGTCATCAGAGGCTTCCTTGACCAAGGTCGCAAACGCTTCACCTTGATTGAGGCGATCTAACGCTTGTTGAGCACGAGCTTTGGCGTCGTCTCCTGTTCCTTCAATTAAGATGTGGCTAACCTTACGGCGCTCTTGTGAGCCATACTGAGACTGGTTGTCTTGGTAGTAAGTGGCGATGTCTTCATCCGTGACTTGAATGTCACTGGCTAGCCCTTCACCGGTTAATTCCACATACGCAACTTTCACCATACGTGGCTGAATATAATCATCACGATTCGCTTGGTAATAGGCTTCCAGCTCCTCATCCGTTAACGACACCTGGTTGGCAAAGTCCTCAACTGGCAAGGTTAAAGTGCGCACTTCACGGCTCTGTGCTTCGAGACGGTATAAGTTTTCCAGTTCGCTAGGTAATACGAATGCAGTTGTTTGTAAGCCATTGACCAACTGCTGGCGCATTAAATCCGTGCGCATATAGTTAGCAAATTCATCTGCACTCATACCGGTTTGACGCAATGCCGCTTGATAACGCTCGTTATTAAACTGACCCGCCTGACGGAATTGAGGCATGGCACGGATCGCCGCTTTCACTTGTGCGTCACTGACGCGTAATCCTAATTCACTGGCTTCGTGCTCTAAAAGCAAGTCATTCACCATACGATCAAGAATATTTTGGCGAAAACGTTTTACGTATTCGGGGTTACCGAGAAGCTGATTGAATTGCTCGCCCGCTTGTTGCTGCATACGTGCACGCTCATTTTGATACGCGCGATCCAGTTCCGCTCGGCTAATTTCTTTATCACCGACGGTTGCAGCAGGCGGTGTAGATCCACCGGCCAGATAACTACCGACACCGGCAAAAGCAAAGGAAAAGATAATAAGGCTTAAAATGATCTTAACCGGAAGACTATTGGTGCCTTCGCGTATACGTTCCATCATAACGGGCCGGTACTCCAACTGGTTTGGACTGGTTGTTTTTCAACTAAAAAGGCGCATCTTTTGATGCGCCTTTACGCTCTTGTGCACCGAATTATACGCGGTTGTTAGTGGCTTTGCAGCTCCAACACCCTGTCAAACGCGAATAATTCGGCACGACCTCACGTGATAATTACTCGTTTACCGCGTCTTTTAACGCTTTACCGGCTTTAAAGCCCGGTACTTTTGCAGCGGCGATATCAATTTCAGCACCGGTTTGCGGGTTACGTCCCTTACGTGCGGCACGTTCGCGCACTGAGAAGGTACCAAAACCGACGAGTGCGACTTGATCACCTGACTTGAGTGTGTCAGAGACAGAGTCTACGAACGCATCCAGTGCTCGCCCCGCCGAGGCTTTAGAAATATCAGCACTCTCTGCAATATGATCAATCAGTTCCGACTTATTCACTTTTTCATCCCCTTAAATAACTTCTCCGCAAATCCTATGCGCATTGCGGTTTCAATAACAGACGCTTTGTCGACGCAAGACGTTGTAAGCAACTGCCTGCCCCATGCAGACAGTACGCCAGAGCAACGTTAGCGAGCAAAAAAAACGCTGACAAGCCTTTTGCGGTCTGTCAGCGTTTTACGTTGCTTAATTTTGCTGCATGTCACTCTTTTCAGCGTCAACCAGCTCAATCCCAAGCGGATTATTCACTAATGCAATGGTTAACACGTCATCAATCCATCGTACTGGATGAATCGATAATTCTTCTTTCACATTGGCTGGAATGTCTTCCAAGTCACGCTCATTTTCTTTTGGAATCACCACCGTTTTGATCCCACCGCGCCGTGCCGCTAGCAGCTTCTCTTTCAATCCACCAATCGGAAGCACTTCGCCGCGCAGCGTGATTTCGCCAGTCATCGCTACGTCGGAGCGCACTGAGTTACCCGTGAGGCTTGAGACCAAAGCTGTACACATCGCGATGCCCGCGCTGGGGCCGTCTTTCGGTGTCGCACCTTCTGGAACGTGCACATGGATGTCACGCTTTTCATAGAAGTCGCTATTAATCCCCAACTTATCGGCTCGGCTACGCACCACTGTCATGGCCGCTTGCACCGATTCTTGCATCACATCACCCAATGAGCCGGTATGTGTCAGTTTACCTTTACCAGGCATGGACTCGGTTTCAATCGTTAACAGATCACCGCCCACTTCGGTCCAAGCGAGACCGGTAACTTGACCGATACGATTTTGCTCATCGGCTTTACCATAATCGAAGCGACGCACACCCAAATAGTCGGATAGATTGTCATTGGTTACCGTGACTTGCGTTAGGTCTTTATCGAGCAAAATTTCTTTAACCGTTTTACGGCACAGCTTAGAAATTTCACGCTCTAGATTACGCACGCCCGCTTCACGAGTGTAGTAACGAATAATGCCGATAATCGCCGAGTCTTCGATAGTGATCTCGTGCGGCTTCAAACCATTCCGTGAAACTTGTTTATCCACTAAATGACGCTTGGCAATATTCAATTTTTCATCTTCGGTGTAACCCGATAGACGAATCACTTCCATCCGATCCAACAATGGGCCAGGGATATTCATCGAGTTCGATGTTGCTACAAACATTACATCAGAAAGGTCATAGTCCACTTCTAAGTAATGATCGTTGAAGGCGTTATTTTGTTCGGGATCCAACACTTCTAACAACGCAGAGGAAGGGTCGCCACGCATGTCAGAGGAGACCTTATCGATCTCATCCAACAAAAATAGTGGGTTACGCACGCCAACTTTTGACATTTTCTGGATCAATTTACCGGGCAACGAACCGATGTAGGTACGACGGTGACCTCGGATTTCCGCTTCATCGCGAACCCCGCCCAGTGCCATACGGGTATATTTACGTCCCGTCGCCCGAGCGATAGATTGCCCCAAAGACGTTTTACCGACCCCCGGAGGACCGACTAAACAAAGAATCGGACCTTTTAGTTTTTTCATCCGATTTTGAACCGCAAGATACTCCAAAATCCGGTCTTTGACACGCTCAAGGCCGTAATGATCGGCATTCAATACTTCTTCAGCGCGCGCTAAATCTTTCTTCACTTTCGAGCGTTTCGCCCAAGGTACGCTGATCATCCAGTCAATATAACTGCGCACCACTGTGGCTTCGGCAGACATCGGCGACATCATTTTAAGCTTTTGCAGTTCTTGCTCGGTTTTTTCCCGTGCTTCCTGCGGCATTTTTGATTCTTCGATTTTCTGCTTCAGCGTTTCAAACTCATCCGGCGCATCGTCTAGCTCACCCAGTTCTTTCTGGATGGCCTTCATTTGCTCGTTGAGATAATACTCGCGCTGGCTTTTTTCCATCTGTTTTTTGACGCGACCACGGATCCGCTTTTCGACTTGCAGCAAGTCAATCTCAGATTCCATCATCGTCATCAGATATTCTAGACGCTCGGAAATATCAACAAGCTCAAGAACTTGTTGCTTATCTTCAAGCTTAAGCGGCATATGGGCCGCAATGGTATCAGCGAGACGGGCCGCCTCTTCAATCCCATTTAGCGACGTCAGCACTTCCGGCGGAATCTTTTTATTGAGCTTAATAAAGCCTTCAAACTGGCTGATCGCCGTCCGTACCAGAACTTCTTGCTCGCGCTCATCCAAACTTGGCGTGGTTAGATAATCAGCTTGCGCGGTGAAGAAATCGTCTTCACTAAACTGGTCAATACTTGCACGCTGCATCCCTTCGACCAGAACTTTTACCGTTCCGTCTGGAAGTTTAAGAAGCTGTAGGATGGTTGCTACCGTACCAACGGTATATAAATCTGAGATACTTGGGTCATCGGTTGCCGCATCTTTTTGCGCCACCAATAGAATCTGCTTATCGTTGTCCATCGCCGCTTCAAGGCAGCGTATCGACTTTTCCCTTCCCACAAAGAGCGGGATCACCATGTGAGGATAAACCACCACATCCCGAAGTGGCAGCACCGGAATGTCAATGCGCTCGGAACGCTCCAAGTTCATATGCTTCTCTCTTCCGTTCAATCTGATTAAGAGTATATGGGGTCTGTTGGACAGGTTTCAACGGCTCAACCGTCAGAAAATAAAAAAGGGAGTGATAACTCCCTTTTTTATTTATCGCTGATAAAACAAGTGAAAGCGTTATTCACCGCCTGCGGCTTGATTCTCAGTGTGCTCATACATCAATAGAGGTGCGGATTCGCCTCGGATCACTGAGTCATCAATGACGACCTTGGTCACCCCTTTCATGGATGGCAGATCATACATAGTATCTAGCAGCACAGATTCCACAATCGAACGCAAACCTCGTGCACCTGTTTTGCGGGTCATCGCTTTTTTGGCGATCGCACGTAGGGCGTCATCACGGAACTCAAGCTCGACACCATCTAGCTCAAGCAGCGCACTGTATTGTTTGGTGATGGCATTTTTTGGCTCACGCAAAATCTGTACGAGTGCGTCTTCATCAAGCTCTCTAAGCACAGCGGTCACTGGCAAACGGCCGATGAACTCAGGGATCAGGCCATATTTAACCATATCTTCTGGTTCTACTTTGCCGAAGAACTCGTCGACTGACCGATCAGTCGCGCCTTTTACTTGCGCGCCAAAACCAATGCCAGAGCCGGTATCAACACGCTGCTCCACCACTTTGTCTAGTCCTGCAAACGCACCACCACAAATAAATAGAATTTTCGAGGTATCAACCTGGAGAAACTCTTGTTGTGGATGTTTACGCCCACCTTGTGGCGGGATCGATGCAACCGTTCCCTCGACCAGTTTAAGCAGGGCTTGCTGTACGCCTTCGCCAGAAACATCACGGGTAATCGATGGATTATCCGATTTACGTGACACCTTGTCGATTTCATCGATATACACGATGCCGCGCTCTGCTTTAGCGACGTCGTAGTCACACTTTTGCAGCAGCTTTTGGATGATATTTTCGACGTCTTCACCCACATAACCGGCTTCGGTTAATGTCGTTGCATCAGCCATCGTAAATGGCACATCCAAGAAGCGGGCGAGGGTTTCAGCCAGCAGTGTTTTACCACTCCCTGTGGGGCCAATCAGCAGGATATTACTCTTACCTAGCTCCACGCCCTCGGCGCTTTTATCGCCGTTTCGCAAGCGTTTGTAGTGGTTGTATACCGCAACCGAAAGCACTTTTTTGGCTTGCTCTTGGCCAATGACATAATCGTCCAGATGCTCGCGAATTTCGCTTGGCGCAGGCAAAGAATCGCCTTCACGCTTCGGCATCACTTCTTTGATCTCTTCACGGATAATGTCATTACATAGGTCAACACATTCGTCACAAATGTAGACCGATGGCCCAGCAATTAACTTGCGAACTTCGTGTTGGCTCTTACCACAGAATGAGCAGTAAAGCAGCTTTCCGCTTCCACCGTCTTTTCGCTTGTCTGTCATTCGCTAACCTCTTTGGGGCACTTGCCCGTCGTTGCCTTATGTTGAGTTTACAACAAATCGGCCACTTTTTCCGACCCAACAACCATCAAGCCTTGGCTAATGAGCGAAGTTTGTCTCATTTCAACGCTCTGCGGCGAATTGGGTTTAGTCTCGTTGACTCAATACGGCGTCAACTAAGCCATAGTCCACCGCTTCTTGCGCCGCCATGAAATTATCACGGTCAGTATCGCGCTCGATCACTTCCATCGGCTGGCCAGTATGTTCAGCCAATATAGTGTTGAGACGGTGCTTCGTTTTGATCATTTCCTGCGCATGAATTTCAATATCAGACGCCTGGCCTTGGAAGCCCCCTAGCGGCTGGTGAATCATCACGCGCGAGTTTGGTAAACAATAACGCTTACCTTTGGCGCCACCCGCAAGCAGGAAAGAGCCCATCGAACAGGCTTGGCCTGTACATAAGGTGCTCACGTCCGGTTTAATAAACTGCATGGTGTCATAAATCGCCATCCCCGCAGTCACCACGCCGCCTGGTGAGTTAATATACAGATAAATGTCTTTTTCTGGGTTCTCAGATTCCAAGAACAGCATCTGCGCCACAATCAAGTTCGCCATTTGGTCTTCCACTTGCCCTGTCAGGAAGATAATGCGTTCTTTGAGTAGGCGAGAGTAAATATCGTAAGAGCGCTCACCGCGCGAGGTTTGTTCCACCACCATAGGGACAAGGGCGTCCGTAATGGGTGGCATGGCATTTCTATCTTGATGGCTCATAACGTAATATCCCTAATCGAATTTGTTATCACTCTTGCCTTAACCAAGGTTTAGCACAAAATGCTGTAACAGGTCACTAAAATCTTATATCGGTGTATGCAGCTTGATGATCCATCGAGAGTTTTTACTTAAAAACAAGGCTCTCTAACGTCGATTGGTTTCATCACCATTGCGACCAATAGATGGAAAAAATGGCCCGAATGACAAGTCATTAGGGCCATTGTAAGCAGATACGTTTACGCAGTGTCAATAAAACACAGACGTTTTTTAATCCGAATTACGCTTGCTGAGAAGCGTTCATTAGATCACTGAAACCGACTTCAGCTTCAGTAACGGTTGCTTTTGCTAATAACGCATCGATCGCTTGCTCTTCAAGCGCAACGTTACGCATATTTTCCATCAGCTTCTCGTCCTTTTCATAGTAAGCGACAACTTCTGATGGGTCTTCATACGCAGACGCCATTTCTTCGATCAGTGCTTTAACGCGCTCATCATCGGCTTTAAGCTCTTCAGACTTGATCACTTCGCCAAGCAGCAGGCCGACGCTAACACGACGCTTCGCTTGCTCTTCAAATAGCTCACGCGGTAGCTGAGAAGCGCTATCCATGTTGCCACCAAAACGTTGTGCCGCTTGCTGACGCAATGTGCCAATTTCTTGGTCAATCAAGGCTGACGGTACGTCGATTTGGTTTTGCTCAACCAGACCGTCCAGTACTTGTTCTTTTACCTTGTTTTTGATCGCTTGCTTGAGTTCGCGATCCATGTTTTTGCGTACTTCCGCTTTCAGGCCTTCAACACTGCCGTCTGCAATGCCGAAGCGCTGAACGAATTCTTCTGTTAGCTCGGGTAGCTCTTGCTCTTCTACTTGATGCAGTTTAATCGCGAACTGAGCCGCTTTGCCTTTCAAGTTTTCAGCATGGTAGTCTTCAGGGAAGTTCACGTCGATGGTGAATTCTTCGCCCGCTTTTTTGCCGACAAGACCGTCTTCAAAGCCTGGGATCATGCGACCCTGACCCATTTCTAGCTGGAAGCCTTCGGCTTTGCCGCCCTCAAATTCTTCACCGTCGATGGTGCCGACGAAGTCCAGCGTCACACGGCTGTTATCTTTCGCTTCGCCTTCTGCTTCTACCCAGCTCGCTTGTTGCTTGCGCAAGGTGGTGAGCATTTCTTCAACGTCGCTTTCTTGTACGTCGGCTTTTGGCTTTTCGACGCTGATCGCGTCTAGGCCTTGTAGCTCAACCTCTGGATACACTTCAAAGTCAGCTTTAAATACCAGATCTTTTCCTGCTTCGTTCTCTACAGGGGTAAAGGTTGGTGCGCCCGCTGGGTTCACTTTTTCCTGGATCATCGCTTCAATAAAGTGACGCTGCATCACTTCGCCCAGCACGTCTTGACGCACGGTATCACCGTACATACGTGACACCATTTTCAATGGCGCTTTACCTTTACGGAAACCATCAAAACGACGATTCTTAGCGATATTGCGTAGCTCTTTAGTGACTGCATCATCGATATTGGCAGCAGGCACTGTGATGGTCATTTGGCGCTTAAGGCCTTCGGTGGTTTCAACGGTAACTTGCATTATAAATTTAACCTCAAATTTACTCAGGGGTACTGAGTGATGTTTACCAGTTTGACTGGTGGCATCATCCGAGCTATGAGTCCGTCATAGCCCCTGCGAATCCGGATACACGCAATTGGCGTATCGAGCTATCTCATCCGAGACTGAAAATTAAGACGCGCTATTATAGCGGCACCCGTCAACTGAGTCGAGACAAGGGGCAACCGATGGCGTTTCAATATCGAAATTGGGGTGATATCTCACAATTCAACCGCGTAAGATCACAGATTTTACTGTTTTATGCGCGATTGATTATTTTCAGAGCACTCAGACAAGGCAAATACGGGGAGACGCATAAAAATGGCGCGCCCTACAGGATTCGAACCTGTGACCCACGGCTTAGAAGGCCGTTGCTCTATCCAACTGAGCTAAGGGCGCAATAACGATATGCAGCGTGGATTATAAAGCGACGTCAGGTCCCGTCAACGCTTTTCCCTAAAATGTTGACCTAGTTGCTCAAAACCGCGCCATTTTATTGTCAGTCACCGCCTATCGCTTTTTTTGGGCCACTTTGCCAACCTAATGAAGCGAAGGGCTAGACAATGACGTGATATTCTCTCTCAATAGGATATCTGGCATATTCCGTTATCAAAGCCAAGGCAAACGTTTGCGCAATAGCTTTTAGCCACGATTTTTGTCACAATACTGACGAATATTGCTTTAGCCAAAGGATAGTTATGGCCGCACAATTGATTGATGGAAAGCTGATCGCGCAAACGGTGCGTCGTGAGGTCGCTGCACGCGTCGCCGCCCGCACAGAGGCAGGTCGCCGCGCACCTGGTTTAGCCGTTATTTTGGTCGGATCGGATCCTGCATCACAAGTTTACGTGGGGAGTAAACGCCGAGTCTGTGACGAAGTCGGATTTGTATCACGCTCCTATGACCTCCCAGCCTCTTGCTCACAGCATGAGCTACTCTCGTTGATTGACACTTTGAATGACGATGACTGCATTGATGGTATTCTCGTTCAACTGCCGTTGCCGGCGGGGATTGATGCCACGTCCGTATTGGAACGAATCCGCCCAGATAAAGATGTAGATGGTTTTCATCCTTTTAATGTGGGCCGCTTGTGCCAACGTATGCCGACACTACGCTCGTGCACGCCGAAAGGAATTATTACTCTTCTCGATCGTTATAATGTACCGCTACGTGGTAAACATGCTGTGGTTGTGGGAGCATCCAATATTGTCGGTCGCCCGATGACGTTGGAGCTGTTGCTCGCCGGCTGCACCACCACCACCTGCCATCGATTTACCCAAGATTTAGAAACGCATGTTCGACAAGCCGATGTGCTCGTGGTTGCGGTCGGTAAACCTAAGTTCATCCCTGGCGATTGGATAAAACCCGGGGCAATCGTGATTGATGTGGGCATCAACCGCATGGATGACGGTAAATTAATCGGGGATATTGAGTACGATGTCGCGTATGAAAGAGCCAGTCATATCACCCCTGTACCTGGCGGGGTCGGCCCTATGACAGTCGCCACCTTGATTGAAAACACACTCATGGCGTGCGAGCAGTATCACGACGTTGGCTAGCATCACAAGGTGGCGAAGTCAATTTGATTAGCTTTCACACATTGATTTCGCCCATCTTTTTTGGCCTGATACAACGACCTATCGGCACGTTCTACGACGCGTAAGTCGCTTAGCATGACGCTTTTATATCTGAGTTATTGATCCGTAATTCTGTTTGTTGGTTGAGTATTTTGATTAAAAGGATACAGCGTTTTTCGCCGTCTTTTTCTTTAAAAATCGCTTCAGCCCCGGCAAACTGGCCACTCTCAACGGTTACTTTTTGACCAGGCTTGAAGCCTTGATACAGTAATTCTCGTTGCTCATCACTGTCTTCCATCATCATCAAGTGTTGAATTAATTGAATATCGACGTGGATTGGCTTCGCACCTTGGCGAACAAAATCAACAACGCCACGTGTAGAGCGAACAGACGTGTATTGAACCCATTCAGGATCAAAACAAGCAAAGATGTAATTCGGAAAGAGCGGTTCTTCAACTTGCCGGTATTTGCCTCGACGCAACTTTTCGACTGTGACTATCGGGTAGTAACAGTCCACGCCTTGCCGCTTCAAGTTTTGTTCCGCACGTTGTTGTTCCGTGCGTTTACAATAAAGTAAATACCAATGTTTCATGCCGATCTGTCCCTGATATCTATCGAAGGTAAGGTAACAACCCATCCAGAGCGACGTGAGTATACGGATGTAAATCATCACCAGCAAGCAGAGCGGGACGTGCATCGCTTGAACTGGTGATATGGAGATGACGGGACACCACAATCATTGATGGCCTATATTAGGCAATCTTTTGAATATCAACGCTAAAGCTATTCAGGCCGACTTCGTTTAAAGACACACGCGCATCGCCTGATTGCATATCCACAGTTTGGAATTCACTGCTAAAGGCATCGCGACCTAGCCAATGCTCACTACGAACTAATTTCGTGGTTCCGCTACTATCAATCGTGGCTTTTAAACCTGCTGGCAGAATATCAAGTTGGCTATCAACCATGTTTAAGACACCAAACATGGCACGGACCGGTGATGTATAAGCCGATGCACGAATCGCATCTTCAATCCGTTTTACCAGCGTCAGGAATCCGCGTTCATTCACATCACTTGAGCGGACAAAATCATTAAAAAAGGCCCGAATCATCAAAGTCGTTGCCGTCCCATCTTCTTCAGCTGACGCTGAGTCAACCACATAGAACGCCATTTTCCCGCCGAGCAGCCAAGCATAATCGAGCACAATAGGGTTGGCGTCTGCCGATTGCAGCGAGTGATATGACAAACGCCACGCGCCTTGTTGTGAGTCTGGCTCAGGCATCAACCCTATCAGCAACTCTCGCGCACTGCCAGGATTATGACGTAGCGCATCAAGGTGCCATTTTAGTTCGCTTTCTGAGGCGCCTTTGTCCGCATCTTCACTCACTTTAAACCACTGTTGACTAAAGTCATCACTGGCATGCACATCATCGTTGGCATCATCAATCACCGCTTCAATGGCTTTTTTAACCGATTTGATGTCTTCAATGGGCTTGAGTAAAAAATCCTTTACTCCAAAGCGAAGCGCCTGGGCAACGTCGGCCATGCCTCCGGTACCTGAAATCACAATCATGGGCAGCATCGGGTATTCGAGGCTCACTTCCTCAACGAACTCAAGCCCCGTCATGACCGGCATGGAAAGATCGCTGATCAGTAAATCAGGGATGGATTGCCTCAATGCTTGTAGCCCTTCTAGCCCATTTTCTACTTCACGGACCGTCGCACCTTCTCTTTCAAGAAACGAGGCAATCATTCGACTAAAGACGGGATCATCTTCAACAATTAAAATATCTTTACTGTGCAACACGACGCTCTCCTCCCGGACTGCAAAGCAGCGGCTGTTTTAAATCGCTCTGTACTAATCGTAGCTGAACTCAGACACCCCGTGCCTGCTTATGATATTTAATTTGATAGCGAACAATAAACAGCTGTTTAAAATAACAATTTTATCAATATAAACTCACATGCATCTTAACGTACAACAAGGAGTACGATAAAAAACACTTAAAAATCAGCAACACTCCAGAGTACGCCACTCTGTATTAAAAGTGAGATGTTCAACAATTAATACATGACAATCATCACATAATGCATATTTTCCTAGCTTTATTTCCGAGCGACTTCGCCCTTTGCCTCGTGAGGAAGGTTGTTATAGCGCACAAAACTTGCCAATTATGATGTCAAGAGCTATTCGTTAGGTAAGGAAAGAAGATTTGGGCATCTGTCTTCGCACAGCCGAGCTAGCCGTTACCCAGCTGTCGTGCGCCGACCATTGCACCTTTGTTTATATTTAGGGAATAACGAGCGGGGTTACTATGATTTTAGGTCACTTAGTCGGGTTATATACCCATCCCAAAAAAGAATGGAAAACAATTGGCGAACGACACGAGGGCGTTTCAAGTAGCATCGGACATGCGCTATTGTTAGCGTTGATCCCACCTGTGTGTGCCTACTACGCGAGTGTCAATATCGGCTGGCAAATCGGCGCGGGAGAGCCCATTTTCATGACGCCACAAAGCGCGCTTTTTATTGCCAGTGCTATGTATTTAGCGTTACTCGGTGGGGTTGCTGCCCTTGCCTACCTAACCTTGTGGATGAGTCGAACATTTGGCTCTGCGCCTAACTATACGCAATGCCTTGAGCTGGCCGCTTACACGGCGACGCCGATTTTTATGGTCGGGCTTGCAACGCTCTATCCGGTGGTATGGTTTGTCATGATTGTCGGCTTGATCGGTGTCGCTTATTCCGTTTATCTGCTGTATACCGGCGTGCCGATACTCATGGAGATCCCTGAAGAGCGCGGTTTTATTTATGCAAGCTCCGTCGTCACCTGCGGCTTAGTCCTGTTGGTCGCTATCCTTGCCGCCTCCGTGATTCTGTGGAATGTCGGCATGGGGCCTGTTTTCACACACTAAGACCTTCTCTCGCTAAAAAGACAAATACGCCGCGATAATCTCGCGGCGTATTTGTTTAATCTTCGTTATGTATCTCTAAGTTCGCAAGCTCTTGTTGCTGCTCTCGTACAGTTTTAGCATCATCACTACGTAAGCTTTGTAAATACTCGAGGTACGCCTGATCCACATCTTGGGTGACATATTCGCCACTAAACACCGATGTTTCGAAGCGCTCAATCGCTGGGTTGGCCTCACCAACAGCGGCGACGAGATCAGGCAGATCTTGATAAACCAAGCCATCGGCACCAATTAATTGGCCAATTTCATCCACTTCGCGACCATGAGCAATCAACTCGTTGGCGCTCGGCATATCAATGCCATAGACATTGGGGAAGCGCACTTCGGGGGCCGCGGAGGCCATATAAACTTCTTTGGCGCCTGCTTCACGTGCCATCTCGATGATCTGCTCTGAGGTTGTGCCTCGCACGATCGAATCATCGACCAAGAGTACGCGCTTGTCTTTAAACTCTGAACGGATGGCATTGAGTTTACGACGTACGGATTTTCGACGCATCTGCTGCCCCGGCATAATAAACGTACGACCTACGTAGCGATTTTTAACAAAGCCTTGGCGGTAGGGTTTACCTAGCACTTGCGCAATTTCTAACGCGATATCACAAGATGTCTCAGGGATAGGAATGACGACATCAATATCCACGTCTTCCCACTCGCGCTGAATTTTAGCGCCAAGCTTTTGACCCATACGAATACGGGCCCCATAAACGGATACTTTATCGATAAATGAGTCGGGACGAGAAAAGTAAACGAACTCAAAGATGCAAGGGTTAAGACTCGGTGAGTCCGCACACTGATAGGTATGAAGTTGTCCCTCTAAGGTGATATAAACCGCCTCTCCGGGTGAGACATCACGCACGAAATCGAAACCCACGGCATCCAATGCAACGGTTTCAGACGCAACCATATACTCGGTACCTGTTTGCGTATCGCGCTTCCCTAAACAAAGCGGGCGGATGCCTTTAGGATCACGAAAAGCGATAACACCATGCCCAATCACCATTGCCACAACGGCATAAGCACCGGAGACTTGTCGATGGACCGCTTTCACCGCGGTAAACATATCATCAACAGTAAGAGGATGAGAAGTCGCAGTCGACAGTTGATGGGCAAGGACATTGAGGAGAATTTCAGAGTCAGACGTTGTATTAAGGTGACGACGATCTTTTTCAAATAAAGATTGGCGCAACGCCTCAGCATTGGTCAAGTTACCATTGTGGGCGAGAGTAATCCCATACGGCGAGTTGACATAGAAAGGCTGCGCTTCTGATGCACTAGAGCTGCCCGCTGTTGGATACCTTACATGCCCTATTCCAACCTGGCCTTGCAAGCGCTGCATATGCTTCAGTTGGAACACATCCTGGACTAACCCATTGGCTTTTCGAAGCCGGAAACGATTGTCATCGATAGTGACAATGCCGGCTGCATCTTGTCCTCGATGTTGAAGCACAGTCAGTGCATCGTAAATGGACTGATTGACCGGAGTGTTACCAACGATTCCAACAATACCACACATGTCAGCGATTCCTTGTTACGCGAATATCAGCCTAAGATCCTGCGATCTCAGGTAAGAAACTGGAACTGTTCTCGAGATAGTGGAAGAACCATTCGATCACTACCGCAAAGTTAGGAATAAGTTGCGATTGTCCCCACGCTTGGTTGTTGGCGACCGATGTAAAGGCATCGAGGAAGAAAAGCACCGCCGCGATGATTAACACGCCGCGCACACTGCCAAACACCATACCAAGCACTCTATCCGTGCCAGACAATCCCGTTTTTTCTACTAACTGGGCAATCACATAATTGACTACTGCGCCGACCAATAAGGTGGCAATAAACAACAAGGCGATAGCACTACCATTACGGATAACCGCATCTTGGATATTGGTCAAATACACCGCTAGCTGCGTGTAGAATTGGCTGGCAATAAAAAACGCCCCAAACCAAATCACTAATGACAAGGCTTCTTTTACAAAGCCTCGAATCACACTCACTAACGCCGAAAAACCAATGACGCCAATAATAAGATAATCAATCCAATTCATCGTATTCACTTGCTCGAGACGTGCGCATTCTAACAGAAAAAATGCTCACGCAAACGTTTTCTTATTGGGTAAGTGGGTCAAATTTGCGCAACTGTCCTTTCAATCCTGTCAGCGATTGCAGATCAGTCAGTTGCGATTCGAGTGTGGTTTTAGAAACATGTGGCCCGACGACCACTTTTGCTAAGTCACCGGGTTGAATGTCTCTGGGTAAGATATGTGCTTGATACCCTTTGTCACGTAATTGCTTAACCAAGCGACGGGCATTCTCTTGGTTACGGAAGGTCCCCAAACGGATCATCCATGCGCTGTCTCCGTCGTTGACTGACGCTGTACTGGATGCCGTGGGCGTTGGGTCACTTTTTTCCGTCTCAGCCTGCGCATTTGTGTCAGCTGAACGGGTATCGTTTACCTGGGTATCGGGCGCTGTTACCTCAATCACCTCGGGTTCTTCAACCGGCATTTGGCTCACTGTGCCATCAAAGTCATCCCGCAGGGGGATGCTTTGATAGCTTTCTTGGTAATGCTCTTTTTTGCCATCGAGCACATCAGGTAGCACTATCACACCGATAGAGACTAACACTAGGGTGCCGACCACTCTTTTTTGTAACTTACTGGCCACAATGACTCCGTTTTAATTAAGCGTTTCCATCACCTGCCCAACGGTATGGAACGACCCAAATACGACCACACAGTCTCGCTCAGGTTCAGCCTGACTCAACGCATGTTGATAGGCGTCACTCGGTGAGCTGAATTGCATTGATGCCACCACCGGCAATTTATCTGCTGACGCGCCACGAGGTACGGCTAAAGAAGCGGGGTACCAGCAATCCACAATGCCATCAAAACAGGCTAAGGTACCCTCTATATCTTTGTCTGCTAACATCGCCACCACAGCATGCACGCGTCCTGTCAATTTCGCTTTTTGCTCAGTGAGTTTCTTTGCTAGGTAAGCGGCAGCATGCGGATTATGGGCGACGTCAAAAATCGTGTAAGGGGCGTCAGCAATAACTTGCATCCGACCGGTAACCGCGACAGACGCTAATCCCTCGGTAATGTGTGTATCAGCAATGTCGAGGTCAGCGACGCCCAGCGCCATTAAAGCCGTTGCCGCATTTTGTAGCGGAATAGCCGGAATAGGTAGATCTGTCAGTTCAAAAGCACCGGCCGCCCAACGCCACGTATCGCCTGTCATGGCATAGTGGTACTGATAGCCTAACTGATTTAATTGCGCGCCAATCGCATCAGCATGCGCGGCAACACTCGCAGGTGGCGCAGGCTGACCACATATCGCCGGTTTATCTTTCCGGAATATGCCTGCTTTTTCATAGCCAATCTGATTAATGTCATTGCCCAGCCAATCACAATGATCGAGCGCGAGACTGGTGATCACTGATACGTCATGATCCACCACATTGGTGGCATCTAAACGGCCACCGAGACCCACTTCGAGGATCACGACATCAAGCGCATGCTGTTTAAATAGCTGTAACGCGGCTAAGGTACCAAATTCAAAAAAGCTCAGACTGGTTTGGCCACGTGCCTGGTTAATTACCTCAAACGCTTGAGTATGCTCACTATCGGCCAGCACGTCGCCATTGACACGGACCCGCTCATTGTAATGAATAAGATGTGGTGAGCTGTAAACCCCCGTACGGTAACCCGCGTGCTGTAATATTGCCTCTAATAAGGCGCAGGTGGTCCCCTTGCCATTGGTCCCTGCAACGGTAATCACTTTAGGCGCAGGCTTGGTCAATTGGGCGTGCTCCGCAACTGCCGCGACGCGTTCAAGGCCAAGATCGATGGCACTGGTATGGATATTTTCTAGATAAGACAGCCACGTATCCATTGAGGATGTGGCTGTTGGATGCTGTAGTTCAGACATTGACTTGGTCAGTTACTCGATGATGGGCAAATGATACCAAGGATAACGCCATGGAACACGGTCAATTATTGCTCTTGAGAGGAAGGTGCCACTTCAGGCTCTTCTGGAGGTTGAGGTTTATCTTGCTCAACATCGACGACCAATGGCGACTTAATGTTACCCAGCTTCGCCAATAGGCCCGCCAAACGCTGGCGCATCTCACGACGATCAACAATCATGTCGATCGCACCATGTTCAAGCAAGAACTCACTGGTTTGGAAATCGTCTGGCAGATTCTCGCGTACGGTTTGCTCAATGACACGACGGCCAGCAAAACCGATAATCGCTTTTGGCTCTGCGACATTAATGTCTCCGAGCATAGCAAAGCTCGCGGTCACCCCACCGTAAGTTGGATCAGTGAGTACCGAGATGAATGGCAAGTTGTGACGCGATAAACGCTCAAGTGCCGCACTGGTTTTCGCCATTTGCATCAATGACATCAAGGCTTCTTGCATGCGCGCCCCACCACTGGCCGAAAAACACACCAGGCCACAATGGTTTGCGATCGCGTGCTCGACCGCTTTAACAAACCGAGCGCCGACGACTGCGCCCATCGAACCGCCCATGAACTTAAATTCAAACGCACAAGCAATCACGGGCACATCTAGCACACTGCCTTTCATGACCACGAGTGCATCTTTTTCCCCACTGGACTTTTGCGCGGCTGACAGGCGATCTTTATACTTTTTCGAATCACGAAATTTTAATACGTCTTTAGGCTCCAGTTCACCGGCAATCTCTTCACGTCCTTCAGGATCCAAAAAAACATCCAGACGACGGCGTGCTGGCATACGCATATGGTGGTCACACTTGGGACAAACTTCCAAATTACGTTCGACATCAGCGTGATAAAGTACTTGATCACACGACGTACACTTGGTCCAAACCCCTTCAGGGATCGACGCCTTGCGTGATGAACCAATATTACTTTTGGTTAATATTTTCTCTAGCCAGCTCATGGACAACCTTTACTTAGTCATGGCTATCACAATTAGACAACCATCTTGGATTCGTAACAAATTAGACCGAATTAAATCACAAGTCTGCCAGACTTGGGATAAAAAACTGGTACTACCTATTCTGTCTCCGTACGCTTTGCGCCGAGTATGCTCTCGGATTCCATCACCTGATCGGGCAAAAACAAAGGCCCTATCGGCGGGCGTGGTAAGCCATATTGATCCGGATAATCCACCTCGACCAAATACAAACCTTCCGCTTTGGCCGTCGCGGCCGCCAAGGTGCGATCTTTCTGTGCCAGTAGCCATGCGATCCACTCTGGCGGCTGTTCTTTACGACCGACAGCCATGAGGCTGCCCGCGATATTGCGCACCATGTGATGCACAAAGGCATTCGCTTTTATATCGATCACGATAAACCGCCCCTGACGCGTGACAGATAAATGCATCACATTCCGCCATGGCGAGTGAGATTGACATTGTGCCGCACGAAATGACGAGAAATCATTCTCACCTAGTAAGTACTGACCCGCTCGCGCCATTAAGGTTTCATCCAACTCGCTATGATAGTGACTGACACCTTTACCCAGTATCGCTGGGCGCAAAGAGTGGTTGTATATCACATAGCGATAGCGGCGTGCTGTCGCACTGAATCGCGCATGAAAATCGTCTGGAACAGGCGTGGCCCAACGTACGGCAATCGCATCAGGCAAGTTTGCATTCACTCCCATCGTCCAGGCTTTTAATGGCCGTTGGCTATCGCTATCAAAATGCACCACCTGTCCGGTGCCGTGGACTCCCGAATCGGTACGCCCCGCACATTGTACTGCCACAGGGTGATTAGCGACGGTCGACAAGGCCTTTTCCAAGTGTTCTTGGACACTGGTGACTTCTCGTTGCCTTTGCCAACCGTAAAACTGGGCGCCGTCATATTCAATGCCTAACGCGAATCTCATGCCTGTGCCTTTTTAGTTACTGCTCAACAAGGCGCAGCATTATACCCATAAAGCCGGCCTGTTGCAGGTCTTAACATCGACTGTCTATTCTGAGGCCTAATAAGCAATCAGGTAGCCTGTGCTACCTGATTGTGGTGTTACCTAAGTTGTTCAAGCAGTTGCCGAGCCTCTTGCTGCAAGGCCTTATTGCCTGACTGCATCACTTTTTCTAATAAGGAAATCGCGCCATCCATATCATTCATTTCCAAGTAAGCTTTCGCCAAGTCGAGATTGGTCGATGCCTCTGTGCTGGCGGTGTCGCCATCAACATCAATCGCACTAATGTCTTCTAACACATCAGGGAATTCATCCAACCCTACGTCAAGGTTCATCTCCGCCTTGTCGGGATCAATATCTGGCGTCGAGCCGTCATCGCGCATAAGCTCTTCGATACTAATGTAGTCGTCACCTTCCTGCTCTTCGCCGATAAGCTCACTTTCAGCTTCACCCTCACCGAGCAGATCATCATCCAAGGCCTGTTCCAGTTCAAAGGTTTCAAGCGAGGCCGGATCAATGGCGGGTTGTTGGCTCCAATCTTCACTTTCGGCTTCTGGCTCTGGCTCATTGTCGGCTTGCCAAACCGCTGCTTCTTCGTCGGATAAAGCGGAAAGATCGAGAGGCTCATCGTCATCGGATTCCGATAGCAAGGCCTCCATATTCAGACCACCGACCTGGTGATCATCGTCATCCAGATCACTGATATTGCGTGTATCGCGCTCGGGCGCCTCAGAGGTTGGCGCGTTGTCTTGCTGCTCATTGAGATAAGACTCGAGCTCTCGTTGTTCATCGAGTGCCGCCCCTAGCGCATCGTTTTCATCAAACTCACCCAAATCGTCTAACGACAGAGAATCAAACGTGTCTGGCTCTGACTCTGGCTCTGGCTCTGGCTCTGGCTCTGGCTCTGGCTCTGGCTCTGGCTCTGGCAGGCTATCAAGTGCAGCTTGTTCTTCTTCGTCAACCGGTTCTGCATCTGCCAGTGCGGCTTCTTCGTCATATTCAGGCAGATTGGTTAGATCGAGTAAATCTTCCTCTTTAGTATCATCGAGGTTTTCGCCTTGATCAGGCTGCTCGTTGGCGGCTGGCGCGTCATCCTGTGCATCGTCGTCAGTATCGGGCTCTGCAGTGTCATCGGCTGGCGCTTCGTCCGTGTCATCCTGTGCATCGTCCTCAGTCTCGGGCTCTGCAGTGTCATCGACTGACTCTTCAGGCTCAGCGTCGGGTGTGTCTTCAACCTCGGCGGAGTCATCCGATTCAGCCGTTTCTTCGGGTTGAGCATCTTCTGGCTGATCATTCGCGATTGGCTCTTCGTCCACGTCATCCTGTGCGTCGTCCTCAGTCTCAGATTCCGCAGTGTCATCGACTGACTCTTCAGGTGCAGTGTCGGGTGTGTCTTCAACCTTGGCGGCGTCATCCGATTCAGCCGTTTCTTCGGGATGAGCGTCTACTGGCTGATCATTCGCGATTGGCTCTTCGTCCACGTCATCCTGTGCATCGGATTCAGCGGTGTCATCGCCTGGCGCTTCTTCCGCGTCATCCTGTGCATCGTCGTCAGTATCGGGCTCTGCAGTGTCATCGGCTGGCTCTTCAGATGCAGTGTCGGATGTGTCTTCAATCTTGGCGGCGTCATCCGGCTCAGCCGTTTCTTCGGGTTGAGCGTCTTCTGGCTGATCATTCGCGATTGGCTCTTCGTCCACGTCATCCTGTGCATCGTCCTCAGTCTCGGGCTCTGCAGCGTCATCGACTGGCTCTTCGGGCACAGTGCCGGATGTGTCTTCAACCTCGGCGGCGTCATCCGGCTCAGCCGTTTCTTCGGGTTGAGCGTCTACTGGCTGATCATTCGCGATTGGATCTTCGTCCGTGTCATCCTGTACGTCATCGTCAGTCTCGGGCTCTGCAGTGTCATCGGCTGGCTCTTCAGGCTCAGCGTCGAGTGTGTCTTCAACTTCCGCGGCGTCATCCGATTCAGCCGTTTCTTCGGGTTGAGCGTCTTCTGGCTGATCATTCGCGATTGGCGCTTCGTCCACGTCATCCTGTGCGTCGTCCTCAGTCTCGGGCTCTGCAGTGTCATCGACTGACTCTTCAGGTGCAGTGTCGGGTGTGTCTTCAACCTCAGCGGCGTCATCCGATTCAGCCGTTTGTTCGGGTTGTTGGTCTGCTAGCGACTCGTCGGCGACGGGTGCTTCATCTGTATCGTCCGGAGCGTCAGCTTCGACGGTGTCATCCGGCTCAGCCGTTTGTTCCGGTTGTTCCGGCTGTTGGTCTGCTGGCGACTCGTCGGCGACGGGTGCTTCATCTGTATCGTTCTGAGCCTCGGCCTCGGGTTCCGCGGTATCCTCGGCTGACATTCCATCCGTATCATCCTGAGCTTCGGCCTCGGGCTCTGCAGTGTCATCGGCTGGCGCTTCATCCGTGTCATCCTGTGCGTCGTCGTCAGTCTCGGGCTCTGCGGGCTGTTCTGCTTTACGGGGATCAGGCTCTGGTTCACCCTCTGATTCATAAAGCAGTTTTTCGAGTTCCGCTTCATTAGGATCGCTGTCTTCAGCTTCTTCCCATAGTGCAGGATCATCTTCCTCCGCAAGTGGATCGGATTCGTCGTCGTCACCTAACACTTCCTCCAACAAGGCGTCAGAGTCTTCAAGGTGCGGATCATCGTTGTCTAATACTTCATCCAGTAAAGCATCACTGCTTTCATCAAACTCAGTCTCCGTATCATCTTGATCATTCAACCAGCTATCATCATCGTCATCATCATCACCGACAAGCTCATCAAGAAGCTCGGTCGTGTTGTCGAGCGAAACGCTGTCTTCGTCGTCATCATCTGATAAATCAATTTCTTGGCTGAGATCTAACGCTGGCTCATCGGCAAGGGCTGAGTCAAATAATGCATCATTCGGTGCTTGCTCTTCCGACTCTTCGCTTGATTCAGGATTATCATCCGATGTCGCCTCAGTATCACTCTCTACGTCTGCTTCTGATTCACGCGTGGACTCAGAGGGGTCCTCCGGCGCAGATTCAGTGCCCGATTCCCCGGCGAGCAAGGCATCAATGTCATCTACATCACTGTCGTTACCTTCTTCTAGCGCTTTCGCCCACTCTGCTGCAAGCGCCTCGTCTGCACTCATTTCCTCTTCAGGGAGGGCTGCGTCGTCGGTTTCACTTTCGCTGCCGGTCGACGTTTCGGTATCGGCAGGCGGTGTATCCGCCAATTCATCTAACGCACGCTCCATGTCCTCGAGTCCAATGGCATCGTCACTGGTTGGCGCAACGCTCGATTCGTTACCAGACATGTCGTCCAGTTCATCGTCAAGATTGAGATCATCAAGGTCCGTGTCATCACCGAATACCGTGTCATCACCAAATGCCACGTCTTCATCACTACGACCATCCTCAGTGATCTCTAACTCATCGTCAGATTGATCTTGGTGACTCTCCCCTTCCTGCTCATCTTCAGGATCGGGCACCATGATAACCGGCATATCATCTAGCTCATCATGGTCGAGTGAGGCGGGCTCGTCATGCTCTTCGTTTTGTTTCTTACGACGCGCCAAGAAGAAGAAAACCCCACCGGCAATTAACGCGCCAGGAATGATCGCGAACATGGCGAGCAGGAGTGGATTATCCAATAAAGAGTCGACCGCAGAGGGAGGCTGCGTCTCTTGTTTCGCCTGCTGCTGACGTTGTTGTTCTAGGAAAGCACGTATTTCCTGATTCAACTCGTCATCACTGCTCATTTTTTCTTTCAGCGCATTCAGTTCGTACTGAACTTCGGATAAGCGCACTTTGAGCACATGATTACTCTCAACCAAGCGGGTCATTTCTTGATCTGAGTTT
The DNA here is from genome assembly GCF_001995415.1 of Salinivibrio sp. AR647. Lineage (NCBI taxonomy): Bacteria > Pseudomonadati > Pseudomonadota > Gammaproteobacteria > Vibrionales > Vibrionaceae > Salinivibrio > Salinivibrio sp. AR647. The sequence goes on along the minus strand of NZ_MUFE01000003.1, from coordinate 161,329 downwards.
TGTAGCTGCGATTGCAACGTTTCTACCACTTCAGGTTGTGGTGTCTCAGGCTCACTCGCGTCAGCGTCCTGTGCCTGCTCTGTTTCTGAGGCGCTTTGTTGCGATTCTGGTTCAGCTTGCTCGGGTTCGACTTGCTCTGATGCTTGAGCGTCAGGCTGGGTGACTTGATCACTCAATGGTGTCGTCGTTTGTGCTTGCTTACGTGCGTCATCAATTTCAAGACGATTTACGACATCTTGCGTACTTTCTCGTTCGATTTGCTCCAAGGTTGGCATCACTAATGTGCTACCTGGCTGCAAGCGATGGATATTATTATTGGCAAACGCGTCGGTATTGAGACGGAAAATCGCGCCCAATGTTTGGTAAACACTGACTTGTGTATTGGGACGCATTTGCGTCGCAATCGACCACAAGGTTTCGTTTGCACCTGTTGGGCCATATTGCTGCGCGGATTGCACCGTAGGCGGTTGTTGTGCGGATGACGACTCAGTCGTCATTTCGTCTTGCGGGCCCAGAATACGAATGGCCGCCTCGACCGGTAAGGTAGACACACTGACGAGACTGATCGCCAATAACCCCACGACGGCAAGAAGATGCCGCCTCACTATGTGCGAGATTATCGTCAATCGCGTTTGAGAAGAAGACTGTTCACTTTGCTGTGCGTTGGACACACCCGCACTCCCTATGGCAGAAATGGCCTCACTAAATATCTAACTATATCGGAAGCCATGCGAAAAACTGTAGTTTGATGATATAAAAGTGTGTTGTGCGATCAAACTGTGGGCGCTCTGCCTCAGTTTTGCCTCGATGATAGCATGCCCACACTTCGCGTATCGTCATCTGTGCAAATTTAATGCCTAAAAAAATACCCCATCAACGGATGGGGTATCAATCAAACTGACATGGTGATGCGTGGACCATCACGCTCTTGTCATCGTCACACGCTGTCGATTAAAGATAATCGCGCACTAAGACTTCAGCAATTTGAACCGTGTTGGTCGCGGCACCCTTACGCACATTGTCAGCAACCACCCAGAGGTTTAAACCATTTGGATGGCTAATGTCGTTACGGACCCGTCCCACAAGCACCTTGTCTGATCCCGTCCCTTCTTTGACTTGGGTTGGATACTCTTCGCCTTCAAAGACTTCAATATGCTCGTGCTGGCTAAGGATTGCCATCGCCTCTGTTGCGTCAATGGGTTGACGGCATTCGATATGCACCGCTTCTGCATGGCCATAAAAAACAGGCACACGCACACAAGTAGGGTTAACCCCAATCATCTCATCAGCGAAAATCTTTTGCGTTTCCCACACCATCTTCATTTCTTCTTTGGTGTAGCCGTTATCCATAAATTGATCGATCTGAGGCAAGCAATTGAAAGCAATTTGTTTGCTATAGAGCGAAGGTTCGGCATCTTGGCTATTGAGCAGTTTCACCGTTTGGCCTGCGAGTTCGTCGACACCCGACTTTCCAGATCCTGACACCGATTGATAGGTAGAGACGTTAATACGTTCGATCCCCACGGCATCGTAAATGGGTTTTAATGCGACCAGCATCTGAATCGTTGAGCAATTGGGATTTGCAATAATATTGCGGTTACGAAAATCACCAATCGCGGCTGGATTAACTTCCGGCACCACCAAGGGCACATCGAAATCATAGCGGAATTGTGAGGTATTATCGATCACCACCACTCCTGCTTCTGCGGCAATAGGCGCCCAATGTGCGGAGGTTTGCGCGCCTGCCGAAAACAAGCCAATTTGAACTTGGGTCCAATCAAAGGTGTCGACGTTTTGCACACGCAAACTTTCGCCTTTGAAGGTAATGGTTTCACCGGCACTGCGCTCGCTGGCAAGCAGGTGGAGAGTGCCAATAGGAAAATCGCGCTCTTCTAAAATGTCGATAATGGTACGGCCTACCGCACCTGTTGCGCCCAAAACCGCAACATCAAATGCTTGTGTCATGCGTGCTCCTCAATACTAAAGCCCAGCTTAGCCAGCGACTGTAACCCGAAATCAGCGTGTCCGGCTACCGTGATCGCACTGTACTCACGTCGATCCCAGTAATTTTTTCGTAATTGGTCAAAGGCTGTACGCTGTGCCGGTTTGTTCTCCCCTGCTTGTGTCATCGCTCGGCGAAAATCACTATCGTCGCGACGGATATCATAAACAAGTTGGGTTAACGCCATAAGATCAGTCTGCTGCCAAGGCGCGGCTAGTTGCACAGAAGGAATGGGCGCTGTCGGCAATAGATCGGCGGCGTCAGCGCGCTGTGGTAACGATAAATGTTGGCATAAGGCATTAAACACCATGGTGGTACCGCGCGCTTTTCCTTCCAATCCATAGCCAGCGATATGTGGCGTTGCAAAGGTTAGCCGTTCGACCAAAGCAAGATCGACCTCAGGCTCATGCTCGTACACGTCCAAAACTGCATCCATATCGCCTCGTGCCAGCCGTGTCTTAAGCGCTTGATTATCAACAATGGGGCCGCGTGCGGCATTAATCAAAATGCTTCCAGATGCGAGTGCATTTAAACGAGCGTGATTCATCAAATGATGAGTAGGGTGCTCACCAGTCGACGTCAGAGGCGTATGAAAGGTCACCACATCCGATTGTGCAATCAGCGTATCAATATCCACCATATCCGCGCGATTCTCACGCGCCTGACGCGGCGGATCGCAGAGCAAGGTTTTAATGCCCAGTGCAGCTAAACGATCAGCTAAGTAACTCCCAACGTGACCGACACCGACAATACCGACGGTTCGGTCGGTCAATTTAAATGCTTGCTGTTGCGCCAACACCAATAAGGCACTGATCACATATTCCGCGACCCCAACTTTGTTGCAGCCCGGCGCTGCCGTGGCATATACGCCTTGTGCTTGCAGTGCATCAAAATCAAGGTGATCTTCTCCCGCGGTGGCCGAGCCGACAAAGCGTAATTGCTTGGCATCTTTAATCAACGCGTGGTTAACATGCGTGACACTGCGCACCAACAAAGCGTCGGCATCTTGGATATCTTCCGCACCGATCGCCCGGCCAGGTAAGGCAACGACTTCACCTAATTGGCTAAACAATGCCTGGGCATAGGGCATGTTTTCATCTACAACTATTTTCACGGTCAGCATCCTGTTTTTAACGTCGCGTAYGAGCGCTGAAAAATAACGCCCATTGTATCGCCCTACCTGCAAGAAAACATCCGCCAAAAAGCATGCCCCCACGTCGGGCCAATAATAAAAAACCCGGCCGTGGCCGGGTCCATTGAGAACCTGAAAATAGGCGCGATATTAGCCGCGATACTTTTCAATCACCAAGGTGGCGTTCGTTCCGCCAAATCCGAAGCTGTTTGACATAACACGAGTGAGTGCTTGCTCACGTGGTTGTGTCACAATATCTAGCCCATCAGCGGCCGGATCCAAGTTATCAACATTGATACTCGGGGCGACAAAGCCGTGCGCCAGCATTAGCGTCGAGTAAATGGCTTCATGCGCCCCGGCAGCACCGAGTGCATGGCCTGTCATCGACTTGGTCGCGGAAATAGCAGGGCTCTTACCACCAAAGACTTCTTGGATGGCACCAAGCTCTTTGACATCACCCACTGGCGTTGACGTGCCATGGGTGTTGATATAATCCACCTCGCCATCAACATCTTGCATCGCCATGTTCATACAGCGCACCGCCCCTTCGCCGGATGGCGCGACCATATCATAGCCGTCAGACGTTGCCCCATAGCCGACAATTTCACCATAAATGGTGGCACCACGCGCCAGCGCATGCTCAAGCTCTTCAACCACCAGCATACCGCCGCCGCCAGAAATCACGAAACCATCGCGATCGGCATCATAGGTACGTGACGCTTTTTGTGGATCATCATTGTATTTGGTTGAGAGTGCGCCCATGGCGTCAAACATCATGGTGAGTGACCAATCAAGCTCTTCGCCGCCACCAGCAAACACGACGTCTTGTTTACCCAATTGAATCAGCTCAAGCGCATGGCCAATACAGTGTGCCGATGTCGCACAGGCCGAGCTCATGGTGTAGTTGACCCCTTTAATTTGAAACGGGGTCGCCAAGCACGCTGAGACCGTGGATGACATAGTACGTGGCACCATATAAGGGCCGACGCGTTTTACACCTTTCTCGCGTAAGGTATCAACCGCCGTGACTTGGTTGACCGATGATGCGCCCCCAGAACCGGCAACTAGGCCCGTTCTCGGATTAGAAACTTGCTCAGGGGCTAAGCCTGAGTCTTCAATCGCCTGCTCCATGGCTAAATAGGCGAAGCCAGCCGCGTCCCCCATAAAGCGCATTTTTTTACGATCAATGTGGTCGGCTGGGTTAAGTTTGAGATCCCCCCAAACGTTGCTGCGCAGCTTCATATCTGCAAACTGCTGAGAGAAGTTAATGCCAGATTTCCCCGCTTTGAGCGACTCCAGCACTTCTTTGACGTTGTTACCAATACTGGAAACAATCCCCATGCCTGTAATGACAGCTCGTTTCATGATTCTTTCCTAGACGTTAATTTCGCAGTGGATGATAGCGTTTTTAAAGCTGATAAGTGGTCAGCTTTCCTTTCTATCAGTACAATTTCCATCTTCTCTTTCCTGTGTATGAGGCATTTGTGAGCACTCCCTCAATCGACCATGCAAAAATCAGCTGGAATGATACAGGTACGCCTGTTGCTGATCAGTTCGACGACGTCTACTTTTCCAATCACGACGGCTTAGCTGAGACGCGCTACGTGTTCCTGGGGCAAAATCAGTTACCCGAACGTTGGCATACGGCAACCCAGTCACGCTTTGTGATTGCAGAAACCGGATTTGGGACCGGGCTAAACTTTCTCGCCACCTGGCATGCCTTTAACCAATTCCGTCATGTTAACCTTGATAGCACCGTCACGCACCTCCACTTTATCAGTTTTGAAAAGTACCCTTTGACCGTAGAAGATCTCGCGCGTGCCCATCAAGCTTGGCCCGAGCTTGCAAACTATGCTGAACAACTTCGCGCCCATTACCCCGTACCGTTAGCGGGTTGTCAACGTATTGTATTAGCTGATGGTCAGATTACACTCGATTTGTGGTTTGGGGATATTAAAGATTGGTTACCACAAGTACCAACAGGCCAGAAAGGGATTGTTGATGCCTGGTATTTAGATGGTTTTGCCCCAAGCAAAAACCCTGAAATGTGGAACCAGGATTTATTTAATGGCATGGCAAGACTTGCGCGAGAGCAGTGTACCTGCGCGACTTTCACCGCGGCCGGCTTTGTCCGCCGTGGACTGATTGACGCCGGCTTTGACATGAAAAAGGTAAAAGGCTTTGGTCACAAGCGAGAAATGTTAGCGGGCGCTTTACCTGCTCGCCAAGCCACTGCCAGCCATCCACCTTGGTATGCGCGCACATCCGCCGCAACAGCGGATGACATTGCCATTATTGGCGGTGGTATTGCCAGTGCAGCCTTGATTAGCGCATTACTTCAGCGAGGCAAGCAAGTCACGCTTTATTGCCAAGACCCGCAGCCAGCGGCAGGCGCATCCGGAAATCAGCAAGGAGCGGTTTATCCACTCCTTAATGGTAACAACGACAACTTGAGTCAGTTTTTTGCGCCCGCTTTTTTATTTGCTCGGCAGTTTATTCGCCAACAGGCTGAACAAGGCATTGCCTTTGAACATGACTGGTGTGGTGTTACCCAACTAGGCTATGACGAGAAAAGCGCCTCTAAGCTCGAAAAAATGCTTCATGCCGCATTTCCTGAGGCACTGGTCATGCGCGTAAGCCAAGACGCAGTGACAGAAAAAGTGGGGGTAGAAACTGGGCATGCCGGTGTGTTTTACCCGCTGGGCGGCTGGCTCAGTCCGCAACAGTTTACCGCAGGCGTGATTGGTGCCGCTATCACCCGCGGACAGCTAAGCGCGCATTTTGATTGTCACATCAATGCGTTAACACAAACGGACAATGGTTGGACCCTGAGTACCGCCAACGGTGAGCTGTGTCACCAGAACGTGATTATCGCCAATGGGCACCAAGCGGATAACTTTGATCAAACGGCACCCATTCCGGTTTACCCCGTGCGCGGCCAAGTGAGCCATGTACCCACCAATGCTGACCTCCGCGCACTGAACACGGTGTTATGTTTTGAGGGCTATTTAACACCGGCGAATCAGGCTGGTGAACATTGCTTAGGCGCAAGCTATGCACGCAACAATGCCGACCTTGAATTTCAATCGGCCGATCAGGTTGAAAACCAGCAGCGCTTAACCGACTGTATTGACACTGATTGGGCGCATCATGTGCCTGTTGCCGAAACAGGACGCGTTGGTGTGCGCTGTGCCAGTCGCGACCACCTGCCATTTATCGGCAATGTGTGTGATTACGACGCACTGCTTTTGGCCTACCAAACCCTGCAAAAAGACAAGGAAAAAGCCGGTTCCGTCCCTGTTTACCCTGGGCTATATTGCCTTCTGGGGCTTGGTTCTCGCGGTCTTACCTCCGCGCCTCTCGCCGCAGAAATCCTCGTCGCTCAGTTATGTGATGAGCCCTTGCCTTTGCCACAGTCAGTACTCGATACCCTGCACCCGGGACGCATGTGGGTCCGCAAACTGCTAAAAGGTAAAGCGGTGTAGCGAATGGTTAGTTATATACCGGTAAAAACAAGCAAGTGTGGGTAAAAACAACCAAGCCATCGTCGAGGCGATGGCTTGATAATCACTGGATACCGCAGAACAGGAGTTGAAAAGCGCAGTTATTAAGAAGCGCGGTATTGCAGTATTAAGCCGATTTTTCGACTTGTTGCTGAAGCAGATCCCAAAGCGCCCCGACCAAGCGTTGATCGCCCGGTGAGAGTTCACTCGCATTTTTCGACAAGCTAGTGTCCACGCGCGCTTTTAATGACGCCACTTCATCCATGCCCTCTAACTCACAATCCGCAGCCGCCAGCGAGACGTGGCCGCGTAAATAGCCACTCGCAAATAATTCATCGTCTGAGGCAGTGTCTACCATCTCATCGATTAATGCCAAAATGCGTGCTTCATAATCTTGAACTTTCATCTTATTAACCTTAGCTGGGCAACGTAAAGTCATCGGGCCCCAGAGCAGAGACACCGTAAAAGTCTCGCAAGGTATCAGAAAACTGCTTAGCGCGCACGGGCAAAGCCGGGCTTGCCTCCGCGTCAGATAAATAATCAATGACTTGATGACGGACTTTGCCCGCAAAGGCATGGCGATCGGGCTCTACACCACTTAAGTTGTCGCAGCTGACTTGAAAACGAAAGCCACAGCTTGCCGCAAGGATCCACTCAATCGCTTGAGGCTTCACTTCTACCGCTTCAAACGCGGCTTGCGTGTCAGCATCGCGGCCATCGGGGTGATACCAATAGCCATAATCTTCCAGTTGACGGCGTTTCTCACCGGCAATGGTCCAGTGTGCGATTTCGTGTAGCGCTGAGGCAAAAAAACCACGCGCAAAGATCACGCGGTGATGCGGATGATTTGAATTCGCCGGCAGATAAATAGGCTCATCGCCGCCCAGTAACAGCTCGGTGTTAAAAGTCGCGAGAAAGGTTTGGTTAAACAGTTGAATTAAATCGTGATAGTTATGAGTCATAGGGGAAAGTTACAAACATGCCCCGCCAACGAATGACGGGGGGAGCGTCAACAAATAACAAGATACATGAGGCGTGTGTGAATTGGCGGGCCGGCTTTTAACGGCCAACTTGCCCACGATGACGGAGTAAATGGTCCATCAGTACGATTGCCACCATGGCTTCGGCAATCGGCACCGCGCGGATCCCCACACAAGGATCGTGACGGCCTCGCGTCACCACATCGGCAGCGTCACCATGAACATCAATACTCTTACCCGGCACTGTGATGCTAGAGGTAGGCTTTAATGCCAAGTGCGCGACCAGTGGCTGCCCTGAAGAGATACCGCCAAGAATGCCACCGGCATGGTTCGAGGCAAACCCGTCTGGGTGGATTTCATCACGATGCTCACTGCCACGCTGATTCACCACGTCAAACCCATCTCCGATTTCGACCCCTTTCACCGCGTTAATCCCCATCAATGCATGGGCAATATCGGCATCTAAACGGTCAAACACCGGTTCGCCAAGGCCGACAGGAAGGTTTTCTGCCACCACGGTGAGCTTGGCACCGATTGAATCTCCGTCTTTTTTCAGTTGACGGATCAACGCATCCAATTCCTCAAGTTTATTCACATCTGGGCAAAAGAAAGGGTTTTGCTCAACTTGCGCCCAGTCGACGGTATCGATGGTGACCTCGCCCATTTGCGCCAGATAAGCGCGCACTTGAATGCCGTGCTCTTGCGCAAGGTACTTTTTAGCCACCGCACCGGCTGCCACGCGCATGGCTGTCTCACGCGCCGACGAACGACCGCCGCCACGATAATCACGGACGCCATATTTATGGTGATAGGTGAAATCAGCATGGCCTGGACGAAACACATCTTTGATTTTGGAATAATCTTTTGAGCGTTGATCCGTGTTTTCAATCATCAACCCAATCGATGTGCCGGTGGTTTGGCCCTCAAACACACCAGAGAGAATTTTGACCGCATCGGGCTCACGGCGCTGCGTGGTGTACTTAGACGTGCCCGGCCGGCGACGATCCAGATCCTGTTGCATGTCTGCTTCCGTCAGCGCTAACCCCGGTGGGCAGCCATCAATAATAGCGCCCAACGCCACGCCATGACTTTCTCCAAAGGTGGTGACGCGAAAAATTTGTCCAATCGTATTGCCTGCCATGCCTTCCTCTGTTTGCCTGATGGGCATTGTTGTGTTTTTGCATACTTTGTTAGCAATTAACCATAAAGCAACCAAAGACGCAAAAAAATCCGCAGACTCGCCCCCTAAATAGAAAAAAGCCAGCACAAGGGCTGGCTAAGTAACACGAGCAAAGGCACGCATTAATCGCGATAAAGGGCAAATTCATCGGCACAGGCGACTAAATCGCGACGCGTGATCATAAAGACACCATGGCCTCCCTGCTCGAATTCAAGCCAATGCAAGGGCAAATGACCATACTGCTCTTGCATATGCACCATGGAGTTGCCCACTTCACAGATCAACACACCGTCTTCGCTAAGATAATCCGGCGCATTGGCAAGCATTCGACGCACTAACTTCAATCCATCCGTCCCCGCGGCGAGGCCCAGTTCTGGCTCATGACGGAACTCATCCGGTAAATCGTCCATGTCTTCTGCATCGACATAAGGCGGGTTGCTCACAATTAAGTCGTATTTGTCTTGTGGCACTTCTTTAAGCAAATCGGAACGGATTGGGATCACTTGCTCTTCCAAGCCGTGATCCTGAATATTGATTTCGGCAACATCGAGCGCATCGGTGGAAATATCAACCGCGTCTATCTCGGCATCTGGGAAGGCGTAAGCACAGGCAATCGCAATACAGCCACTGCCGGTACACAGATCCATTATTCGGTTCGGTGCGTGCGGCAAAATACCGGCAAACTCTTGTTGGATGAGCTCACCTATCGGAGAGCGAGGCACCAATACCCGTTCGTCGACGAAGAACTCTAAGCCACAGAAATAGGCCTTATTGGTCAAATACGCGACCGGCGTTTTATCGTTAATACGCGCAATCACGCGCTCAACAATACGATGCTTTTCACTGGTTGTTAGGCGAGAAAAACGGGTTTCAGACGGGACATCAATAGGAAGATATAAGGTCGGGAGTACCAGCTGAACCGCTTCATCCCAAGCATTGTCAGTGCCATGGCCGTAAAATAACCCTGCCGCATTGAAACGACTGACTGTCCAGCGCAGCATGTCTTGCAGCGTATGTAACTCACTGACCACTTCTTCAGTAAAAATCGTATCCACATTGGCCTCCATCGGCTTCATGCAATTTGGGGTCGCCCTTTGACGCCAGGTCAGTACAATAAGCAGCATTTTGAGCTGGCTGATTGTACAATGAGCCTATTACCTCGGAGACAGTTTTTTTATGAGCAAAAAACCATCGATGACGGAAGAGGAGTTAGCGCTATTCCGTGATGCCGTCAAAGGCGCAAAAAAGTTGGAGCAGGATACCATAAACCCGCCACAACGCCAGATGAGCAAACCACGTAAACAACGCCAGTTTGAGCGGCAAAGTAGCGACCATGCCTTTTATTTCTCCGATCAGTTTGAGCCACTTTTAACGGAGTCAGGGCCCATGCACTATGCGCGGCAAGACGTCTCAAAGTACGAAGTCAAACGGCTTCGTCGTGGCGTCTATGTGCCCGATATCTATTTAGATTTACATGGCATGACCCAAACCGAGGCAAAGAGAGAGCTCGGGGCGATGCTCGCCGAGTGCGTCAAAGAGGGGACCGGCTGTGCCAGCGTGATGCACGGTATTGGTAAAGGCATCCTCAAAGAAAAAATCCCCCTCTGGCTCGCCCAGCATCCCAGCGTGATGGCGTTTCATCAAGCGCCACGCGAGTTTGGTGGCGATGCTGCCCTTTTGGTATTAATCGAAGTGCCTGAGCGTTAGCGTCCGAGCTGACGTGGCGACATCAGGGTAGCCAGTGACGCCTGTTGCGTCGCTGTGTCAACGTCAATGATCGCTATTGCCGAGGTGGCAAACATTGGCGGTTGGCCCTCTTTTACCCATTCATTGGTCAAGTAGCCAACCAGCGGCAAATGAGAGATCAACAAAATCACACCGGGATTATCTACCTCTATCATTGCGCTTAGATACGTATGGACCTGATCGCTGTTTCCATACGGCGTAATACCCTCTTCAGTGAGTACTTCGCCAGCGGCAGGCAATAGAGGCGCACATGCTTGCCATGTCTGTTGCGCGCGTAAATACGGACTGACGAGTACTTTATCAATGGCCTGCCCGTTAAGCTGCTGCTGGAGCCAGGTTGCCATTTGTTGGCTTTGTTGCTCGCCATGCGCGGTCAATCCGCGTTCACTATCACTGGCCGCGAAAGCTTGTGCTTCGCCATGACGCATTATGATCAATTTCATCGCGTTAATACCCACACTTCTATACTGAGATTTGCTGCATGCTACCAAGGTAAAACACCAAAGACCAAATAAGTGGTTTGCGACTCTGGTCAGTGGTAGTCATACTTAACCTTAACTTATTTACTTTAAAAGTGAGTTGCTTGTGTACGTCAGCCCAAACGACAACAAACACTACCGTTATATCACGCTGCCTAATGCATTGCGTGTTTTACTGATCAACGATCCACAGGCGCATCGCAGCGCCGCGGCCTTGTCGGTCAATGTGGGACACTTTCATGATCCGGTAGACCGACAAGGGCTCGCTCACTTTCTCGAGCACATGCTATTTTTAGGCACTGAGTCTTACCCAGTGATTGGCGATTTTCAGCGATTTATCAGCCAACATGGTGGCCATAACAACGCCTGGACGGGGACAGAAAATACCACCTTCTTTTTCGATATTCGTCCCAATCAGTTCGCCCCCGCCTTAGATCGCTTCAGCGCTTTCTTTATTTCACCGCGTTTCGACGCAGATGCCGTGGATAAAGAACGTCAATCAGTTGACGCTGAATATCGCATGAAGCTCAATGATGATGTGCGACGTATCTATCAAGTTCACAAAGAAACCATTAATCCTCAGCATCCGTTCGCCAAATTCTCCGTCGGTAGTGTAGAAACATTGGCTGACCGTCCGGATCAATCAGTGCGCGATGATTTGATCGCATTTTATCACGCCAATTACAGCGCGAATTTGATGACGGTTGCGCTCACCGGACCACAATCGCTCGATGATCTTGAGGCGCTGGCCCAGCAATATTTTGCCGCGATTGCTAATCATGATTATCCCGTGCTTACCGTTGACGCACCGCTAGTGACCAAGGCCGAGCGCCATCAATGGGTCACCATTGCGCCGCTTAAAGAGGTGCGCAAACTCACCCTTGCCTTCTCCGTGCCAGAAAGTCCTGATCAATATCGTACCAAGCCTTTATCTTACATTGCCCATCTGCTCGGTTATGAAGGCCCGGGTAGCCTGATGTCTTTATTAAAAAATAAAGGCTATATCAACACACTCTCAGCAGGCGGTGGGATCAGTGGGCGAGACTTTCGCGAGTTTACACTTGGCTTTGCGCTCACCGAATTGGGCTTAAGCCACATCGACGATATCATCACCCATGTTTTTGAAGCGATCGCATTGATTCGACAGAACGGTGTCCAAGCTTGGCGCTATCAGGAAAAGCGGCAAGTGCAAGAGTTAGCTTTTCACTATCAAGACGCACTTCGCCCTATTGATACCGTGAGTCAGTTAGTGATGAATATGCACCATTACGCCCCGGCCGATCTCTTGTATGGGGATTATATGATGGCCGGCTTCGATCACACTCAAATTCAAACCATGTTGCAGCATATGAGCGTCGATAACGTTCGAGTGATGCTGGTGGCAAAAGGCTTTAGCCATGATCAGCAAGCAGAATGGTATCAAACGCCTTATTCCATCAAACGGTTTTCTGCTAAGCAAATCGCACAATGGAAAACAGACTCGATATCGCCAGCGCTCGCCCTACCGGATCCAAACCCCTACATTGCCGATGCACTGCACCCGCTCCCCGTTGAGCCCGATCAAAGTGACACCCCGCACTTAATCGAGACGTTGCCAGGCTTTCGTCTCTGGCATGGCCAAGAGCCACACTTCCGCGTGCCGAAAGGGCATGTCTATATTGCCATTGATAGCCCACATGCGGTCGCGACGGTTAAAAATATTGTCATGACCCGGCTTAGCGTTGAGATGTTATTAGAAGCACTGAATGAGCAAGCGTATCAGGCCGAAATTGCGGGCATGAATTACAATTTGTATGCGCACCAAGGCGGCGTGACCTTAACCCTCAGTGGCTTTAACGATAAGCAACCTTTATTACTCAAGCTGATTTTACAACGATTTTCTCAGCGCAGTTTTAATCCCGAACGCTTTGAAACGATCAAAGCGCAGCTGAAACGAAGCTGGGAAAATGCCGAGAAAAATAAACCACTCAGTCAGCTGTACAACAGTATGACCGGCTTATTGCAACCCAATAACCCACCATATCATGCCCTTTTAAGTGCATTAGAGACGGTGACATTACGCGATCTACCTGAGTTTGTCGAGGCCATGCTCGCCACCCTCCATGTCGATATGTTTGTCTATGGCAATTGGTACCTTAACCATACGCAAGCACTGGCCAACACCGTGAAAGATGCGCTACGCGTAGAAGGGCAAGTCTATCAAGAATCGGTGCGACCGCTGACCTTGCTCGACGGTGTTGGCACCGTGAGTTATGAGCGCACTCTTGGACACGCAGAGTCCGCGCTCTTGGTGTATTATCAAAGCGCATCTACCGACCCGGAGGCGGTGGCGACCTATACCCTCGCGAACCATCTCATGTCGTCCGCTTTTTTTAACGAATTACGGACTAAACAACAACTTGGTTATATGGTTGGCGCGAACAATTTACCCCTCAATCGTCACCCTGGATTGATTTTTTACGTGCAATCGCCGTTGGCAGGCCCTGAGTTATTAATGGGAGCGATTGACGATTTTTTGAATGCGTTTTTTATGGTGCTCTTGGAGATGAGCGAATCGCGTTGGCAGAGCAGCAAACAGAGCCTACTCGCCCAGGTGCGAGAGCCAGATAATAATTTACGCGCGCGTGCGCAACGTTACTGGATCAGTATTGGCAACAAAGATTATCACTATCAACGTCGCGAGCAAGTGGCCGACGCCATGGCTGAGCTCACACGCGCTGATATGGTACGCTTTGTGGTCAATACCTTAAAACCAAGAACCGCCGATAGACTAGTGATGCACAGCTGTGGCATTGACCACCAAGACGATGCCACCTTAGACGGCGCTTACCCGATTACCGATATTGAGGCTTTCCGCGCACGATGTCGGCGCAGTGAAGACTAACCTACCGTTAAAATATAAAAAAACAGGGCCGCGCTTTGTGGCCCTGTTTTTTTGCTTGGCGCTCGCTCTTTTTTAAGCGACGCGCTTATTCGGTATCGGGATAGAAGACATCGCCTTCTTTCGCCATTGCCAACAGGCGTTCACAAGGCGCAAACCGTTCACCGTAACGATTTTGATGCGCTTGGAGCAAGCTCACCACACGTTCGATACCAATATGATCCATGTAGCGGAACGGTCCGCCCAAAAATGGCGGGAAGCCAATGCCAAAGATTGCACCAATATCGCCATCTCGTGCCGAGCGAATGACGCCCTCGTCGAGGCAACGTGCCGCCTCATTCAGCATCATCAGCGCACAACGCTGAGCCACTTCATGACCAGATAAACTCGCATTGAGTTTAATATTCAATAAGCTATAGATCTTTTTATCAACCTGCTTACCTTTACTGCCTTTTTTACTGGCATCGTAGCGATAAAAGCCTTTACCGGTTTTACGCCCTTTACGGTCATCATTTAACAGCACATCAAAGACATCTGGCGCTTCAAAGCGCTTACCCAGCTCCTGGGTGAGAATTGGCGCAATTTTAGCCCCAATATCAATCCCCACTTCGTCAAGCAACGTAATAGGACCGACTGGGAAACCAAAGTCGAGCAACGCATTATCGATATGCTCAATCGTTTCGCCAGCCAATAACACACGCGCCGCCTCGTTCATATACGGGGCAAGAATCCGGTTCACATAGAATCCAGCGCTATCCCCCACCACAATCGGTGTTTTCCCCTGTTTGCGAGCAAGCTCGACCGCGGTAGATATCGTCTTATCACTGGTCCCTTGGTGTGGAATTACCTCGACTAAAGGCATTTTTTCCACCGGGCTGAAGTAATGCAAGCCAACAACCTTCTCTGGCCGCTGGCTGCCTTCGGCAATTTGGTGGATAGGCAATGAAGAGGTATTGGTGGCAAAAATAGCGTCTTTGCTTGTTATCGACTCCATCTCTTGCACCATGCGGTGTTTTAGCGATAAATCTTCAAACACCGCTTCAACCACCACGTCGGCATTCGACAAGGTCGTGGCTTGTGTGTCACCAGACAGTTGCATCATGGTCGCTTGCAACTCAGCCTTGCTGATTTGTTTACGCTTCCGCTTTTTGTTGAGCAACGCGTAACTGTAGCGAAGCGCGTTTAAAATGCCGTCTTCACTGACATCTTTCACTCGCACGGGGTAACCGGCTTTGGCAACGGAGACATGGGCGATGCCCGCCCCCATCAAGCCACCACCGAGAACACCGACTCGTTCAACCTGACCTGGCTCGGCGTCCGCGCCATTTTCTTTTTTCATCGCGGTCGTTGCAAAGAAGAGACTGCGTAATGACTTTGATTCAGGCGTCATCACCAGCTCGCCAAACTGTCGAGCTTCTTCCGCGAAACCTGTTTTTAGTCCTTTATCCAGGCCTTTTTTGACCACCGCTAAGATAGCATCCGCTGCCGGATAATTACCCCGCGTTTTGGCACGCGCTTTTTTACCCGCTTGATCAAAGACGAGGTTACGCCCTACCGAATTTCCGCTTAACATCCAGCTTTGCCATGTCCGGCTCCGTTTCGGCTTGGACTTTTGCGCCAACGCTTCGGCGACATCAAGTAGAACCGTATTCGGAACACAATCATCAATCACGCCGAGTTTTTTCGCTTTCTTCGCCCGAAGCTGCTTACCGGTTAGCATCATGTCCAATGCATCGGGGACGCCTATTAAGCGCGGTAAACGCTGCGTACCGCCCGATCCGGGAAGCAGACCAAGTTGCACCTCCGGCAAGCCCAGTCGCGTTTTATCCCAATCAGTAGCAACCCGACTGTGACAGGCAAGAGCTAACTCTAACCCACCGCCTAAACAAGGACCATGAATCGCAGCCACCACATGAAAAGGCAGTTTTTCAATGCGTGAGAATAAGGCTTGTCCTTGTCCCGCTATCTCACTCGCTTGTTCGGCACTTTCACACGCCTCTAGCATGCGCACGTCAGCGCCTGCGACAAAATTGTCCGGTTTGCCAGAGTGAATCACCAGTCCTGTAACCGATTTATTGCCCTCGAGTTGATCCAGCACCGCTGAAACGCCCTCGACAAAACTCGCTTGCAAGGTGTTCATGCTCTCGCCAGGCACATCAATGGTCAGCCAAGCAATGTGATTATCAGCAATCGTTAGCGTAAAGGCTTGCGTATTATCGGTTGTCATTATTCTGCCTCCAAGATCATTGCAGCACCTAGCCCACCGGCCGCACACGCGGTATTAAGCGCTAATCCTCCACCACGACGTTTCAGCTCACGCAGTGTTTGAGTGATCATGCGCGCGCCTGTAGCGGCAAAGGGGTGGCCGTAAGCAAGCGAGCCCCCCAGCACGTTGAATTTGTCCATATCAATTTCACCAATGGCGCGATCACGATTGAGGTGCTCACGGGCAAAGGTATCAGAGGCAAACATTTTCACATTCGATAGGGTTTGCGCGGCAAACGCTTCGTGCATATCAATTAAGGTGAGATCCGCCAACGTGATCCCCGCGCGGTCTAACGCCATCGGGGTCGCATACGAAGGGCCCATCAACATATCTTTTTGTACGCCAATCGCCGAAAACGCGTAGGAGCGTATATAACCTAAGACCTCGAGTCCAAGCGCTTTAGCACGGCTTTCTGGCATCATTAATACTGCCGCCGCACCATCAGTGAGCGGCGTACTGTTTGCCGCGGTCACAGAGCCATGTTTACGGTCAAATGCAGGGCGTAATTTGGCATAATCTTCCAGGGTGGAATGGGGACGCAAGTTATTATCTTGTCCAATCCACGCTTTGTATGGTTCAGGGTACGCCGTCATGACTTCATCACTAAGCAAGCCTTCATCCCACGCTTTACTGGCAAGCTGATGAGAGCGAAGCGCGAGTGCGTCTTGATCGCCTCGTGAAATTTGATGTGACTTCGCCATTTGTTCAGCGGTCTGCCCCATGCTGAGGCCGGTTGAGTATTCGGCGACGGCCGGTGGTACAGGGGCTAAATCTTTAACCGATAGCTTACTGAGCAGCTTTAAGCGCTGACTCATGGTTTTCGCTTTGCTTAAATCTAACAAGGTACGGGCGAGCTTTTTGCTTACGCCAATCGGCAAGACCGATGACGAATCCGCGCCCCCGGCAATTCCCACTTGGATATTGCCTGCAATCATGCTTTCTGCCACATTGGCAACGGCTTGAAAGCTAGTCGCACAGGCACGGGTGACACTGTAGGCATCGGTGTGAATGTCCATCCCCGTACCCAATACAATTTCTCGCGCAATGTTGGGGGCTTCAGGCATTTGCACTACCTGCCCAAACACCACTTGATCAATGTCTTTTGGGGAAATACTGCTGCGGTTCAGCAGTTCTTGTACCACCATTTTGCCCAAATCAACCGCTGGCACATCAGTGAAAGCGGTTGATTGGCGCGCAAATGGCGTACGCAGCCCAGACACAATGGCAATACGATCACCATTGCCGGTTTTAAGATGTTGCTGAGACGTCATCACTGCTCCTTAGGATGTTCTACAGGTCTGACCAGGATTGTAACCAAATTGTTACTAGCTTAAAACACCCGTTTTAATTGATTGGTAAGATTGCCAACAAGCGCACAGTTCCGTGTACCCTGTACCGAGAGTGATTTAATAACAGCAGATTGAAAAGAAACTACGGCATAAAAAAAAGGGGCTACACGCTAGCGTGAGCCCCAAAAAAGATTGGAAAGCAAAACGATAATCTGGGAAGTGTGCAGTGCTTTTCCCGCACCCAGATCCGAACAGAAAGTCATATCATTCAAAAAGGAAACGCCGTTCACTCAACCTCACGAGTGTCGACACATGGCCGATAACGACAGGGTTAACTTTACCGATTTGCAGGGATTCAATATTGAAACAGATCAAACTTGTGCCGATTTTTCACCTAAGCTGAAATTAAATGACAAATCACTCGGTCTATAGACGGACGCATCGATAAAAAAGGTTCATCCTGCATGACTCGACAAGCCCGCTACGAGGCATTGGTA
Organism: Salinivibrio sp. AR647; assembly: GCF_001995415.1. Classification (NCBI taxonomy): domain Bacteria; kingdom Pseudomonadati; phylum Pseudomonadota; class Gammaproteobacteria; order Vibrionales; family Vibrionaceae; genus Salinivibrio; species Salinivibrio sp. AR647. The sequence continues at coordinate 143,374 of NZ_MUFE01000003.1, read as the reverse complement.
CGCGCTTGGCACCGTGATCTCTACCGGTATGCCTATTGGTTGGCCAAAGATCCACATATCGCCGAAGACTTAGTTCAAGAGACGTGCCTGCGTGCCTGGCGATCCTTGGACAGTTTGCACGACGAGAAGGCAGCGAAAGCCTGGTTGATCACTATTTTGCGCCGAGAAAACGCACGACGTTTTGAGCGCAAACAGCACGATCATATCGATATACAAGACGGAGAATGGGAAGATAAAACCCGTCCCAGCCAAGAAGCTTCAATGGAGCAGCGCTGGTTACATCGACAAATTGCCGCCCTCGCCCCGGAATATCGCGAACCATTGGTGCTCCAAGTGATTGTCGGCTTTAGCGGTGAGGAAATTGCGCAACTGTTAGATTTAAATAAAAACACCGTGATGACACGCTTATTTAGGGCCCGTGCACAACTCAAAGAAGCGCTTGATAATCCAACGGCAGGAGGGCAACAGTATGGACGATCTTGAATTTCGACGCCGTCTTTTGGCCGACCCGTCTGATCCCGAGCTACAGGCATCGAAGGCGGCCTCTCCCCGTCATCAACGCTATGCCGAGGATGTCGCCAATCTCGATAGCAAAATAGACCAAGCGCTTCGCGTTGATGTGCCTGAGGACTTAGCCGATAAAATTCTATTTTCACAAACCAACGATACCGAGCAACCCCAGCGCCGAACTCGCGGGTACCTTGCTATGGCAGCATCCATTGCGTTTGTGTTTGGACTGACACTCGGCCAGTTAAATTGGGGCATTACGACGCCGGATCTAAATCGTACTGCACTGGATCACTACTATCATGAACAGACATTTATTGCGGGCATCAACGAAGCCGCGACGGTTGAGCAAGTGAACGCCAAATTGCAACCTTTTGGAAAAGCCTTCAGTAAGTTGCCAGGCGAGATCACCTATATTAATCATTGCAGCTTTGGTGGCCAACACGCACTGCATATGGTGATGCGAGCCAGCGGGCAGACCTATACGGTGTTTGTGGTGCCATCGGCCAGCCAAGCGCCAGCCGAGAAAAGCGATGGCACAATGCACTCGGTCAGCCTGCCGGTACAATCGGCCAATGTCATTGTGGTGGGCAAGACCAGCGGCCAGGCCGCTCCACTGGCTGAGCAGCTACAGCAACAACTCACGCCCACTGCAATCTAGTATCAAGCTGCGGATTAATCAGCGACAGCTTACGCTGTTAACAGACAGGCTCCTGGACAACCAGGTGCCTGTTTTTAGCGACGATTCCCATCATCGACGTTAGCCAACCCGCTAACTCCCCTCTCTTTCGTTACAGCTGTTCGCTGAGTTTCCTTTCACCTGATGCGAATCCCATCAATTTATTAGATTATTCAACTAAAAAATAAAAAATTACAAATTATTATTTTATTTTAATCCATTTTGGCAGCGCTAAATTGATTTGCGCGCACGAGCTTTTACTCTAGGCCTCCCTTTAAACCGCGAACAAGTAAGCAGATGAAAAATAATAAGATCGTTTATCTCGCCGTTGCCACCGCACTCGGCTCGCTTTCCACCACCGCCCACAGCGCGGGTTTTCAGTTAGCAGAAACCTCAGCAACCGGCCTTGGCCGTGCCTTTGCCGGTGAAGCCGCAATGGCCGATAACGCCAGTGCGCAATTTCGCAACCCTGCACTATTAAGCTACCTTGCTGATACGCAAGTATCAGCCGGTGGCATCTACGTCAATCCCAATGTCGATATTGATGGCACGAATACAAATACTTTAACTGGTAAAAAGACTACGACATCAACCGATGATGTCGCTCATGATGCCGTGATCCCTAACTTTTACTTTTCGCATCAACTCGACGACCGCTTGACCGCGGGCATCGCGCTGGCCACCAACTTTGGCATGGAAACCGATTTAGGCAACGACTTTACCGGCACCCAGTTTGGTAACGAAGCGGCAGTCACTACTTTTGAAATCAACCCAAACCTTGCCTGGAAAGCCACCGACCAGTTGCGTATTGGCGCTGGTATCCGTTATGTGCTGGGGGAAGGCAGTATTGGGGCGAAAAGCAGTAGAGACTCTCAACTCCCTCCCCAAGCAGGCCCACTTGCTGGTAGAACAGTTCCTGCACATAGCACTCTAAAATACATGGAGGGCGATGACCGTGCTTGGGGGTGGCAGCTCGGTGCCGTGTACGACATCAATGACAAGCACCGCATTGGCGTTAACTATCGCTCCGAAGTGAACCTCACGCTGGATGGGCATGCAGAAGGACTAAATTACAACCTAGTAGCAATTAAAAAAGAGCAAGTTGCTGGAACAGACTATTTAAGTGGCAACCACTATTCAGGCAGTATGGATCTGACTCTCCCCGCCACCGCCGAGCTATCATCCCTGCATCAGCTGACTGAGCAGTGGGCGTTACACACCAGCATCAACTGGACCGAATGGAGCAGCTTTGACAAGTTAGAGGCAGATATTCCATCGCTGTCTAGTGACCCACAAATGGTCAAAGTCGAAAACTGGGAAGATAACTACCGCTTTGCGATCGGCACCACGTATCAGTGGGATCAACAGCTAACACTGCGCTCAGGCATTGCCTATGACACCTCGGCAGTCAGTGATCAAAACCGTACCTTGACCATCCCAGAAACCGATCGTACCTGGTTAAGCCTGGGTGCTGGCTATGAGATGACGCCACAGCTCACCCTAGACGCGGCCTTTACCTATGTCTTTGCCAAAGATGCCTCGGTAAAAGAGCCGCGTGACGGGATCACGTCGGATAAAGGCGGTTCTGCGTTCGGTGGTGACTTTGAGGGTGAGACCACCGGTAATGTGTGGTTAGTCGGCGTGCAGGCCAGCTATCGTTTTTAAGTGCTAGACCAATAAACGCTCGCCAGTCGATGCGAGTGATTAAATAAAAACACCACGGTGTCGCCGTGGTGTTTTTTGATCACGCTTGTCCTCAACGAGTTCACGTTAACTTACGGTGCAGCGTCGATATCATCGATAAAGTCATCGAGAAACTCATCATTCAAGGCCGGTTGTTGCTCTAACGCCTCGTCCCCTTTGGCACGATAGCGACGATTTTGTAGATAAGCCTCACGCGCAAACGCATAAGGGTCTGGCGAGTTGTCCAGCTGTGATTCTTGCGATACCAAGGCCGCTCGTGATTCCATGCCATCAAACATCCACTTTAACGCCGACTGCGGCAACGTCAGTAATGCCAGTGGCGGATATAAGCCATCGACCACTTCACCGGCACCTTCTCTGACCGACGTAGGACCATAACCCGGCAGCATAATATAGGCGCCCGTACCGACATCATAGTGCCCCATCGCATCGCCAAACTCACGTTGGTCGTATTGCTGAATATCGGCTGCAGAGGCGATATCAATTAAGCCACCCAAGCCAAACAAGGTGTTAATCCAAAAGCGATTAAAATGGGTGACCGCTTTTTCGCCCTCTAGCATCAGCACGCTATTTAAAAAACTGGCTGGCTCTTCTAGGTTACCCAAAAAATTGGAAATCCCGGTGCGCATTGGGCTCGGCACATAATCGACGTAGGCGATCGAAACCGGACGCGCAACATAGGGATCAAGGTAATCGTAATTTACCGTCCACATCGCACGGTTAAATCCTTCTAATGGATCATCGGGGTGCGGCTCGGCACCCGGTGGGCGTGACGCACACCCTGCGACAAGACCTAATATAAGCGCCATTAAACACAGACGTTTCCACATCAAATGGGATTCCTCTATAAAATGAAAGGCTGGGAATGCCCAGCCTTAGTAACAATCTGTCTATTTTGTCTTGGTTACTGCTGTTTGTCGATAACCAGTTCAACCCCTTCGCTTAAGACCACCGGATCACTGACACCCACCCAGTCGCCTTGCTTAGTCGCGACATTGCCATCTCGGTCAATACGCGCTTTGATCACCACGCTATCAAGCGAGGAAAGTGCCTGCACCGGGTTCAAACTATCGCTATCAGCCAAGGCCAGTGAAACCGGAAACTTAGACAGTGGGAGACGCTTAGCGGCAATCGGCATCGCTGCCTCAGCCGATGCATGCGCGGAAATGATCAGCACGCCATCCTCGGGTAATTCAACCTGCTCCCCCAGTTTCACCGTGATCGCTATCTTGGCTCCTGCGGCACTGTTGAGGGCTAGCTGGGCACGGGCAATCGACTGATCAAGGGTTTGGTTACGCGGATCGTCTTTGCCAATCAAGGTTTTCATCGCATTCCAAGTCGCGATGGCATCTTGATAACGGCCTTGCTCGAACGCCTGGTAGGCCAGTAACGACATCGCCTGTAGATTAAAGGGATCTTTTTTCACCACAGCTTTTAATAAATTCTGCGCTCGGGCACTGTCTGCCTCATCACCTGCAAACAGCAAGGCTTGCGCCAACCCCACTTGAATATCGGATTGCGAGGGTGCCAAGGCATAAGCTTTTTCCATCGCCCCTTTGGCGGTTTCGCCATCCCGATTGGCCAAGCCAATGCGTCCGAGCAACAACCAACCGGTGCTGTCTTGCGGCTCGTGCTGCAAGCGGGTCCGCAACGCCAAGGTAAGATCTTGCATCTCTTGCTGAGTTAATGGCTTCTCGCCCTCGAGTAACCGCTTTGATAGCTCGGGCAACTGTTTGGCGGTTTGCTGCCACTGCGCAACCTGATTCGCACTCCCTTCAATGCCATATAACCCAAAACTCACTATCGCAAGCACAATAAGCCCCGGCACCCATTGCATTGGCGTTAAGCGCAAATGACGAGCCTGCTTGGCTTTTTCTTTTTCAGGGATATCGTCCAACAAGGATTGTTGCAAATCCTGCGTTAGGTCCTGCTCATTATCAATCAGCCCTTCGGCACCCTCAGACTGGATTTCTTCAACCCGGTCATAATAAAAGGCTTTGTTAAGTGCATCCCGGCTGGCTTGATGGTCGTGTTCGCTTTTTTGCCAAAGGGGCCAGAGAAACATCACCGCGCCAAGTACAAAAAACACCAAGGTGGCGCCCCAAAACTCAATCATTTTGGCTCCTTTTTCTGTTCGGTTGATCCATGCTCAGCGGATACTTTAGGCTCTGCGTCGGTCGCTTTTTCTGAAGCTAATAACGCATCAAGCCGTTGTTGTTCTTCGTCACTGAACGCCTCATTCAGCGTTTGCTTGGCTCGGCGACTGCGCACAACCATCAACCCAAGCCCAGTGAACATGACCAGTGCAGGCGCAAGCCATAAAACTATGGTGGAGGCAGTCAATGGCGGATTATAGGTCACAAAATTGCCATAGCGTGCAATCATAAAGCTGCGAATTTCATCGTCAGTACGCCCTTGCTGCAGCATTTGATGGACTTTTTGCCGTAAGTCTTGCGCCAATTCGGCATTGGAATCAGCAATGCTATTGTTCTGACATTTAGGACACCGCAACTCACTGGTGAGGGCGCGAAAACGCGCCTCTTGTTTGGCTGAATCAAACTGATAGACATCAATCGCATTGGCAAATGCTAAGGTCGCACCGGCCCACAATAGGATAATCATGATCACTTTTTTCACGATCCCTCCTCCTGCAATGCGTCAAATTTAGGCTTTAAGGTTTCTTGCCAATTACGTGCGTTAACATCCCCCACGTGCCGGTATTGAATGATACCGTTGGCATCGATCAAAAAGGTTTCTGGCGCGCCATATACCCCTAAATCAAGCCCTAGCATGCCATCGCCATCGTACAGACTGATCTGGTAAGGATTGCCAAGATTATTCAGCCATTTTACCGCTTTGCCGCGATCATCTTTGTAGTTGAGTCCAATGATTTTGACCCCTTGCGACGCCAGTTTATTGAGAAACTGATGCTCGGCATAACAGGTAGGGCACCAAGTCGCCCATACGTTTAACAGTAAAGGCTCACCATTAAAAATAGCCTGGTCATACACCTTGCCTGGCGTTTGCAAATCTTCGAGATGAAAAGCGGGCACCGGCTTGCCCACTAATACCGATTCAAGCTTGGTRGGATCGTCTCCTTGCGCATTTTTATCGAGCTGGGCGACAAAAAAGCCAGCGAGAGCAACAAAGGCGAGTAACGGGAGAAACCACAGTAACTTCTTCATCCTTTCGCCTCCGATGTCGCAGTTGATGAGATCGATTTACGACGAAAGCGGTAGCGCTTATCACTGATCGCTAACGCGCCGCCGAGTGCCATCACGATGGCACCAAACCAGATCCAACGGACAAAAGGTTTGTAATAAAGCCGCATCGCCCAAGCGCCATCCGGCAATTCTTCACCCATGGCAATGTAGAGATCTCGAGTTAACCCGCGATCGATGGTTGCTTCTGTCATCATCGAACGCTGAACCGAATAAAAACGCTTTTCTGCTTCTAAGTGATTGATAAAGCGATCGCCGTGGTACACATCAAAAGAGGCTACATAGCCTTGATAGTTCGGTCCTTGTTTTTCCGACAAGTCAGTGAAGTTAAAGGTATACCCTTGCAGCGTGACACTGCTTCCTGGCGCCATTTTAACGTCACGTTCAATATCATAATTTTCCACCATGGCCACACCGATAATGGTAATGGCTAAGCCAATGTGTCCCAGCACCATCGCCCAATGACTGCGCCCTAACTTTTTGATCCCGACACGGAATGGATGCCGATGCGTGGCGCGTAAATGCAGCTCATAGCCATGCAAGAAGGTAATCCACAGCGCCATGGTGACCCCCATGGCCGCCATCGCTTTAAAGCTATCAGCCAATAAGGCAATGGACCCAATCCCCAAAGCGACCGCCGCGATCCCGCTTGCGAGCATGGGTTTGGCGAGGGTGGAAAGCTTATCGCGCTTCCAACGGATTAAGGGACCAATCCCTAAGAAAAAGGCAAAAGGCAGCATTAGCCATGCAAACAAAAAGTTAAAGAAAGGTTCGCCAATGGAGACCGATCCTAACCCAATTTGTTTGTGCACCAAGGGAAGCAAGGTGCCGATTAAGACTATCACCAACGCGGTCATCAACAAGGTATTGTTAACCAACAAAGCGTTCTCGCGTGAAATGAGCGACACCTTGGTGTTCCCTCGAATTTCTGAGGCGCGCAACGCATAGAGCAACAATGAACCACCAATCACCACCACCAAGAAGCCAAGAATAAATAGCCCTCGCGCCGGGTCGGACGCAAAAGAATGTACCGAGACCAAGACGCCTGAGCGCACTAGGAAAGTACCTAACAAGCTTAATGAGAATGCGGATATCGCCAATAATACGGTCCAGGCTTTAAAGGTGCCCCGTTTTTCGGTCACTGCCAGCGAGTGCATTAATGCCGTCCCAGCAAGCCACGGCATAAACGACGCGTTTTCGACCGGATCCCAAAACCACCAGCCTCCCCAGCCCAGTTCGTAATACGCCCACCAGGAGCCAAGTGCGATCCCAAGGGTAAGAAATAGCCAAGCGGCCGTAGTCCAAGGTCGTGACCAACGCGCCCAGGCGGTATCTAAGCGACCGGCCAACAATGAGCCAATCGCAAAAGCAAACGCAACCGAGAAGCCCACATAACCCATATACAAAATCGGTGGGTGGACAATAAGTCCTGGGTCTTGCAGCAATGGGTTTAAATCACGCCCGTCGACAGGAAAGTAAGGTAAGGTGCGATCAAAGGGATTGGACGTTAGAATAATAAAGAGTAAAAAGCCAACCGAAATCATCCCCATGACGGCTAAAACGCGCGCGACAGAGGACAGCGGCATGCCGCGACTAAACACAGCCACCGCTACCGTCCACAGTGCTTGCACCAACACCCAAAGTAATAATGAGCCCTCGTGAGCGCCCCATACCGCAGTGAGGCGATAGTACCAAGGCAGTGCACTGTTGGAGTTACTGGCGACATAAGCTACCGTAAAGTCATTGGTGTAAAAGGCCCAACTCAAGGCGATAAAAGAAAACAGCAACATGGCAAACATTCCCACAGACAGTGGTCGTGCCATTTTCATCATGCCTTCATGCCCTTTACTCGCCCCATAGAGGGGATAAAAACTTAAAAGTAGCGCCAGCCCCAGGGCGAGGATTAACGCATAATGCCCGAGCTCAACAATCATAACTGACTACCTTGTTTTTGCTCCTCGGTGTATTCAAGTGGCTGATGGTTTTTCTCCATCGCCTCCGCGATTTCTGGCGGCATATATTCTTCATCGTGCTTAGCCAGTACTTCACTCGCTTTCACCGTACGCGAATCAACAAGTACCCCTTGCGCGACAATGCCTTGTCCTTCTCGAAATAAGTCCGGCAAGATCCCCTCATAGGTCACAGTGACGGCAGGGCCTACATCGGCGACATCAAACTGAATTTGCAAAGACTCCTGATCGCGTTTCACCGAGCCTTCTACCACCATACCGCCGATACGAAGACGCTGACCGACTGTTGGCTTGGTCCCATCGGGTTTGCCTTGCACGATTTCAGTGGGGGTATAGAACAAGTCCATATTCTGATTCAAGGCGTAAACAACGAGCCCAATCGTGGTCGAGGCGCCAAGAACCAAAGCAAGGGTAATCCACAATCGTTTCTTACGTCGGGGCGTCATAAGGTGTTCTCCAGTGATTGAGCGTCTTTTATTCGCTGCTCTCGTGCGATTTGTTGTTTAACGGCTTGCAGGCGTTTGTTGTGAGTACGGTGATAACCGATAATCAGCGCAATCATCGCACCCGCGGTGATACCAAACGCACTCCACACATAGGCGGCATAGCCCCCCATGGATAAAAACGCACTGATACTATCAAAATGCATTAGTGGTCCTCCGCCAGCGCACGGACCCACGGTCGATGAGACTCACGTAACAAAATTTGATTACGCAGCCCCATCAAGGTCAGGGCGATAAAAAAACAAGCGAAACCCAGCAGGCAAACCAATAGCGGCCATAGCATGCCAGGATCGATAGACGGCCGAGCGAACTTAGTGATGGTGGCGCCTTGATGTAAGGTGTTCCACCACTCTACCGAGAAGTGAATAATAGGAAGATTAATCACGCCGACCATGGCTAAAATACCGGCGGCTTGTGAGGCGGTACGCGCATCGTCGAACGCGTTGTAAAGCGCCATCACACCGATATAAAGGAACAGCAAAATCAACTCAGACGTGAGTCGGGCATCCCAGACCCACCAGGCGCCCCACATCGGCTTACCCCAAATTGCGCCGGTCACCAACGCTATAAAGGTAAAAACGGCCCCGACAGGCGCAATGGCACCCACAGCCCAATCGGCCATTTTAATCTGCCAGACTCGACCGATAAAAGCGGCTATCGCCATTGACATATATGCACCCATCGACCAGATTGCGGCCGGCACGTGGATATAGATAATGCGAAAACTATCGCCTTGTTGATAATCTGCGGGCGCGAACGCCAGCCCCCATATATTTCCGATCATTAAGCTCAGCCCAGCCAGCACGGCAAACCAAGGGAGCAAAGTCCCACAGAGCCGATAACTCACTTCAGGTTTTGCGTAAGGGTGAAGCCACTTCCACATGACAATTGCTCTACTTCCTGATTAATAATTAATTCACGCTCACACGCAACGCGGCGGCGATAGCAAATGGCGCCAAGGTGACCGATCCCACCAACATGGCGCCAAGAATAGCCAGTTGCCCACTGATGTCTGCCCCTAATGCGGCCATATCAATCGCTGAGGTCGCAAAAATCAGTACAGGGATATAAAGAGGGAGGATCAATAGGCTCAACAAGACGCCGCCTTTACGTAACCCAACGGTTAGCGCCACGCCAATAGCGCCAACAAAACTCAGTGTTGGAGTCCCCAATAACAAGGTTAAGACCACCGCTTGGTAACTAGTGCTATCTAATGACAGCAACAACGCCAGTACCGGGCTCACAAGCAGCAAAGGCAACCCCGTTAACAACCAGTGTGCAATCACTTTGGCGATCACTAACACAGGTAAAGGGACAGGCATCAGCATCATCTGCTCTAATGAGCCGTCCAGATAATCGTCGCGAAAAAGCCGCTCTAAGGATAATAATGCAGAGAGCAAGGCCGCGACCCAGATCACACCAGGAGCAATTTTCTGCAGTAATTGCGGGCCAGGCCCTACCCCTAATGGAAATAAGGTAATCACGATAATGAAAAACCATAATGGATTGAGACTGTCAGCAGGCTGACGGAAGGCCACTTTTAGCTCTCGGCGAATGGTCAACCACATGGCTTGGATCATTGGGCCCCCAAACGAATACGACGCAGCAAAGGGTGGTCGACAAACATATCTTGATGCGTGGTGAACAATACAATGCCACCTTGGTTCACATGCCGCTCGAACACAGCTTCAAGCACATTCACGCCCTGTTTATCAATCGCAGTTAACGGCTCATCGAGAATCCACAATCGACGGTCGGTAAGCCACAAACGCGCCAATGCTACGCGTCGATTTTGACCCGCTGATAGCTGTCCAGCGGGAATATCTTCGCGCCCAGCCAGGCCGACTTTAGCCAAGGCTTGCCAAATCGCATCACTGTCATAGCTGCCATGCATTTGCATCGCATGAGAGAGATTCTCAAAGGCGGTTAGTTCGCGTTTCACCCCGGGGGTATGCCCTAAAAAGAGAAGATTACGATAAAACACGTCGCGCTGTTGGGTAATCGTCTGCTGCTGCCAACAGACCTCTCCGCTATCCGCTAAGCCTAGACCCGCGATAATACGTAATAGCGTGGTTTTGCCTGCCCCGTTTGGTCCCTCAACTTGAACAAGATCACCCGGAGACAGAGAGAATGTCAGCGCATCAAACAACACTCGATCATCACGAACACAGCACAGCTGTTTCACTTCCAACATGACAAATGTTGCATCCTGCTTTGTGTTACAAAAGTGGACGCATAGTATCACAATGGTCAAAATGACTGTTAGTTACCATAGGGTTGCAAAGTGTGACTCGCGTAAATAATTGTGAGAAACCATGAAGATTGGGCCAACGAATCCACAACAATGGGTGGAAAAACCAGCAGCGCTTGCAAGACCAATGACTCGTCAGATAGACAGTCGTGCACTGACGCAGGCGCAATTTACGTTGCTAACCGGTCAGTCCCAGGCCTCTCTCTCCGGAGTGCTGGCTCAGTTACACCTATTGCCCGCGCTGACCGCCACTATCCAGCAACAGCCTGCCGCGACACAAACGCTGATGCAATCGTTACTATCATTGTGGACGTTACCGAGTCGCTCACACGACCTGAACCCGGATAAAATCGCCGAATGGCTGTCACAACGCCCCGCAGATAAATTAATGGCGACGTTACTGCGCCAATGGCTGACACCACAATCTGAAGGCGACGGTATGAAGGGCGTATTGCGATTAATGGCCGAACAGCGGGTCGCTGAATCGGCTCGCCCGGGAGAGTGGCAATGGGTGCTGCCCTTTTCCGACCCCCAGCAACCCCCTATTCGGGTAAACGCGCGTCGATGCGGGGCTCAAGATTCATCGGAGTCGGCACCAAACCTAAGCTGGCAAATTCGACTTTATCTTCCCGTTGGCCGCCAATTTATTCGTGCGGATGTCGACGTCTCAGATGTCGAGAATAAAATAACGCTAACCGCCCCGACACACGCACTCCAGCAGCGAATTTATCAAACGATTGATTGGCTTAATGACCGACTCGCTCAGCAAGCCATTACGATGAAGGTCGATGTTAGTGATAAAGTAGAAACCGTCACACCGAATACAGCCGAAGTGCCACCAGGGGCCGGCATTTCAGTGAGGGTATAATGATGAAAAGTGAGAAAGGTGGCAAAGGTAAGAAAGGTGAAAAACGTGCTATCGCGCTTGGATATGATGGTTATAACGCGCCGACGGTTCAAGCCAAAGCGTCTAACCAACTCGCGCATGAACTCATTGAAGCACTTAATGAACAAGGCTGCCTAATTCACGAAGATGCTCACCTGCTCGCGTGGCTAGAAAAGCTTGAAAAGGGGGATGAAATCCCGCCGATTCTTTACCAAGTGATAGCAGAGTTGATTGCTTATGCGTGGGTGTTGGAAGGAAAAACCCCACCAGGCTGGCACGAGCATAAGCCAATCAATACGCAGGTATAAAGACTAGCGTTGCTGATTGGCCGCTTGACGCTTACGTAAACTCAGTAAAAGCTCAGCCTCGGCTTTAGGGAGATCACATTCTTGCATCAGTTCATCCACATCGGCACCGAGGTCGACCATTTTGCTCGCACGGCTATATAAGCGGCTACCTGAATCGTGCATCTCCAGCTCGACGTGCTTTTCCAGTAGATCGTCGACATTGGCAGATAAATCCGCCAACTTTTTACCCATACCCATACTACCGGCACGCAATTCATTAAACTGCTTAGCAAGACTGTCATGGCGTTGACGCGCACTTTTTAGCACGGTTTCCATCGCCTGCAACTTGTTCTCTAATCGCTCCCGAGCGCGCTTTTCCGCGCCCAAGCGCCACAAAGTGACGATGGCAAACACCACCGTCACCACGACCGGCAACCAAGTAAGCAGCAGCTCAACCATTACAGCATGGCCATTTCATTCCACTCTTCATCGGTCAATAGCTTGTTGAGATCGACCAAGATAAGTAGTTCACCATTACGGTTACTTACGCCTTGAATAAACTTGGCGCTTTCTTCTGTACCGACGCTCGGCGTGGTATCAATTTCTGATGTTTTCAGATATACCACTTCGGCCACGCTGTCGACCATAATACCAATGACTTGGGTTTCTGCTTCAATAACAATCACACGCGTATTGTCTGTGACCTCGGCAGAGGCTAAACCAAAGCGAGAGCGTGTGTCGATCACTGTCACGACGTTACCACGCAGATTAATGATACCCAATACATAGTCAGGGGCGCCAGGGACCGGTGCAATTTCGGTATACCGTAATACCTCACGCACCTGCATTACGTTGATGCCGTAGGTCTCTTCTTCAAGCTGAAAAGTAACCCACTGCAATACTTCGTCATTGACGCCTTCTTTTTGAATTTCAGCTACCTGAGACATTAATTTTCCTCTTTACGCGCTGTGTAACTAGTTATTACGCCATCGCTTTGGCGTCAATCCCCTGATTTAACATAGCAATAAATGCTGGGACATGGATCAAAGCACACATTTTCTCTTTGACCATGCCCGCTAGCCAAGGCCTTTTTCCGGCTTGTTTTCGCCAGCGAATGGCTTTTCCACTGAGAGCTTGTGTGCCTAGGAGTTGATCACACGCCAACCCCCACTTACTGTCCCCCAGTATCACAATATAATTATAGTCGTCCCTGTGCTGATTATCTGCCAGTTTTTCTGGCATCACCCAACGAGCAGTATCAACGACATCAAGCTGTTGCTGCTTCTCTGTCTGCAATCCTAGATACCAATCTGGTCGCCCGATCAAACGATTACAGTCTCCGAGTTGATGAATACCACCTAATTCTGCAAGTGGCACGGCATAGGTAACGCCCATACTCTCAAAAAATAATACCTGAAACTCCGCTTCAGTTTCAGCATTTTCCCACTGTGTGGGAGGAATCTCTTCACCGGCTTGAGTGTCAACCTCGACGTCAACGTCCGCCTGTTGTGCTTGCTCCGTCCTGAACGCCTCATCAACACGCACTTCTTCTTGGTCGGACGTAGATACCGTTGCTTCGGACTCGATGGAGACACCTTCGTCCGTCTCGGTCTCGGTCTCGGTCTCGGTCTCGGTCTCGGTCTCGGTCTCGGTCTCGGTCTCGGTCTCGGTCTCGAATGCAGTCTCTACCTCAGGCACAGACTCGTCTACCGTAATCGCGTCTTTTTCTTGTAGGCCCCAATCAGCCATGGTGTAAGTGTCTACCACTGACTCAGACGCTTCTTCAACCAAGGGTTCTGTTGTTTCAGTCGCAGTGTCTTGGGCGCGTTCAGTCTCCGTTTGCGTTGAGGTTTCCGCTTGCGCGTCGACTTCAGCTTCTTCATCAATTCTAAGCTGAGCTAACAAACGCTCAACTTCTGCCAGATCGCGCTCTGGCTCGGCATACGCAACCGGATCGGGCTTCAGCGGTGCTGCACTAGGTTGTGGCTTGGGCTGCAAGCGCGGCTGTGTCGGATCATTATCCTCGATCAGTGAGGCAGACGACACCCGTGTCACGCCCAAATCGGGTGTGACGGATTGGGAATCGCTTTCCGAGCTGTCACCTAAGTCATCCAGTAGGGCTTCAAAATAGTCATCGAGCGCCTGACCACTGGAGAGGGTGTTATGCTTGTTCATCCTGTTCCAGTCGCTCCAAATAGGTTAATAGCGTTTTGTAAGCAAAGACACCGCGGCAGTTTTTGGCATAGAAAGACGCTGGCATATGTTTGAGGCTCGCATCTCGAAACTTGGTATCAATAGGAACGGCTGACGCCCACACTTGATCACTGTAGCGAATCTTTAACTCTTGCAATGTTTCTAACGAGGCGCGTGTTCGCTTGTCGTACATGGTAGGAATGATGGTGAGATTAAAGTTGGAGCTACGAGATTTTTGCATGATCTGTAACGTCCGCATCATTCGCTCCAGCCCTTTCATGGCCAAAAATTCAGTTTGTACAGGAATTAAAATTCGATGACTCGCCGCTAACGCATTAACCATCATCACACCTAGTATGGGCGGGCAATCAATTAATACATAGTCGTAGTCATCCGAGAGTGCGCTCAACGCCTTCTTTAGTACCAGCCCCATGCCACCACGGTTACCCATGACACGATCCAACGTTGCCAGTGACATATGAGCGGGGATCAAATCTATGTTTTCATACTGGGTCTTTAAAATAATCGGTTTGACCGTGTCTTTATTCACGGTCTGTAATTGGAATAAATCAAACAAACTTGCCGGAAGCTGCTCCGAATCAAAATTCAAATACGTCGATAGTGAGGCGTGCGGGTCGGTGTCCACCAGCAGGACACGTTTCTTACGCTCGCTAATCAATCCTGCTAATGTCACTGTGGTGGTTGTCTTACCAACACCGCCCTTTTGGTTGGCGATACTCCAGACTATCAAGCCCCACTCCTTATTTTAAATTCAACTCAACCAGTATGCGCTCGGCAATCCGGTCAAGTGGCAAGTCTTCCGATGAGATGCCCGCTTTGGCGACCGCTTGCGGCATGCCATAAACAACACAACTGTCTTCATCTTGCGCCCAGATCGTCGATCCCGCATTTTTGAGCATGCGTGCACCTTCTCGACCGTCCGCTCCCATGCCTGTTAGCACCATAGATAGGACTTTATCGCCATAGATTTTTGCCGCCGAGCCAAATGTCACATCCACACAGGGTTTGTAATTCATCCGCTCGCCGCCATCGAGAATTTTTAAACGTGCAGCACCCGGCCGACCATCTACCATCATTTGCATGCCACCAGGCGCAAGATAAGCATGACCCGGTTTGAGCATATCGCCATCTTTTGCCTCGGCCACGGTTACCTTACTCAGGCCATTTAAACGCTGAGCAAATGCGGCGGTAAATGTCGCTGGCATATGCTGAATTAAGATAATGGGCAGTGGAAAGTTCGCTGGCAGTTTAGTCAGTACCTTTTGTAGCGCAACCGGTCCCCCCGTTGAGGTACCAATTGCCATTAATTGATAGCGCTTACCCGAAGCGGCAAATTTTGCCGGCGCTTTTGCTGAAGACGCCGTACCCGCGGTGGGTCTAGACACCGGACGTGCAGGCGCTCGCACCCCACCCGTCGGTGGTACGGTTTGCTCAGAGCCGGAAGCAGGTGACGGACGTGTAGCGCGACGCATGACCGGGCGCTTACGCGCGATCTCAAGCACGCGCTGCTGGAGTAAGTTCGTTGCCTCATCTCGATTACGCGCGATATCCTCAAACTTTTTGGGAAGAAAATCGAGTGCACCTGCTTCGAGTGCATCTAACGTCGCTTTTGCGCCATCGTGTGTTAGCGATGAGAACATCAAGATAGGTGTTGGCGTTTGCGCCATGATTTGGCGCACCGCTGAAATCCCGTCTAACACCGGCATTTCGACATCCATAGTGATCACGTCTGGCTTAAGTTGCGCGGTTTTTTCAACCGCTTCTTTGCCATTCACCGCACTATCAATCACCTCCATTCTTGGATCAGCGTTGATTATTTCACTCACGCGGCGACGGAAGAAACTTGAATCATCTACCACCAATACTTTTACTGCCATGGGCGTCCTTTTCTCTCATTAACCTGCGTAATGTTTCAACAGGTTGGGCACATCCAGAATCAGGGCGATATGACCATCACTGGTGATGGTTGCACCCGCCATACCCGGTGTACCTTGCAGCAATTCATCAAGCGGTTTAATCACCACTTCCTCTTGCCCAAATAGGGTATCTACAACAAAGGCAATACGTTGGTGAGCAATTTGTACAATCACCACATGCCCTTTGGTTTTATCAATCTCCGTTGCACGTTTACACAACCAATCTTGCAAGAAGAAAATCGGGATCGCTTTATCTCGAACAATAAGCGTGAGCTGACCATCAACCGTGTTAGTTCGGGACATATCTAAACTGATGATCTCACTCACGTTGGACAGTGGGAAAGCAAACGGGTTGTCTCCCACACCAACCATGAGGGTTGGAAGAATCGCAAGGGTGAGCGGTACCTTGATTTCCAGCACTGTGCCTCGGCCCAGCTCAGAGTCGATATTGATCGAGCCATTCAGCTTAGTGATGCCCGTTTTAACTACATCCATCCCAACCCCACGGCCGGAAATGTCGGACACTTCTGTTTTGGTCGAAAAGCCTGGGGCAAAAATAAGATTATATGCCTCACTGTTGCTCAAGCGAGCGGCGGCTTCAGCATCCATCACCCCACGGTTAACCGCGATGCTTTTCAGCTTTTCTGCATCCATACCGCCACCATCATCGGCGATGGTCAGCAAGATATGATCCCCTTCCTGGGAGGCTTTTAAGGTAATGGTACCCACACGTGGTTTGCCTGCTTTTTCACGCTCATCAGGCATTTCAATGCCATGGTCAACCGAGTTACGCACCAAGTGGACCATAGGATCCGCCAAGGCTTCGACAAGGTTTTTGTCGAGATCGGTCTCTTCGCCCTGCATTTCCAAGACAATTTCTTTTTTCAAGCTGCGAGAAAGATCGCGGACAACACGAGGGAAACGACCAAAGACCTTTTTGATCGGTTGCATCCGCGTTTTCATCACCGCGCCTTGCAGGTCCGCCGTGACCACATCCAAGTTGGTAACCGCTTTGGCCATGCTCTCATCATTGCTGCTTTGACCCAGGCTGACGAGTCGATTGCGCACTAACACAAGCTCGCCGACCATATTCATAATGCCGTCGAGCGTGGAGGTATTCACCCGAACGGTCTGCTCTTGCTGTGGTGCTGCAGGCGGTTTTTTCTCAGGTGCTTTCTCTACAGCGGCAGGCGCTTTTGCTCCTGCCCCCGCACTTTTAGGTGCTGCTTCTTTGGCGGGTTCTGGCTTGCTCGCTTTTTTAGCCGGCGCAGGATCCGGTTTAGGCTCAGGCTTAGCGTCGACTTTATCTGCATCGGCTTTCGCTTTTTCAGCATCTGCCGCTGGCCCCTTACCTCTACCATGCAAATCATCTAGCAGCTTTTCGAATTCATCATCGTCAATAAAATCATCACCACCCGATGAGGCGGGTTGGCTCGGTGCTGAAGCACTGTTTTTAGCTGCATCATCGCCTGGCTGCGGTGCGGCTGGGCCTTTACCAGAGCCATGCAGATCGTCAAGTAACTTTTCGAATTCATCGTCGGTGATATCACCGCTATCCGCTTCGGTGCTTTCCACCACTTCTGGCTTAGCGGGCGATGATTCATTTGAAGATGTCGGTGCTTTGCCTTCGCCATGAAGCTGATCGAGCAATTTATCGAATTCATCTTCGGTAATTTCATCGACGGAATCACCGCTTATCGCACCTTCGTCTTGTGCCGGTGTCGCATCGTTTTGCGGCTCTGGTTCAGCAGTCGGTGCTGGCTCAGGTTCCGGCTCTGGCTCTGGCTCTGGCTCTGCGGGTACTTCCTCGTCTTCGCTTGCCGGTTTGGCATAACGGTGAAGCGCTTCCAACAGTGTGGGATCTGCGATAACAGGCTCTTCACGATTTTGCACGGCAGAAAATTGGTCATTAACGGTATCCAATGCCTGCAAAATGGTGTCCATCACGTCGGACGTCAACTCACGACCACGATTACGCAAATTATCAAAAACGTTTTCGGCACCATGGCAAGTGTCAACTAAGGCATTGAGGCCAAGAAAGCCTGCCCCACCTTTTACGGTATGGAACCCTCGGAAGATACTGTTCAATAAGTCTGCGTCATCAGGGGCACGCTCCAAATCGACCAATTGCTCAGACATTTGTTCGAGGATTTCCCCCGCTTCAATCAAAAAGTCCTGAAGGATTTCTTCATCCATCTCAAAGCTCATAGCGCACCTCTAAAAACCCAAACTCGATAATAAGTCGTCAACATCATCTTGGTTGTGAACCACGTCATCACGCTCTTCGGGATGAATCACAGGACCCTCAGGGGCTGATTTACTGGTGGTATCATCTGCTTGTGTTGCCGATGCTGCTTCGATTGCAGCGCTATCCATGCCAAACGCAGTCAGTATTTCAACCAGTTGCTGTTCCACTTCCTGCACTAATTCAATAACACGTCGAATTACCTGCCCCGTTAAGTCCTGAAAATCTTGTGCCATTAATATTTCAGTAAGGTGAGCATGCAGTTCTGTTGCCCCCCCCTCAACCTGAGTCAATAGACCCTCAATGCTGTGACACAATGGCTTAAACTCATCCAAAGCAATGTCGCCCCGCATCAAGCTGTTCCAATTAGGCCGTACCGCTTGCAGATTGTCTTGCAAATCACTGGCAATCGGCATGGTACGCTCGACCGCGTCCATGGTTTTGTTTGCCGCTAATTCGGTTTTCTGCATCACATACGTAAGCCGATCGCGAGCATCAGGTATATCGACATTCGCCAAATCACTTACTCTGGGATCCAAGCGAAAGTCAGTAATAGAATCATGTAATTGGCGGGTCAACTTACCCACTTCATTAAACAGCGGGTCACGTGCTTCTTTCGCTATCTCAGTCAGAAGCGTGTTAGCGTTATCTTGCTCTCCACTCTCAAGATACGCGACCAATTGTTTCGCTTGGTCCAGGTTGATCATGACGGTTCCTTTTAACTGTGCGCGTTACTGATTACATGCGCTCGAAGATCTTATCGAGCTTCTCTTTCAACGTTGCGGCAGTAAAAGGTTTTACAATATAACCGTTCACGCCAGCTTGCGCGGCTTCTACAATCTGCTCGCGTTTCGCTTCGGCGGTGATCATCAATATAGGAAGGTGCTTAAGTTCATCGTCTTTGCGGATCTCTTTAAGCAGGTCAATCCCTTGCATGCCCGGCATATTCCAATCGGTCACGACAAAATCAATACCGCCTTTTTTAAGGATTGGCAGCGCGGTTAAGCCGTCATCTGCTTCAACGGTATTGTTGAAACCCAAGTCACGAAGAAGATTCTTTACGATACGGCGCATTGTTGAAAAATCATCAACAACGAGAATTTTCATGTTTTTATCCAAGGTTGCCTCCGGTGAGGTCTCGTTTTATTGTCGAAACAGTTACTCACTATGCCAAGCGGTTAGCTTGGCTCTCAAACGTTGCGTAGCCTGACTTTGAATCTGACAGACCCGGGATTCGCTGACCCCTATCACAGCGCCTATCTCTTTAAGGTTTAATTCCTCATCAT
The DNA here is from genome assembly GCF_001995415.1 of Salinivibrio sp. AR647. Classification (NCBI taxonomy): domain Bacteria; kingdom Pseudomonadati; phylum Pseudomonadota; class Gammaproteobacteria; order Vibrionales; family Vibrionaceae; genus Salinivibrio; species Salinivibrio sp. AR647. The sequence goes on along the minus strand of NZ_MUFE01000003.1, from coordinate 123,705 downwards.
AATAGAGAGATAGAACCAGTGCCTCTCTTTCAGGAAGACTTTTGATCGCGCCCGCTAATGCGGCCTTGAAACTATCTTCCGCAACGCCCTGAAAGGGAGTGTTGTCGTTACGGTGACTCTCCGTTGTGAATGCATCTTCAGAGACACCTAGATCATCCATACCGATTAAACGCCCACAGCTTACGTCGTTAAGCGCCTGATGGTATTGATCCAAACTCATATCGAGCTTTTCTGCCACCTCCACATCAGTTGGGTCTCGCCCTAAGGTTTTCTCTAACGATGCAATGCCATCACTGATCGTTCGACTCGCCTTGTGGACAGACCGTGGAACCCAATCACCGCGGCGCATATCATCCAGCATAGCACCGCGAATACGAATACCAGCATAAGTTTCAAAACTTGCGCCCTTTGACGGGTCATAATTTTGCTGCGCCTCAAGAAGACCCACCATGCCAGCTTGGATTAAATCTTCTACTTGAACGCTCGGTGGTAAGCGCCCCATCAAATGATGCGCGATGCGCTTAACCAAACTCGAATAACGCTCAAGTACCGCTTGGCGATCTACCCCTACGCGGCTATACGTGAGCGCTTTATTCACGAACTAACTCTCCTGCGTCATCATTTTTGATCAGCAATCGCTCAACGAAAAACTCCAGATGGCCTCCCGGATTACGTGGTACCGGCCATGTCAGCGCTTTATTTGCGAGCGCATTCATGGCTAATGATGCGGGGGAGCGAGGAAATGCGTCAATGACAACTTTTTGTTTTCTCACGGCTTGCCTCACCCTTTCGTCCACGGGAATACATGCTACTAATTCTAGATTAGCATTGAGAAAACGTTCAGTGACTCGCGTTAATTTTGTGAACAAGTCTCGCCCTTCACGGTAGCTTCTGACCATATTTGCGACAACTTTGAAGCGCGTCACCCCGTGTTCTCGGCTTAATAGTTTAATCAACGCATACGCATCAGTAATCGACGTGGGCTCATCACAGACCACAATGACGACATCTTGTGCCGCGCGCGAGAAGCTCAATACCATATCAGAAATACCCGCCGCCGTATCCACTAAGAGTACATCAACCTCTTCTTCGAGTGTACCAAAAGCACGAATTAAACCAGCATGTTGGGCGGGTGTCAGCTCTGTCATGCCTTGAAGGCCAGACGAAGCGGGGACGATTTTCATACCATGCGGCCCTTCCAGAATAATATCTTTGAGGTCACAGGCACCTTGGAGAACATGCGATAGGTTTTTACCCGCCCGCAATCCAAGTAATACGTCTACATTGGCGAGGCCAAGGTCGGCGTCAAGCACCATCACTTTTTTGCCCTGACGAGCCATGGACGCGGCCATCCCTAACGTAACGTTAGTTTTTCCTACGCCACCTTTCCCCCCGGTTACGGTAATAACCTTGGTACGTGACGGATTGGTTAAACGGCGAAGGCCGCTTGCTTGATCTTGCATGGTTGTCTCAATCATAAAAGTCCGCCCCATTCGACTCTGGGACATCGCTGCTCCAGAAGTGATTGTGCTGATCCGTGCCTGACTCCAACATTTCACTGGCTTTTACCACCAGAAATTGTCCCGTGGCTTGGCGGATATCTTCCGGCACACGTTGCCCATCGGCCAAGTAGGCCACAGGCAAGGCATTTTCGATGGTGACACACAATAATTCACCGAGGCTGAGCGACTCATCTAGCTTGGTCAGTACACATCCCGATAAAGGGATACGGCGAAAGTGTTCGATGGTTTCTTGCAATACACGGCGCTGCGATGTCGCAGGCAACACCAGCAAGCTACGGATATGTGAGCCACTGTTTTGCATCAGGGTATCCAGTTGCTCCGACAACCGAAGATCACGCTGTCCCATTCCAGCGGTATCTAGCAATATCAAGCGTCTATGACGCAGTTGATAGAGGATATCGGCAAGCTCATCCGCATCTTTAGCGACTTTAACGGGACAGCCAAGGATTCGCCCATACGTGGCGAGTTGCTCATGGGCACCGATACGGAAGGTGTCCGTGGTGACTAAGGCAATATCCTCAGGGCCAAATTCCATCGCGGCGCGCGCAGCTAACTTAGCAATGGTGGTCGTTTTCCCCACTCCTGTAGGACCAAGCAAGGCAATCACGCCCCCGGTTTCTAGCATGTTCTCATCAACCGTAATCACTTGATCAGCCACCAAATCTAACAGCGCTTGCCACGCCTCATTCGGCGGCGTTTCTTCTGGGATATAACACGCCAGTTGATCGGCCAGTTCAGAGGATAGCCCCATCCGCTCTAAGCGTTTGATTAGCATCGCTCTTAATGGCTCTCGACGTTCCACCTCTTGCCACATCAACCCCGATAACTGGTGTTCAAGTAAGCTTCGAATCGAGGCCATTTCTTGACGCATGGCATCAATTTCTTTATCCGAGGCTTGCGATTGCCGTCCTTCAAACCGGGACGGATCGAGCTGCGGTTTAGCGGGCGATGAACGGGGCGCTGGTGATGCATCTTGCCAACCTGAGCGACCATTGCTCTTTAACTGGCGACGAGGCTCATAGCCACGACCCAGTGCCGACTGACGCGCGTCAGTTGGAGGTTGGGAGCGCGAACCGTGACCTGATTGCTTTTGCTGACGCTGTAGCAAGGCAGTGAGCGAGTCAGCTTCGGTTTCGGGTTCAGTTGGCTGTGATTGTTCCCGATACTCATCAAGCATCGCAGAAAAGCGAGGCGGTCGCTTGCTTTGCCCATTTTGACGCGCGTGGCTTTGCTGACGCTGGCGCAATTGAACTTGATCATCAGCCAATTGCCGATGTGCCTGTGAATAGGCGTTTGCCGACTGCTGCTGCGCCTTAGGAGCAGGCTTATCCGTCATCGGCTCAGTGTCTGCATCCACAGCCGCGACAATCTCTACGCCACCTGTCACTTTTTTGTTAGACATGATAACGGCATCCGCGCCCAGCTCTTCTTTCACTTGGCTCAGCGCAGCTCTCATATCTTTTGCAAAAAAACGTTTTATTTTCAAAGCACGGCCCTACTCATAAACGAGGTTAATTGTTGCCAACCGCATTAACGATACGAATTTGTTTTTCGTCCGGTACTTCCTGGTAAGACAACACACGTAACGTCGGAATCGTATTCTTGACAAATTTTGCGAGCGTGGCTCTCAACACACCCGATGTCAGCAATACCGCAGGCTCACCTTGTAGTTCTTGCTGCTGAGTTGCTTCAGCCAGTGAAGACTGTAACCGCTCAGCAAGACCAGGTTCTATGCCTGTTGACTCCCCACCGGACGCCTGCATTGTTTTATGCAACATCTGTTCCAGTTCAGGAACAAGGGTGATAACCGGTAGCTCAGGCGCGCTGCCATTGATTTCTTGGACAATCAAGCGACGCAGAGCAATCCGCACTGCTGCCGTTAGGATGTCGGGATCTTGACTCTTTCCCGTGTACTCCGCCATGGTCTGCACAATGGTGCGGATATCACGGATAGGAATCGCTTCACTGAGCAAGTTCTGGAGCACTTTGACTAACACGCTCAGTGGGATCTGATCGGGAATAAGCCCTTCCACCAAACGAGGAACTTGTTTACCCAGCATATCTATCAAGTTCTGCGCTTCTTCATGGCCGAGTAGTCGCTCGGCATTATTGGTGAGCATTTGGCTTAGGTGTGTCGCCAGTACCGTTGCTGAATCAACCACTGTGTAGCCTAAGGCTTGCGCGTGCTCGCGCTGGCTCGGCTCTATCCAGACGGCCTCTAAGCCAAACGCCGGGTCTTGAGTCGGTTCACCGTCAATGGGTCCGAACACTTGGCCTGGATTAATTGCTAATTCATGTTGGGGGTGTACCTCTGCTTCACCGACCGCGACGCCCATTAACGTAATGCGGTAGTTATGCGGTGGTAACTCTAGGTTATCGCGAATGTGTACGGGCGGGATTAAAAAGCCAAAGTCTTGCGAGAGTTTTTTACGCACCCCTTTCACTCGATCTAACAATTCGCCGCCTTGGTCTCGGTCGACCATAGCGATGAGCCGATAGCCCACTTCGAGGCCAATGACATCAACCGGTTGAACATCATCCCAGGACAGTTCTTTTGGTGCCGGAGGGGCTGCATCAGGGACATCAGACTGCTCTGGCGCTTGTTGTGCTTTTTGATACTGCTGGTATTTCCAATATGCCAGCCCACCGCAAGCCAACGCCAAAAATAGAAAAGGCAGGTGTGGCATACCAGGCACCACGCCCATGATCGTCAGAATACCGGTGGCAATCATGAGGGCACGTGGATTATCAAACAGCTGGAACACCACCTGCTGTCCCATATCCTCATCGGTATTTTGACGCGTCACCATAATGGCGGCACCAATGGATAACAGCAATGAAGGGATTTGCGCGACAAGACCGTCACCAATGGTGAGCAAGGTATACACTTCTATCGCGTCTGAAAATCCTAAATCATGTTGGCCCATACCGATAGACAGCCCACCAACGATGTTGATGAAAAGAATCAAGATCCCGGCAATCGCATCGCCTTTAACAAATTTGGACGCACCATCCATCGAGCCATAGAAGTCAGCCTCTTGCGTCACTTCTTGGCGCCGAGCACGCGCTTGCTCTTGATCGATTAACCCTGCGTTCAAGTCGGCATCAATGGCCATTTGCTTACCGGGCAACGCATCCAAGGTAAAACGCGCCGTGACCTCGGAAATCCGGCCTGCGCCTTTGGTGACAACCATAAAGTTAATGATCATCAAAATCAGGAAGACGACCAAACCGACAGCGTAGTTGCCACCAATCACGACTGACCCAAATGCACCAATAACCTGACCGGCTGCATCGGGGCCCTCGTGACCATAAAGCAAAACCACCCGGGTAGAGGCAACATTAAGTGCTAGTCTCATCAAGGTTGCAATTAACAACACCGCGGGGAAGGCAGCAAATTCAAGAGGGCGGCGGGTATAAATGGTGACCAGCAATACAATCAACGACAAGGCAATGTTGAAAGAAAACATTAAGTCGAGCAGCATCGGCGGTACAGGCAGCACCACCATCGCTAAGGTGGCCAATACCAGTACCGGTGCGCCGATCGCCGGCATCGCACCCAAGCGGTGGTAAGGTACCTTGTCAGAAAATGGCAATCGCCACTTGGCTTTTAACATGTCAGGCGTTTAAGTCCATGATTGGTGAACGTGGGCCAGTTGCCACGCGGAAATAAAACGAGAGTGCAAGGCAAGCAATTTTTACGCCAGAAAAAGCGGATAATGTGTCAGCTTTTTGGCGCGTCTACCAGCCAAAAAACACCGACAAGCAACCCGATAGCGGGACTTCGTTCACGCGTACGATGACACCATGGTTAATCGTGTTTCAAATCGGTAGGGATGGGTAAGTAGGTATCATCTGGGCGCGTGGGCCGCCGGCCTCGACCTTTTTTGTATTGCTTGAGCTGGAAGACATACGCTAACACCTGAGCAACGGCAGTAAACAAACCGTCTGGGATCTGCTGCTCTAGCTCGGTACTGAAATACAGCGCGCGTGCCAGCGGTGGTGCAGGTACAATAGCAACATCATATTCTGCTGCAATTTCACGAATCTTCAGTGCGGTAAAATCAGAGCCTTTAGCTATCACAACCGGTGCACTGTCCATGTCGCTGTTGTAGCGTAACGCCACCGAATAGTGCTCAGGGTTAGTGACCACAACATCAGCTTGAGGCACATCGGCCATCATCCGGCGTTGCGCCATTTCCCGTTGCAGCATGCGAATACGCCCTTTAACTTCAGGGCTACCTTCGGTCTCTTTGTGCTCGTCTTTGACCTCTTGTTTAGTCATTTTCAGCTGCTCATTGTGTTGCCAAATTTGGAATGGCACATCAATCACCACCACCACCAGCAGTGAACAACAGACCAACAACACAAAGTCCAACAAAATATTTAACGCGTGAAAAAGATTGCTGGGAAAGGTGTCGATCGTCAGCTCAAAAAACTCTTCTAAGTTGATATAGACCAAATAGGTCGCAACGCCGGCGACGAGTAAGACTTTCAACACTGACTTCAATAGCTCGACGAGCCCTTGGGTACCAAACATACGCTTGAAGCCAGAAATCGGGCTCATTTTTGATAATTTGGGTCGCGCTGCTTCCCAAGAGAAGCTGACACCTCCCAAACCTGCTGCGCCGACGAGGCCGGAGATAAATAACACCACGAGGATCAAGCCTAAGGGCAATATTAGATGCAGTAGCTCACCAACGACCACCAGCATCAGCTCTGAGCTATCGAAGATTTCAGCACGCGAAAGTGAAAACAAGCGCGTCATCAGCGCCATTAACGCTTCGCCCAACGCTTGTCCAAACCACATTAAACTGACGGCACCCACCACCAGAACAGCCACTGACGCTAGTTCTCTTGAACGCGGTACTTGGCCCTTTTCCCGCGCCTGCTCCTGCCTTCGGGGTGTGGCGTCTTCTGTTCTTTCCTGACCGTCACTCTCTGCCATTAGTTAAACTCGCAATTCAGCCGGATAAGGGAGCAAATTTGATTGAGCCCGGTTTGCCAATGGTTGTTGTAGTGCGTCAACATACCGGACAGTAAGTACCAACTGATCAACAACCCCATCAACAATGCAAATGCAAAGCCAAGTGAAAAAATATTAAGTTGTGGCGCCGCTCGGGTCATCACACCAAAAGACAAATTGACCACCAACAAAGCAATGACACCCGCCAGCGACATACTCAATGCGACCTCGAACATGATCCCAAACCATGATGCGAGGCTGCGATAATCTGCGGCCCCTATCATCTCGCCAATGGGGAGCGTCTCAAAGCTCATTACCACTAGGTTAAGCATTTTCAAGTGGCCATCGGTGGAAAGAAATAACATAACGGCCAAGAAGAGATAAAACTGACCCAATAGTGGCGTGTTTTGACCGTTGGCTGGATCCACCATTGACGCAAAACCCAAACTTGATTGCATCCCCAAGATCTGGCCGAGGATGACGAAGGTTTGGGTAATGAACTGCGTGACTAGCCCCATCGCAACGCCAATCACGACTTGCTGCGCGAGCACCATAAATCCGGCAAATGACACTAACTCGATGTCCTCTGGCACCGCAGGAAGTGCAGGCATGACCGCAAAGGTAATCGCAAGAGAAAGGTATAAACGGATCCGGGTAGGCACGAAACGGGCACCAAAAAACGTCATCGCCATCATCATCGATGAGATGCGTGTAAACGGCCAAAAGTAGTTAGCCATCCAAGATAAAATCACCGAGGCCGGATATTCCATATGCCTTTCCGTCAGTACAGAATGGTTGGGATGTGATCAATCAAACGATAAAAATATTCCATCAACATCCGTGTCATCCAATGACCAAAAAACATCAGCGCAATAAACGTCGCAATTAAACGGGGAAGAAAACTGAGTGTCTGCTCGTTGATCGAGGTTGCCGCTTGGAATACAGCGACGATCAAACCGACTAACAAACCCGGCACGACAATCGCAGACACTAACAGTAGTACCAGGTAAAGCGCATCCTGGAACAGTTCAACAAACGCTTCCGGGGCCATTGCTGCCTCCTTTAGCCAAAACTGGCGGCGAGGGTAGAAAGGATCAAATTCCACCCATCAACCAACACGAAGAGCATTAATTTAAACGGTAATGACACTATCATGGGCGACAACATCATCATACCCATCGCCATCAATACCGACGCTACCACCAAGTCAATCACCAAAAACGGTAAGAACAGCATGAATCCAATTTGGAACGCAGTTTTCAGTTCTGATGTCACAAATGCGGGGATCAGTACGGTCATTGGCACCTGCTCTGGCTCGTCAACTTGAGCGCCCGACATATTGACAAAGGTTTCCAAATCTTTGACACGGGTTTGCCTAAGCATAAACTCTCGTAGTGGCACTTGCACCCGAGTGAAGGCCTCACGCGCTGTCATCTGCTCATTGATATACGGCTGTACCGCCTCTGTATTCATTTTATCGATCACCGGCGACATGATGAACAAGGTCAAAAACATGGCGATGCCAATAATGACTTGATTGGACGGCGTTTGCTGTAATCCCATCGCTTGGCGAAGGATCGCCATCACCACCACAATGCGGGTAAATGACGTCATTAAAATGACGACCGCTGGCAAAAACCCCAACGCGGTCATCAGCGCTAAAATTTGTAAGGTCACGGAGTAGTCTTCGCTACCATCCGGATTGACTCGCATGGTCACCGCAGGGATCCCGCCTCCGGTATTGCGCTGCGTTTCCAGGCGAACCGCTTCACCGCTATCATTCAGTGACTCGGTTGTGATGCTTTCCTGGGCGGGCGTGGCTTCTTGCTCGGCGAAAGCAAACGGTGTCATCAAAGTGGCCACCACCAAAACCCAGACTGCCAATAGCGTGCGTATCGTCATTTTCGATTCAATAGTTGGCTAAGCTGATTTGCAAAGCGAGAGTGAGAGTCTGGCGAAGTCGGCGCTGTTGTGGGCACCGGATTATCTAGCGCTTTTAATAGCTGCACCTGAGAAGCTGTGACACCGATGACAAGTTGCTCTCCATGTACGTCCACAACTAATATCCGCTCTTTTTGGCCAATAGCTAATTGACTGACAATTTTGATCCCATTGCTTTGCTGCGCCAAGCCAGGGAGCTTAAGCCGACGTAGTAGCCACGCTAAGCCAAAGATTAATGCCAACACCAGCCCGAGAGACAACAGCATTGTCACTATGCTTACGTCTGGCGCCGCTGCCCAAGCGGGCATCGGCACCAACAATATTGCCCAAACGCGTCGGTTCACGATCATCTTATCGTAGCTTCTTAATTCGCTCAGTTTGACTGATGACATCGGTAAGACGAATACCAAATTTATCGTTAACCACCACCACTTCACCGTGGGCGATCAAGGTACCGTTCACCAGAACATCGAGCGATTCACCTGCAAGACGGTCGAGTTCAACCACCGAGCCTTGGTTAAGCTGGAGAAGATTCCGAATATTAATCTGGGTGTGTCCCACTTCCATCGAAATGGTCACCGGAATATCGAGAATCGCATCGAGCTTACGTTGTTCATCCGCGCCCAGTTGCTTCTCACTGTCGTCAGTGAGCTCATCCAATGGTGCCGCTTGTACGTCGTCTGATCCTTCCGAATCAGACTGCTCAGCCAGGGCAGCAGCCCAATCATCATCTACATCATTTTGATCCATGACGTCTTACCCCTGTTTACTGGTCTTATTCACTGAGTTTTACCTTGTTTATCATCAATCGGTAAATCTTCCTCGAGATCATCGAGTAGCTCAGGTTTATCCTGTAATAGCGAAATATCAGACTTCGCCATATCAGGTCGTTTTAGTTTTTCAACAATTTTCAGTGCCAGTTTATCGTTAGACTGGCCCATTTTCGCTCGATAGGTTGGCAAATCTTCCACAAAAACCGTACACGCATCTGGCATATCAACTGGGATCACATCCCCTTTTTGTAACTCCATCAAATCGCGCAACGATAAGGTCACATCGAGTAGTTTTGCACTGAGTTCCACATTTACGTCCAAGATTTCATCACGTAGCGCTTTACTCCAGCGCACGTCGGTATCCATCTTGTCACTTTGTACCCCGGCGTCGAGGAGCTCGCGGATTGGCTCCAGCATCGAATAAGGCATGACCATATGAATGTCACCGCCCCCGCCATCCAGTTCGATGTGGAATGAACTGACCACAATCACTTCCGATGGACTGACAATGTTTGCCATCGCTGGGTTGACTTCCGAATCAAGATACTCAAAGGCCACTTCCATAACAGGGGCCCACGCGTCTTTATAATCCTCAAACATCAGCTTCAGCAGCATCTGTATGACGCGTCGTTCGGTTGGGGTAAATTCGCGCCCTTCGATCCGGGCATGAAATCGGCCATCGCCACCAAAGAAGTTTTCAACCAAAATAAAGACCAGTCGGGCCTCCATGGTGATTAAGCTCGTCCCTTTTAGTGGACGAAACCGTACCATGTTTAAACTGGTCGGAACGTATAACGTGTTTTGGTACTCGCCAAACTTCATCATCTGCACGCCGTTTATCGAAACTTCGGCGGTTTTCCGCAGCATATTGAACAAGCTGATACGCATGTGACGCGCAAAACGCTCATTGATAAGCTCGAGCGTCGGCATGCGCCCGCGCACAATTCTATCTTGTGACGAGAAGTCGAAGGAGACCGTCCCATCTTCTCCAACCTCGGGCTCATTATCGTCGTCATCGACGTCGTCAACGCCGTGAAGGAGCGCGTCAATCTCGTCTTGGCTGAGTAAGTCAGTCACGTCATCACCTATTGCATCACAAACCCAGTGAAGAGAACCCGCTCTACCACCGGCTCACCCGTTACTTTAATTAAAGCCGCGCGCACATTCTCGGCGGATTGGCGTCGGACTTCTAGCTGACCTTGAGGGGTCCGCAGTTGCTCAACTGTGGCAGCACCAAAGGTATTGAGTAACGCGTGTTCTACCAGCGGCAAATTTTCCTTCGCTAGCGCTTCTCTCTCGCTACCACGCACCAATAATTGTGCATTCACTTGCACCAGCCGCTGTTGTTCATCACCGGTCACGTTAAAGACAAACGGCTGAGGTAGAGTGACATAAATGGCCGGAAGCGTGTTATTTTCTTCCTCCAAGACAATATCGTCTTGGCTTTTATCGTCACCCGATAAAAAGAAAAAAGCCCCACCGCCTACGGCCGCCAATAACACCACAGCAGCAACAATGATAATGATGAGCTTTTTCTTGCCCCCGCCTTGTTCCGAGGTTGCGTTGTCATTTGCCATGGCTATTCATGCTCCTCATTATTGATGCGTGTTGCTCTAGCAACGTTCTGGATTAAACGCAGTTTTGATCCAGCGTTGTTTTGATCCAGCGTTGTTTTTATCAAGCATAGTAATCGACAGCGCGATCATTGTGTGAAACGTTTAACGCGTGCCCTGCTAACATCGCGTCATCATTGTCCTCACCGGTCGTTAATCCAAGAGGTGAGCCGCCTGACGCCCCTGCCCCAGCATGATTTTGTTGTCCTGAAGCCATTTGCTGCGCGCCACTGTCTTGCTGCTGAACGGATCCTTGAGCCAACTGTAAGCCTTGTTGCTGTAGCATATCACGAAGCCGCGGCATTGCTTGTTCAACCGCGTCTCGCGCTTGCTGGTTGGCGACTGTAATGTGAACCGTCGCTTGATCGTTGTTCATTCCCAACTTAATTTGCATTCGCCCTAGCTCAGGAGGATCAAGCCGAATATCAACCTGCTTGAGGTTTTTTGACAGCATGATGTTAATACGCTCCGTCAAGGCAGTACCAGCTTCTGTGGGCGTTTGTCCGAGCGGGAGGGGCGCCTGTGCACTCTGCGCTGCTTGCATATCTTGTCGTGCCGTGGCGGACTGGGCCGACGACAACCCTAAACCACTGGCCAATTGTTGCGCTAAGTTTTCAGGGCGTGTGGCTCCCTCTGCTGCGCTAGAAGCACTGCCACTTGTCAATGCGCTGTCCGCTTGACCCGCTTGCTCTGCCATCGCTTTTAATGCGGCTTTGCTGAGGTCATCCGACTGGCCCATTTTTCCTGATAATAACGACGCTGGATTGGCATTGGGGGTCGTTGCTGATTTTGCATCATGGCGCGGTTTATCGGTCAGCTCGCTACTCTTTAATAGTGTCGCGCCTTCTTTTGTGACGCCCTCTTTCAGCTGGCCTTCTTTCGCCAGCGTTTCCTTCTCTTTGCTTAGAGATGCTGGATTATCTGTCTCTTGTTGCGCTTTGGCAGTTGACCATTTTATCGCGCTTCCATCCGATTCAAGCGCGTTATCTTTGCGATGTGCAGCACTCTCAGCGTCAAGTGATTGCGTCGCTCTTACTTGACTTGCCAACGCCGCCAACTGATCCGGCGATAACTGATCGAGTACTTTTTCGGGTGACACACCCTCCGGCAAGTTTTTGGCCAGCTCAGTCAATAACGCTTGTCTGTCGATCACCCCTTCTGTGTTATCACCGTCTATCTGCACACTTTCATCGTCATCAGATTGCGTCACGTTTAGCGTCTGTGCTGATAACGCATCCGCACTGGCAGATAAGGGATCAGCGTCGGCAGTAGGCAAAGATTTGCCATTAAGCATGGCTGCCGCTTGATTCAGTCGCATCAGCAGTGCTTGGCTCTCTTCCATGGCTGTCATATCGGCAATTTCGGCCATTTCCGCTTCGCTAAACATGCCATCAGCAAGCATCGCCTCGGCATCAATTGCCTGACCATCAACCAGTAAAGTCTTGCCATCTTGGGTCAGTTTAATCGGTATGTCGCCTTGCTCACCCTTGCCATCAATGGACTGGCGCAACGCCGCTAAAAAGCCGGTATTTTTATCACCTTTTACCTCGCCTGTCGCACCGTCACTGGTCGCGAGAGGGGTTTTAGGTGAGAGATTGGAAAGCGTCAGCGTAGACTGCGTCATAAGTTTCTCGTCATTACCTTATGGTTATCCTTTAAACCGAGCCTCAATGTGCTGGCATGTCGGTAATGATAAAGCAATTATCGCGCCATTTTATTCTTAGGAAAAGGGAGAGGGACGTCGGCGTGCAATAATTGCTGCCATTTCATCCATTTGACGCTGTTCTTGATAATGAGCACGTTCCGCTTCTTCTCGCGCTCGCTTTTCGATTAACCACTCGAGAGACTGCCGGTGTTGGCGTGTTTGTTGCCATGCTTGACGGCACTGTTCTAAATGATCCTTAAACTGATGCTCAGCACCTCGTTGCTTTGCCAAGGTTTCATCAAGCTGGACGATAAATTTATTAAGGTGGCCAAAAGCGCTGGCAGAGAGCCCTGACTGACCCCGGTCTGACATTTGTCGGCAATATTCCAGACGATACTGCTCAATTTGCTCGAGCTGGTGATAATAGCCATCTAATGCTTGCTGGGCTTCACTGACGCTAAGTTGCGCCTGCTTTTCATCTTCTTGGGCCTTTTCTAACAATAAATGCAGTGCATGATCAGCCATAAATTATCCTTGCAAGGTTGAGCGCAACATATTGACGCACATATCGAAAGGGACCACCTCTTTCATCCCTTGTTGCAAATAATTATCCAGTTTTGGCTTCAGGTGAAAGGCTTGGTCAACGGCTGCATCACTGCCTGGCTTGTACGCGCCAATTGAGACCAAGTCTTGGTTTTTGCGGCAAACGGACAACACTTGCCGCACCGCTTTCGACATCAAGATTTGCTCGTCACTGGTAATATTCGGCATCACACGGCTTACCGACCGTTCGACATCAATCGCCGGATAATGCCCGCCATCCGCCAATTCGCGAGATAACACGATGTGACCATCAAGAATGGCACGTGCAGCGTCGGCAATTGGATCTTGTAAGTCATCACCTTCGGTCAATACAGTAAAAAATGCCGTGATCGAGCCCTGCCCGACAGCACCATTTCCTGCACGCTCGACTAATGAGGGTAAACGGGCAAATACCGAGGGTGGGTAGCCTTTGGTCGCAGGAGGTTCACCCACGGATAATGCGATCTCACGTTGTGCCTGAGCAAAACGTGTTAATGAGTCCATCAGCAAAAGCACATCCAACCCAAGATCGCGAAAATACTCAGCGATCGTCAGTGCCGTTTGGCAGCCTTTTAAGCGCACAAGCGGCGATGAATCAGCAGGGGCGGCGATAACGACGGAACGGGCCCGGCCCTCCTCCCCTAAGATATCATCGATAAATTCTTTTACTTCTCGGCCACGTTCGCCAATCAGCCCCACAACCACAACTTGTGCGGTGGTGCCACGTGTCATCATCCCAAGCGTTACGGATTTACCCACACCAGAGCCGGCAAACAACCCAATTCGCTGCCCTTTACCGACAGTAAGCAGACCGTTAATCGCTTTAATCCCCACATCGAGGGGTTCTCTAATTGGCTGTCTCGCTAATGGGTTGATGGGAGTACCTTCTAAACTGGCCTGCTTATCAGTGTAGATATCCCCTTTGCCATCCAGTGGGTTTCCCATACCGTCGATAACACGGCCAAGCAGCTCCATGCCTACGGAAAGTTGGCTACGTTCAGATAAAGGCGTCACGCGTGCGCCCGGGAGTACCCCAGAGACTTGTTCGTTTGGCATCAAGTACAACAACTCTCCGGCAAACCCCACCACTTCCGCTTCGATGGTGCCATTTAAGGTCTCGACCGCACAAACAGAACCGATAGGCGCCCGGCAGCCGATCGCTTCGAGGGTTAAGCCGACCATTCGTACCAATTTGCCGGATGCCACGGGTTTTGGCGCAAGGTTATCTAATTGACACCGCTTTAAGCGCTCAGCCAGCTGACTCATGACGACACGCCGTCATCATCGCTGGATGAGGAGGATGAAGCATGAGGTTTTGCTTGCGCTTGCGCTTGTGTCGCTGCGTCTGACGACGGTTGCGCCGACGACTTGAGCGTATCGGCTTTAGTATTGGACGTATTAACACTGGGATCGTCAGCGCCAGACGTGGAAGACTGGGATGGCACTGATTGCCGTGACTGGTTTTTCCCTTGAAACTCGCGGAGCAACGCGTCCACCCGTTCACTGTATTGATAATCAACCACAGAATCTTTCGATTTCACATGTACATCACCACGCGCTAACGCGGGCTCTGATTGTAACGTCCAATCCCGTGAGGCTAACATGGCGTCGTCGTAGGCTTCGGTGACCACGGCATAATCATCAGGATGTAACGCGGCTGTGACGGGATGATCCGCCACGGGGAGTGCAGCTATCGATGCGCGTAATGTCTGTAAAATGACCTGCGGATTGGTTTCTAACTCCACGCCGGTCAGCGACTTAGTCAATGCTTGGACCATTACCAAAAGCTGCTGTTCGACGTCTATATCAAGCTTCTCCAATGGATGACTGAGCTGATTAAGAATGGTGTCAAGATGCTGACAGCGCGTCTCAATTAATGCTTTTCCCTCTTCAACACCCTGCTCATACCCTGCCTTTTTGCCTTCTTCGAACCCTTTTTCGTGCCCTTCTTCTAGGCCACCCTCTAGCCCTTCTTGATGCCCGAGTTGTTTGCCTTCTTCATAGCCTTCGTCATAACCTTGTTGCCGAATCGCTTCTAGGGCATCGGCCGTTAATGGCTCTGGGGCCGGCTCACTTTCTTCAACGTCAGTATCCGCTTCTGGCTCCCAGCTCGGATCATAATTGAGCGCAGTATCTTTGGGCAGATTATCTCGATCGCCATAAGGCGGCAGTGTCCAACGATCGATCGTTTCGGCGTCAGCTTCGTTGGCACGAATATAGCCACGGCGTTTATCTAAACTCATCGACAACCTCTACGCGAAAGAAAAGCAACTTATACAAACTCATCACCGCCGCCACCAGTGAGCATCAGCTCACCGGCATCGGCAAGGCGACGCGCAACGGAAAGGATTTCTTTTTGTGCCCCTTCAACATCGGAGACACGAATTGGCCCCATGGCTTCGATATCATCTTGCAGCATTTCGGCCGCACGTTTAGACATGTTGCGATAGATTTTCTCGCGTAAATTATCTTCCGCTCCCTTAAGTGCTTTTTGCAGCACTTCTTGCGGCACATCGCGCAATAGGGTCTGTATACCGCGGTCATCCACATCAATTAAGTTGTCAAAGACAAACATCAAGTCTTGGATTTGTGATGCCATCTCTTCGTCCTGATCACGAATGGAGTCCATTAAGACACCTTCTACACTGTTGTCCATGTAGTTCATGATTTCGGCAGCCGCTTTTAAGCCACCAATTTTGGCGGCTTGAGCACCCGCTTGGCCAGCAAACTGCTTCTCCATGATTTCGTTTAGTTCGTGTAATGCCGCTGGCTGGACTTCTTCTAAGTTGGCGATCCGC
Organism: Salinivibrio sp. AR647; assembly: GCF_001995415.1. Classification (NCBI taxonomy): domain Bacteria; kingdom Pseudomonadati; phylum Pseudomonadota; class Gammaproteobacteria; order Vibrionales; family Vibrionaceae; genus Salinivibrio; species Salinivibrio sp. AR647. Next base: position 107,864 of record NZ_MUFE01000003.1, on the reverse strand, counting down.
ATCATCAGATCGAGCCGGTCACGCTCAACAAACTGGGAGAGAATTTCTGCTGAATGTTCAGGATCTAAGTATGACAGCACGATAGTTTGAATCTGCGGGTGCTCGTTGATGATGATGCTGGCGACTTGACGCGGATCCATCCATTTGAGTGAGTCTAAGCCTTTGGAGCCACTGCCAAGCAAGATTTGGTCAACCAAGTTATTAGCTTTGTCTTCACCCAGCGCCGCCACCAGTGCGTTACGCACGAAGTCTTCGCTTCCCATCCCAATCGATGTGTATTTTTGGATTTCTTCCAAAAACGCACGATGCACCGCCGCGACCTTGTCCGAGTTAAGATCGGTCATTGATGTCATCGCCGAACCGACTCGCTGCACTTGTTTAGGTTCGAGGTGTCGAATGATGCTTGCTGCATCTTGCTCACTTAAACTTAACAGTAAGATGGCGGCTTTCTCAATCCCACTTAAAGAGCTGATATCGAAACTTGAGCCGGCTTGCTCTTCACCCGTGTTTGCGACTTCATTTGCCATCTTCGGTCACCCAGTTTTTTACCGCTTGTGCGGCCAAGTCTGGCTCATTGGCGACCAGCGCTCGGACCGCTTTTAGCAAGTCTTCGTCTTTATGTAAGTTTGGCAGCTCAACATCTGACGCTGACATGGCAAAATTACTCGAGCCATCGAGCTCTGAACCAATCAAACCAACGTCATCGCCATCTGGGGTAATGGGTAGGCCATCCGGACCCAAGATTTCGCCATTAGGCCCGACAGTATTGCCATCTTCGTCGATATTGGGGTACAACAGCTTTTTCATCGCTGGGCGAACCAACACCACAATAATCACGATAATGACTAAAGCAGCCGCCAACCAGCGTACCCAATCATTAAAGTTTGGATGATCCCAGATAGCAACATCTTGTTCGGCAGCTTGCTCAGGTTCAACAAATGGTACGGCGATCACTTCAAGCACATCACCGCGCTGCTCACTAAATCCTACCCCGCCCATTAATAAGCGGCGGATTTTTGCCAGTTCATCATCCGTTAAAGGCTCTTTAACCACATCACCGGTGTCCGGATCGACACTTTGCTTAAAATTCACCGCCACTGAAACAGTTTGGCGGTCGATCACGCCTGATTGCGCGCGCCGATGACGAATTGTCGTATCTAATTCAAAATTACGCGTCGCTTCTCGACTGACCGAACCATTTCCGCCTGCGCCATTTTTTAAATCTCGCACATCCTCTGGAATAGAGGCGTCCGCTGGTGGTTGATTGCTTAATGCCCCAGGGATACCAGCCACACGGTCGGAGCCGTTATAATCTTCACGTGTGTATTCACTGCGCGTCGCTGGCGTATTGGGGTTATATTGCCGTTGCGTTTCTTCCAACGAGCTAAAATCCAGGGCAACATCGACTTGAGAGGTATAATTCCCTAAGCCCAAAACAGGGATGAGAATGGAATCAATTTTTTCCCGTAACTGGCGCTCTTGTTTACGTTCTAATTCGTACTCTTTTCGCCGCGCCGCCGACGCTGGATCTTCACTGCCTGAGTTGAGCAAACGTCCATGCTGATCAGTGACGGTTACGCGCGTGGGTTTCAGAGAAGGCACTGCGGAGGCCACCATATCAACAATCGAGTCGACTTCTTCCTGGCCTAGGGTATTACGCCCGCCAAGAGTCAAAAAGACCGTTGCGGACGCTTCTTGGTTGTGACGCACAAAAACACTCTGTTTGGGCAGCGCCAACAGTACTCTCGCGTTTCGCACTTGACGCACTTCTTCGATCGCTGCCGCCAGTTGACGTTCACGACTCAGTTTTAAGCGTTCTGTTTCAAGCTTTTGCGATACACCAAAGCCCATATCATTGAGCAAAATATCGTCGCCCTCTGCCGTGGCTGTATTTAAGCCCGCTCGGGTGAGCCCAAGACGAATGGACGAGTAATCGCTAGAGGGAACGCGGATGGTGTTTCCATCGAGTTGATAATCGACTTTGCTTTGATCCAGGTGATCGAGAACCGGAATAAGCTCTTCCGTTTCGTACGTACCCAGTGGCCGCATCTCTGGCTCTTGTACCCAGAAAAAAAGCATCATGATCAGGGCCACGCAGATCGCGACCGCGAGCACCAAGATCAGTTGACGCACCATGTCGAGATCGCCAAATATCGAATTTGACGACGCCGATTGTTCGAGTGCATCCGGATCTTGCGCGCTTTGCTCCGCGTCTAGCGTTGCATCGGTCGATGGTAATGCTGCTGCACCATCTGACACCGCGAGATCGGTATTTTGATTCTCTTCAGCCACTGATTAATTCCTACATTAAACAGGCATGTTCATTAATTCTTTATACGCTTCAACCAGTTTGTTGCGCGTTTGCACTGTTGCGTCAAAGGCCACACTGGATTTGTTCCGAGCGATCATGACATCCGATAAGCTCACATTACGATCGCCTTCATCAAACCGAGTAGCGAGTTCACCGGATGTTTTTTGCAGTCCATTGACATGATTAATGGCACTGGAGAGCATATCGCCAAACTCTTGGCTAACTTGCTGTCCCGTGGCAGGCTGAGACACATTTTTCGCGGCTACCGCCATGGCTTGCATTTCTTGCGTCAGGGCATTGGCTTTCATCGTCGATCCTTCCTGTGTCAATTTTTTGTCAAATGAGTCAGATTTCTATCAGATATCTGTGTGTTTGCAACTTTGAGACCACTTTAGCAAAAAGCCGCAACACCGCGCGATTATTGGGGAATATCGATGCCAGCATCACGCATTTTGGCTAATTTGTAGCGTAAGGTTCTCGGGCTAATCCCAAGGCGTTCTGCAACATCTTTGCGGCGTCCTTCACAAGCGCGGATCGTTTCTAAAATAATAGAAAATTCCTGATCGCGTAACTCATTGCCCAATCCTACGCCATTGGGGGGCTGCTCAACATGCTCAGTGGCCGTTGGAGGAGAAGCCGGCGCTTGTGCTTGGTGGTTAAAGCGCGTATTCATTACTTGATTTTGTAAGCTAGACGCATCTTGCCAATCTTGCCCCTCCAGTAGAATATCAGAGGCTTGAATGTGCGACTGCGTGGCCAAGATTAATGCGCGTTGCATAACGTTATCGAGCTCTCTGACATTACCAGGCCACGGGTACGCGAGCAGTTTCTGTTCGGCATCTGGATGCAAACTTGGGCAAGGTAAGCCTTGTTTTTGGCAGTGGCGTGACAGTAAATAATGCGCCAGTGGAATAATATCGCCGAGCCGATCACTGAGCGCCGGCCAAGTGATGGGAAAGACATTCAAGCGATAGTAAAGATCTTCTCGAAAGTGGCCTTGCGCTACGTATTCTTTTAAGTCGCGGTTACTGGTGGCAAGCACCCGCAAATCAAGCTGGATACTTTTTCGTCCACCTAAACGCTCAACCTCACGCTCTTGCAACACGCGTAGTAATTTCGCTTGCAACCCAAGCTCCATCTCACTGATTTCATCCAGTAAAATGGTTCCGCCTTGTGCCTGTTCAAACTTGCCCGGGCAAGCCTGAACCGCGCCAGTAAAGGCCCCTTTTTCGTAGCCAAATAACGTGGCTTCTAACATGTTTTCTGGAATCGCGGCACAGTTAATGGCGACAAAAGCGGCACTGGCACGTGCTGAATGATCGTGAATATAGCGCGCCATGACTTCTTTTCCTGAGCCTGAAGGCCCTAAGATCATCACATTCGCATCGGTATTTGCTACTTTGTCTGCCAACGCCAGTAAGGCGACGCTTTTTGGATCTTCAGCAATCGCATCGGAGTCATCGGTTTTGACAGGGGCATAGCGGCTCACCATATTTAACAGCACTTCGGGGGCAAACGGTTTAGCCATGTAATCGATCGCGCCCTCTTTCATCGCCGCCACGGCATCTTCGATGTTGGCATAGGCCGTCATTAGCAAAACCGGTAAATTCGGCATGTGTGTTTTAATCGAGCGCAAAAGTGCAAGGCCATCCATTCCTGCCATTTGCACGTCAGAGACGACAATATCAATGGCCTCTGATTTCAGGGTCACTAAGGCTTGCTCGGCACTGTCCGCTTCTCGCCAGTGATACCCTGCCAGCGCCAATGTATCGACAAGCGCTTCGCGCAACCCTTCATCATCTTCCACGATTAGCACGGTTGTTTGGCTCATTGTGTTTCTCCTACGCTCTCACCATGATCTGCCACCGCCCCTTTGGCAAGCGGCAAACACAATGTAAAACAGGCCCCTTTTTCAGGCTCAGATTGTAAGGTGAGCTTGCCATCATGGGCATGACACACCATTTGCACAACGGCGAGGCCAAGACCTGTCCCCTGTTGTCGCGTGGTAAAAAAAGGCTCAAGGACTTTGGCATGTAACTCCGGCGCGATGCCTGGCCCGTTATCCGCCACCGAAAGTAAAAGGTTATCGCCCTGCAGCCGTGAATCGACAACGACTTGGCAGCCTTTGCCCGCCACCTGGACAGCATTAATCACAAGATTACTTAAGGCACTGGCTAACGCATTGGGGTTGCCCAACACCTTTACACTTTCGTCGTCACTGTTAATTGCAAAATCAACATCATGTCCTTGAACGACCGCATCCACCATGGGCTCAAATTCATTAAATAGCTGTTCGACACTGAATACCTTGACCACGTTATTGTCGCCGCCTTTGGCAAATAGCAACATGTCATTGACTTGCTTTTCCAGATCATGCAAACGGTCTAACAACTTGAATTGAAAACGCTGCCTGGTCGCATTATTCAGGTTTGGGGCACCTAGGTTGGACGCATACAAAATGGCACTCGATAGTGGCGTACGCACCTGATGCGCTAATGATGCCACCATTTTACCTAACGATGATAAGCGTTGTAGATCACTGACACGCGATTGCAATAAACGGGTTTCGGTCATATCGGTAATTAAAATGAGCTGCCCCGAATCGGACGCTGAGATGGCCAGCTTTACTCGCCGACCATCTTTTAGTGATACCTCGTGCCCATCATCGTCACGTGGGGAAAAAGCCCGTTGTATCACCTCAAACCAACGCTGCTGAGTCAATGGCTCACCCAGTAGTCGATGCGCCTCTGGATTGGCTTCAGCAACACGTCCATTGGCGTCCAGCAAGATAACCCCCGCAGGCATAACATCCAGAACTTGCTTATATCGAGTAACTTGTTGATCCACTGATCCAAGTGGCGACGATTGGGTTTCCATTTAAGCAATACACATTTCAATCAAGGTTTTACTCATTTAAGCAGGGATTATGCCATAAAAATAGTCAATAATATCAGCTTGTTGAAGACAAAAAAGCGAAGTCATTTTTTTGACTCCGCTTTTTGACACATTACCGATTTATATTAACTCTTCTTTGTTGAGTCCGTACTTACGCATTTTTTCCACCAAGGTGGTTCGCCGCATACTCAACATGTCCGCGGCTCTGGCGACGACGCCTGACTGCGCCTCAAGTGCCTGCTTGATCAGATCAACTTCTACCTCAGCCAGGGTCTCTTTAAGATTAACGCCCTCGGGAGGCAAACTAGTAAAACCTGGACTGTCAGAAAAGCCTGGCATCTCATCGTCAAACGCGGGAATATCTGGCTCACAAAACATCGCAGTGAGTGCCTCTCGCTCTGCCATTTCGGTGTCTTCTACCGAATACGCTTCTGGCTGAAATTCAGGAATATCACTGTAGCGATATTTCGCGGGAAGGTGATTTACATCCACCATTTGCCCCGGATATAAAATCACCAAGCGTTCGATAAGGTTGGCCAATTCACGCACGTTCCCTGGCCACTGATGTTCCATTAGCGAATTAATCGCTCGCGGTGAAATATGAATACGTCCATTTCCTTCACCATCTAGACGAGACATCAGTTCGTGGATAAGCAAGGGAATATCGTCAATACGATCTCGCAATGCAGGCATCTCAATCGGGAATACGTTGAGTCGGTAATAGAGATCTTCGCGAAATTCGCCTTCTTGGATCATCGTTTCCAGTGTGCGGTGAGTGGCAGCAACCACTCTAACATTGGCGCGAATACTTTTATTTCCTCCCACTCGCTCAAACGTACGCTCTTGAAGGACGCGTAACAACTTCACTTGCATTGGCATCGGCATATCGCCGATTTCATCCAAAAAGAGCGTTCCACCCTCCGCAAGTTCAAAACGTCCTTTGCGTGCTGAAATTGCGCCGGTAAAAGCCCCTTTTTCATGGCCAAAGAGTTCACTTTCGAGGAGCTCTCCGGGAATCGCACCACAGTTCACCGGCACAAAAGGACCGGTCGCGCGTGAGGATGAATGATGAATATGGCGTGCAACCACTTCTTTACCGGTGCCAGACTCACCTAGAATCAACACACTTGCCTCGGTTGAAGCAACCTGATCAATTAAATGACGAACCTGTTCAATCACATCGCTCTTGCCAACCATATTATGAAAGGCGGTATTGTCACCTGCGAGTTGTGGAATACTAAACGCTTGTTTTCCAGCAAACTCACGGCAATGGTGTAAGGCGTCAAACAATTGTGGGTAATTTAACGGTAAGCCCAGTTCGCCGACATAATTAGGCAACCCGGAAAGTTCACGATCATGACGTCGAATCGCAATCACTGGAACATGGTGATAGGTTGCAAGTTGGTCAAGCACTTTCTCTAACAGCGATGTCGAGCGGACGTGACCAAGAAAACATGCGCCCCAGTTTTGCTCCCAGAGTGCATCACTGACATCTGTGGTCGAGTGAAGCGCGTAACGCTCGCCGATAAAATCGAGTATCACGCCGAGATCGTGACGAAACTGGTCATCGTCATCGATAACAAGGATCTTTGCTAAATCTTGCATGTGTGAGATACGTCTGCCCTGATAACTTATTATTATTGTGCCGCTCGTAAGCAACAACAATCTCAATTTTAATCAAGACATTGTAATAGAGAACGCGCATAAGGCAACCGGAGACACAGTAAACCTGTGACTCCAGTGCCATGTCCGTCTTTTGGTAGGCGGTTTAACTGGTCGCTTGAGTCATATTATGGTATTCAGAGGGAATCTGGTCCCAAGCTGATTTTATCTCTCGCAATAGTTCAATCACATCGTCAATGGGTTCTGGCGTATTGTCTAAGTTGGCGGCACTGACTTGTCGAATCATAAAGTCATAAATGGCATCCAAATTATCCGCGATATCACCGCCCTCATCCATAGATAAACAAGCCCGTAGATTGATAATAATATCCAATGCCTTACCTAGGCGCTCACCTTTGACGGATAAATCGCCTTGTGCCATCGCCGCCTTGCCTTGAATTAAACGCTCAATAGCCCCGGCCATCAGCATCTGGATAACCTTATGAGGCGACGCGGCGCTTAACTGACTGTCAACCGAGACCTTCTTATAGGCCTGTAGTGAGCCTCTCATAGTCTTCCTCACCTATTGAAATTTCTTATACAGCTGCACAGACTGCTTCCCCTTGCGCTGCTGTAACAAGCGCTTGGCAGATTCTGCTTTGTGCTCTTCGAGCGTATCAATGAGCGTTTTTGTTCTTGCCAACGCCTCGGACCATTGTGGATGACTCGGCGCCTGTGTTGACGCTGCAATCTTATCGAGCAGCGTTTTTCTATCATGCAATTGTTGAGCCAGCTTTTCTGGATCAATGTCACTTAAGGTTAAGTGCTGAGCAATGTCTGCATCCATTACCTCTAACGTGACGAGCCAATCCGCAATCTCTGTCATGGCTAACCTGGCATGATGTTTTGCATTGCTTGCAATTGAGAACGCATTTGACTCGTTGCTTCTTCCATCGCAGAAAAGCGCTGCATGGTTCGTGACTCTAAGCTTTCCATGCGTCTATCTAACTCACGCTGATCATCACGTAATCTCAGCTTTTGCTCTGAAAGCGTGCTTTCACGGTTACTGATCGCCCCACCCGCGCCGGTGAACCCATTGATCACCTGCTCTAATTGACGCGCAAAGCCATCATTGCCACCGAAAAAACCTTCTAAAGCGTTAAAGTTTTGACGCAGCTGGCGGTCTAACACTTTATTGTCGATTTCTAAACGGCCATCCATGGTGGTCGTCACCCCAAGTTCACTCAATGTTTTCATCCCTTCAGGCGCTTTCTCTATCGGGGATGAAAATAAGTTACGTAACCGACTGGTCGCCGTACGTATCACACTTTCACCCGCCAACGGACCGCCTTGTTGCGTTTCGGGATCATATTGGCTAACGGCTTGAGAGACACGGAAGAACGCATTGTAGTTATCAACAAAAGACGTAATCGTTGATCGTACCGATTCTCGGTCATGCTCTACCGCCAGTGAAAGTGGCTTATCACTGGTTTGGTCAACTTCTAACGAGACACCCTCGATAGCATTATCAAATGTATTGGTTGTACTGGACACCGAGGCGATACCATCAATCAGTATCTTGGCATCTTGTGCTGCCTGCATTTGCGTCATGCCATTATTAGCTTGTCCAGCTTGAAAGCCTAACTGGTGGAGTGCACTGCCTATCTGAGCATCAACATTCACTTCGATCCGATTCGTTTCCCCGGTTTTATTACCGTTTAGCACCATACGTGTGCCACTATCGTCTTGGATAAGCGACGCCTGGATCCCGGGGTTTTTAGGATCGTTGTTAATCGCCCGCACAACGTCAGCCAAGCTGTCTTTGCCTTGCGGCACATCGATCACACTGGTGCGATTACCCATGGTGATCGTAAGTTTACCCGTACCCAACGAGGCATCAGGATCGACGCCTGGCGAGACAAGCTTATGAGCCCCCGCAAGTTGCTGTACATCAACCTGATAACGTCCAGGGATGGCGTCCGGTGTTGCCGTAGCACCGAGCGCGTCGGGGTTGCTCACCGATGTGGTTCTCGCCGAAAAACCTTCGTTACGACGAAAATCATACATCTGGGTTTTAAGTGTCGCGAGAGAATCTTTTAAGCGACCAAACGCACTAATGTCGGTTTCAACGTCATTAGTGCGTTTGATAATCCGCTCTTGCTTGGGTGCACGTTCAGCATCCACGATTTTAGTGACCATGGCATTAATATCCATGCCACCGCCCATGCCTGCTGCTTTTACACTCATAACGACTCTCTCACCTCGTTACACCTTCTCTGTGACCAGCCCTCGCGCGTGTTGCGACAATTGCTTAGCAAGCTCTAACATTTCTTTTTCTGGAATTTGACGGATGATATCGCCACTGTTCATTTCATACACGGTGACAATGCTACGTCCTGTGTCTTCATCCAGTCGGAATGCGAGCCCTTTGTTAAAGTCAGACATAAACTCATCTAGCCGGGCGACCAGCTTTTCAAGCTGTTGTCGTTGTAGCTGACGGTTTTCTTCAATGCGCTGCGACTGTTCAACACGCCGTTGCTGCATTGATTCTCGCGCTTCTCGGCGTTCAGCTTGCTGATGCTGATTCACCGGATCAGACTGCGTTTTTCCAACTCTTACATCTTTTGCAATCTTTGTGCCATCAGAGGGTTTTGAGTGCAGCAGGGATGAATTGGAAACGGATGAAATGTCCATTGCTATTCACCTCCAAAAACGTAGCGGCGGCGATTAGGCCGCCGCTCGTGAATGGTTAACCGAGCAAGCTCAGTGCCGCTTGTGGCGCCTGCTTGGCTTGCGCCAAAATCGAGGTACCAGACTGCTGCAGAATTTGCGATTTGGTCAAGTTCGTTGTTTCTTTCGCGAAATCAACATCACGGATTCGGCTGTTCGAGGCCGATACGTTTTCATTGACGTTATCCAAGTTCGCAATTGTATGGCTCAAACGGTTTTGCTTCGCACCCAATTCAGCACGGTGAGAGTCGATAAATTGCATCGCATTATCGATCATACCGACCGCTTTTTGTGCGCCACCCATAGACGAAACATCCACATCTTTGATGGTTTCATCCACTTTGGTTCCCATGGAGAGCGACGTAGCCAGTGCCCCTGAGAAGGTTGCATCCGAACCTGCCCCAGTGACAATTTGCAGCTCACCGTCTTCCGTCACCGATGCACTGAGTTTATCGTCAGCCTGACCATTAATGTAGGTCGCGATTTCTTCAATGTCATCACCGCCTTTCGCCGTTACATTGATCGACGTTGAGGTGCCATCCGCATTGGTGATATTGATTGCCATGGTTGCACCGGCAGTAGCTGTCCACCCTGCTGACTTACCATTCGCAGCCGTAAAGCTAGCGCCACCCATTTCACTGTGGTCAGCGCGGATGTTTTTGAACTCCATCATCACCGCTTCACCAGCATCAGCACCCACTTGGAATGAACGCGTACCAAATGTGCCGTTGAGGAGCTTGGCACCACCGAACGAGGTGGTTTCTGCGATACGGTTTAGCTCGTCTTTCAGCGCGACCACTTCTTCTTGAATTGCGCTACGTTCAGAGTCACCGTTAGCACCGTTAGCGGATTGCAGTGACAAGTCACGCATACGTTGCAAGATGTTGCTTGACTCTTCCATCGCCCCTTCAGCGGTTTGCGCCATTGAGATACCGTCATTGGCATTTCGAACAGCCACACCCAAGCCACTGCTTTGTGCCATCAAGCGGTTAGAAATCTGAAGACCTGCCGCATCATCTTTGGCACTGTTGATACGAGAGCCGGATGACAAACGCTCCATTGAGTTGTTCAGCGCATCGGTCGAATTATTCAAAAATCGCTGAGCTGTCATCGCAGGGACGTTAGTGTTAACAGTAATAGCCATAACTATTCTCCTTAGGTTCTAGGTCCGGCTTCGCCCAGCTGACCAGGGAAAACCAGTGTAAAATTGTTCACAACCCATGTAGCGGCGCACGTTGAGAAAGCTTTAGCTTTTTTGTTGTGCGTGTCGGTATTAATACCGATGCCGTATGGCGCTATGAAGGTTAACGCCCAAAGGAGAGATATCTTTAGTGGGATTTTGATAAAAATTGGCATAAAAAAAGCGGCAACCGCTTGCCGCTTTTTTTTACCTGTAAAAACGAGAGGTTATTGCAGAAGGTTCAATGCTGCTTGTGGCATCTGTTTGGCCTGAGCCAGCATCGAGGTACCCGCCTGCTGTAGGATTTGACCTTTGGTCATTGCCGTCGTTTCACGCGCAAAGTCTGTGTCTCGAATACGACTGTTTGAAGCCGACACATTTTCCTGGATATTCGACAAGTTGCTAATGGTGTGGCTGAGTCGATTTTGCTTCGCACCCAAATCCGCCCGCTGACTGTCGATATAACGCATCGCCGCATCGACAACGCCAACGGCCATTTGAGCACCACCGACATCGGACACATCGAGGTCTGCCGCTGTCACTAAGTCACCATTACCCGAAACCATTCCCAGAGAGGCGGCGAGTCCACCACTAAAATTGACCGCGCCTGCGACTTTATTCTCTTCAATAAAGATTTGCAGCTGTCCTTCTTCGTCAACGGAGGCGGTGAGCATTTCATCTGACTGACCGTTGATATAGCTTGCCAGCTCTTCCACATCATCGCCTGCTTTCGCGCCGATACTTAAGCTGACGTTTTCACCCTCTTTCGTGGTAAATTGCAGCTGTAATGTCGAGGCTGCACCATCCACTTCCCAGCCAGCTGATTTGGGTTGACTGCCGACAAATTCTACGCCACCCATGCGGAAATCATCTGCACGAATGCTCGAGAGTCCCATAATGATCGCTTCACCGGCATCCGCACCAATTTGGAACGAGGCTTCACCAAACGAACCATTCAGTAATCGACGTCCACCAAAGGCTGTCGTTTCTGCAATTCGGTTCAGCTCATCTTTCAGTGCCTCGACCTCTTCTTGGATAGCCACACGTTCAGATTTACCATTAGCACCGTTAGCAGATTGCAAGGAAAGGTCCCGCATACGCTGCAAAATATTGGTAGACTCTTGCATAGCCCCTTCGGCAGTCTGGGCAATCGAGATACCATCATTGGCGTTCCGCATTGCCACATCAAGCCCTCGAGTTTGGGCCACTAATCGGTTAGATATCTGCAAACCCGCCGCGTCGTCTTTAGCACTGTTGATTCGGCTACCTGACGACAGACGTTCCATTGAATTGTTCAACTCATCGGTCGCTTTATTCAGGTAACGCTGCGCAGTCATCGCAGACACGTTGGTGTTAACTGTTACACCCATTTTGCTCTCCTTTGWCTTTCGCTTGCTTTGCGAAACAGCCTACCCGCGACGTGTTGCACTGTGTAATGGCGGTGCTGCGGGAACAGCTTGTTAATCAGTTTTAGTCTCAGCCCGTTCAAAAACTGGCCGCTTGGTTGATTAAATACAATATATATGCCAACTTTTTAAAATCTATCTAAATCAGTATATTACTAGATTTTTGTTGTATAATAGAGCGCAATAATGACAGCGGAATCTGCCGATTTTCTGTACCAGCGGCAATATAGCGGCAACGCCTCGCCTTCGGTTGCCGGCATGACCGGTCTATCGCTTGTCGATGTACGCTTGCAAATAAGCGGCCAACTCCGGTAACGACTGAGCTAGAAGGCATATTTTTTGCAAATATTTTTTGCAGATAGATAACACTCATCATCCCACCAGCGTCTTGACACTAAGTCGAGGCAATCATAAATAACAGGACGAAGTCACTGATGACGCAAGAAAACGACGGTCAAACGAATATGACGCTGGATGACGCGTTCCAGCTCGGTATTCGCCTCTATCAAGACGGCAATAAAGTCGATGCACGGCAAGTTTTTGAACAGATACTGAGCCATGCGCCAGATACCGTTCCCGTGCGGCAGGTTCTCGCCGTATTAGATGCGGAACAAGGGCAATATCGCCAAGCGATGACACATCTTGAACATGCCCTTACGCTCGCGCCTGATGATCGTTCTCTGTTGTTCGACAAAGCGCAACTGCTCACTCAGCAAGGCCACAACAAAGCGGCCTTAGACATTGTCGACGCTTTGTTTGCCGCCGCTCCCACCAACCAAGATATCCTTAGTTTACGTGAACAGTTAACCGCAAAACTTGGCTTGCAAGGTGAGAGCCGTCGTACACATGCTTTGCGTGATGAATTGCATCAAATTAAAAATCAAGGTCTGGCTGAGGAAATCAACAAAACCATGGCGTTGGCCGCTAATTTGATGAAGGATGGCCACACGGCACAAAGCGAACAACTTTATCAAACGATACTAACGCTTGAGCCCGACTACCCTCCTGCATTGATGGCGTTGGCTCAGCATGCGCTTGATGAACAAGAATACGGTAAGGCCCAGCAGCTCTTATTACGCGGTAATGACAAGGCGCAATCTCATCAAGTGTGGCAACTGCTTTTGGTAAGAGCAGAGTCAGGGCTCGGTACGTATACAAGCGCTCGCCAACGCTGCTTGCAAGCCCATAAGCAAACTCAAGATCCAGCCTTTTTGCACCAACTGTTGGTGGTGTATCTCAAGGAAGCCAATTGGTTGGAAGCGAGTAAACTGGCCAAGCAATGTTTGCGTGATGACCCCGAGCGCGGAGAATTACACTATGCCTATGCCCGTGCTACCTTCGAGCGACTCAAGCAGCATCATCAGTTTACGCAAGATAAATTGACCGATTGCTACCAGATCCACGAGAAGGCTCTCGTTCATGTCAGCGATAAACAAGCGAATACCTTAAATGCACAATTAGGCGAACTCGATTGGTATATGGGAAATATCGATCAAGCCCAACATCGCCTAGAAACGTTATTAGCGGCGCAACCCGATGATCATGCGCTGCGGTTTAACCTTGCCTTTGTCTATCGTACCCAAATGGCGTGGGATAAGTTTTACTCGGCGAATGAAGCAGGACTTGATTGCGGCCGTCGACTCAAATACCACGGTGATTTACCCCGTTGGGATTTGTCGCGACCACAAACCGATGCCGTACTCATTATGCCTGAGCAAGGTGTCGGGGATGAACTCGCCTATTTTCATAACGTGGCAATGGTGGTTGAGCGTGCTCGAAAAGTGTACGTTGGCTGCGATCCGCGTCTAGAGCCCTTACTGAGTCAAGCATTTCCAAGTACAGAAATTGTGCCGATTTCTCGCAAAGATGGAAAAGATATTTTCGTCCCTGAGCATGTTCTCGCTGACATTGATAGTTGGGTGGCCGGTGGATCACTGGCAGGGTTGTGCTATCACCACTTTGACCGTCATCTTTATCAGCAAACCTATATTGTTCCTGATGTCGCACCCCATGCGTCTTGGATAGCACCGTTAGCTAAATTGCATCAGAAAGGGCCTGTGTTTGGGCTATGCTGGCGCAGTGGTCTTGCGGCTGCCACCCGTAACATTCACTACTTGGTGGCTGAAGAATTAGCAGGCTGGATAAAAGCCGTTCGCCAGCTTTGTCCTAGCGCCCAATTTGTCAATTTACAATATGGTGAGTGTGAAAAAGAGCTGAGTAAAATCAAAAAACAAACGGGCGTTGAGATCGTGTCACTGCCCGGATTGGATCTTAAAAATGATTTTATGGGGACCGCGCATGCGATCAAACAGCTCTCGGGGGTATTTACTGCGGGGACAGCGGTGCATCGGCTGACGGTTGCCGTCGGCACACCTTGCTATGTGTTTTTTGCCGGCCATAAAGAGAGCGATATACAAACGCCAGAGTCGATGCCAGGCTACGCAGAGTATGCGTTTAGTTATCCGCCAATGATCAAAGACAAACAGCCACTGCTTGATGCGATAGCACGCCGTATGGTTGACGATCTCGGTCGGTAAAAAGGGGGGAATTACCCTCTACCAATAAAAACGGGGCTGCTGAGACGGCCCCGTTTTTTATTCACCCCTGGTACCTTGCGGTAATCTAAGGCTTCAACCTTGGGTTAGATATAATTAAACAACGAAAGATCTTTAGTCTTAGCAAAGGCCTGCTGGGACGCTTGCAGTGCCAGCATATCTTCGTTCATATCAATGGCGGCTTGGGTATAATCTAAATCTTCCATGGTACCCAAAGAGCGATTCAACACTAATTTAAAATCTTTATGCATGCTTTCTTGTCGATCGAGCGTGGTCAACCGCGTTCCCACTTCTGAGCGTGCTTTGTTCAAGTGTTTAAAGGCGGCTGAAAACTGCTCAGTGACTTGATGGAGCTCTGCCGTTGCCGAGGCATCATCGATATCCGCATACGATAAAGCCGCACCATTTTTAAACGCATCGAAGATATTGAAGCTATCTTGTCTTTCTAAGTTGATAGTATCACCCGGCCCCATCTCGCCTTCAAAGGTCATTTTGAGCGTGTTCCACTCAATGCCGGTTTGCGGATCGTAAAGGCCAGCACTGACTTCGGTGCCATCTTGCATCAGAGAGTACGTGGTATCGCCGCTAGCATTAACATCAAACGACACCGAATAGTTCGCCGTATCGGCATCATTGCTATTTTCTGCTTTCGCCAGTAAAAGCAGTGATCCGTCTTCAAGATCATATTCCGGTTGGTAATCGCCAAAAGGGTTATCAATTTCCATAAACATCTTATCGCCGGGATCGGAGGTCGGCACTTCTACTGCAGGCGCTACTTGAGCCGTACGAAAGTAACTGTCGCCGGCATAACGGACATTGCCTTGGGTATCACGATAAAAAGGCTGGGTACTGGTTTGGGTGCCGGAGAACAAGAAGTTGCCTGACTCGTCCTTGGTGTTCACCAAGTCCATAAAGTTATCAAACATTCCTTGCAGATCTTGGCGGTGCGCAGTGCGGTCTTCCACCGATAACGAACCATTAATCATCGCCATCACTTTACGCTTGGCGCCATCCATGATTTGCTCTGATTCATCAATAGCGATCTCTTCACGTGTTTGACGATTTCTCGCCAAGGTGATCGAATCAATAAACTGATCAATCTGCTCATCTTGCTGGCGAAAGTTCTGAATATAGATTGATGAGACGGGATCATCGCCGGATGTGATCACACGTTTTCCGGTCGCCATTTGCTCCTGATTATCTTGCACCTTCACATTTTGGCGCATAATGTCGTTGGAGACAGATTGGTAATTATGAAAACTAGCAATACGACTAATCATACTGATCGACCCTTATCGCGTTGCATTGAGCAGAGAATCAAAGGTTTCATTGGCCGCAGTCATGATGCGTGACGCCGCCATATAAGCGCGTTGAAACTTCATCATATTCGCCGCCTCTTCATCAAGGTTAACCCCAGACACTTGGGCGACACGTCCTTCTGCCGCATCATGTTCAACCATACTCACATCCTGCAAACGCTCATACGACGCTTTTTGCACCCCTAAATCGGTACTCAGCCCTTCATAGACATCAAGCACGGTGGAGCGGCCATTATCCATCAACTTTTGCGTTTGCAACTCTTGCATGCGAATTAAGTTACTGTTGTCGCCATCCGCCGGGATCAAGCTTACGGCCAAGACATCGTCAGGCACCGCTTTATCATTAAGATCAATCACGGTCCCATTCACGTCTATCGGCCCACCAGGTGGATAAGCTTGAGGCGCAACCAAGATTTGACCTTTGGTGTCTGTCACCGCAAATTGGCTGCCATCCGGTGAGATTCGAACTTGAAATTCTTTTTGTCCGCCACTTTGCAGTACACGGACGTCGCCCTCACCTTTACTCACCGAGCTACCACTAATATAGCTTTGTGCGGCAATATCAGCAGGATCTTCCATCGCCACCCGCATTTGCCCTGCCGCTGACCGTGCCGGGCGAATTAGTACTCGCTCATTGGCCGCCAATCCTGCATCAATTTGAACACGCATTCCGTCCACATTGAAGCTGGGAGGCGTACCACTAGGGGTAACGGCGGCTTGTTTGCCGTCTGGGGCGGTCAGCGTATATTGTGTGCCATCGAACTTAAGTTGATAGTCACCCGGTTTAAGCTTTTGCAAATCATCGATATAAACTTTAAGGTCCGCGGTGGAGTCACCGTTTTGAACCACGCGAGAACGGGCGATGCGATCACTGTTAAAATCGGTAAAGATATTTTTGCCCACTTCACCATTAAGATCGAAGCCTTGTCCCTGCAAATCATTCAACGCCTGAGAAAACCCAATCGACATTCGGCCTAACTCGTCACGCGCTTGGCTGAGTGTGTCATCACGGTACTCAAATAATGCACCAAGTTTACCGCGAATATCGCTATTCGAAATGGCTTTCACACTCTTACCTTCAACGAGGGCTAAACGGCGCTCTTGATGATCCGGCTCACCCGGCAAGGTAGTTAACTCACTGCTATTCATCCCGGATACCAGCATATGGCCACTGCCAATGATGACATTGAAAAGACCATCTTCGCGTGCATTCACGCTTACCTGGGTGTACTCAGACAGCTCTCGGATCAATTTGTCATGACGGTCCAATAGATCATTAGCTTCGGCGGGGGTTTTAAGTATTGCTTTGTGCACATCCACCAGCTCTTGGCCGATGTCGTTCATTCGCTTTACCGTGGCATCAATTTGTGACGAGGTATCAATTGATTGCTGCTGTAACACGCCATAGACGTCGTTCATACCGGCAGCGACCATTCGCGCTTTTTCGAGCACGACTTTTCGCGCCCCCATATCACTGGGGCTGTCAGTTAACCCTTTAACCGCGCCATAGAATTCATTCATGTTTTCAGGAATTTTTTTGGCTGAATGCGCCATCATATCGTCGAGTCGACCGAGTTGATCGTTGCGCGCGGCGGCGTGAGACAAGTTCGAGGTCGCCACATTCAGTTCATTAACCGCGAACTTATCATAGTTACGGCGTACCGCAGCAGCGTGAACACCGGTACCGTAATTGTTGCCACCCCAAAATTGCGGATCATTGGTTTGTTGCTCAACGGATTGACGGCTATACCCCTCCGTATTCACGTTAGAGATATTGTGACCTGTTGTATTCAGCTGTCGCTGCGCAGTCAGTACGCCTTGCGATCCAAGGGAAAGCAGGTCCAAGCCCATTGTGCCTCCAAGTAACCCGGCAATTAAAACGAGATAATCAAAGTAAAGCAAAAATCAGGCCAGAGAAGGTAGAGGGGTTTTAAAGCGATGTAAAACAAGATATTAACTGATTTAAAGGCATAAAAAATCAAGCTAAAATAAAAAACGGCAAGCCTTTGCCTGCCGCTCAATTATTCCATCATGCCACGGACTTGATCGAGCACACGGATAACTTTGTCGGCATACTCAGGATCAGTAGCATAGCCCGCTTGGTGGAGTTCGCGAATAAACTGTTCAGGTTGCGCAGATTGAGACAGGGCTTGCTCGTAACGGGGGTTTTCTCGTAAAAACGAAACAAAATCATCAAAACTCTCTTGATAGGATGGATACGCGCGGAAACTCGCCGTTTCTTTCACCGGGATCCCATCATACACTTCGAGTGTTTGCGTCGCGACTTTGTCTCCGCTCCAGCGTGGATCCGCTTTAATATTGAACAAGTTATGGCTGTTATCACGGGCATTGGCGATCACTTTTTTACCCCAGCCGGTTTCCAAGGCAGCTTGTGCTAAAATGATTGCTGGATCGGTGCCAAGTGCCCGCGCCGCGCGTCGTGCATGAGGCGCTAATCTATCAACAAATGCGGCAGGCGAATCAAAGCCTTCATTACGTTGTCCCGCCTCACTTCCCGCTGCCGGTGGGGCAATCGACTGGCTATCCAGCGCGGCAATCGCTTTTTCTGCCGCCTCTCGACTTCGATTTTGATCCAAAGGCAAAGATTGCGCCGATGTGCGCGCCGCATCTTCCAAGTCAGGTTCACTATCGCCCAGAGCCTGGCCCAGTTGTTCCACAATCATATCAGCCAGCCCCAGCGATCCCTCTCGGCTGAGTTCACTTGCCATTTGTTCGTCTGCCATTTGCTCATAAAACTTAGAGGTGCGATCGTCGATGAGATCGGACTCGAACGCTTCATTGGCATCACGCATTGATTTAAACAGCATCTGGGTGAACAAGGCTTCAAATTGCTCTGCCGCAGAGCGTAATGCGGCACTTTTATCGCCATCGCCATTCTTAGTCGCTTGACGGCGCAACGAATCAAGCTGGCTAATATCGTGTACAAATTGACTATCAACAGGAGATTTCATTGCTGTCCCTTATATGACTATCAACTGGCCATCGATGGCACCCGCTTGCTTTAGCGCTTGCAAGATGGCCATCAAGTCTGAGGGGGCTGCCCCCACGCCATTGACTGCGCGAACTAAATCGTCCAAGGTCACGCCTGGTTTAAAGTGGAACATTCGCCCTTCTTCTTCTTCGACATTGATCTCGGTATCCGGTGTGACTACCGCTTCCCCACCACCGAGTGGGTTGGGCTGATCGACATTAAAGTCTTCTTGAATCGAGACGGTCATGCCGCCATGCGTAATTGCAGCTGGACGAAGGCGCACATTTTGTCCCACCACAATGGTGCCCGTACGAGAATTGACGATGATTTTAGCCGCACCATCTCCAGGTTGAAATTCAATATTTTCTAAGGTAGATAAAAACGCGACCCGCTGGCTCACATCACGTGGCGCTCTGACACGCACCGACGTAGCATCCATCGCAGACGCTGTTGATGGTCCTAGAAAGCGGTTAATCGCATCCGCCATACGTTGAGCGGTGGTAAAGTCGGATTGAAAAAGATTAAAGGTAAGGTGATCACCTCGACCAAATGGATTCGGCACTTCGCGCTCGACCGAGGCTCCGTTCGTGATTCGCCCCACAGTAGGGGTATTCCCCACCAGTTGTGAGCCATCGGCCCCCGTGGCACTAAACCCACCGACAATTAAGTTGCCTTGTGCGGTGGCATAGACGTTGCCATCCAGCCCTTTCAGAAAGGTTTGGAGCAAGGTTCCCCCTCTTAAACTTTCCGCCGAGCCAATCGATGACACAGTCACGTCAAGTTTTTGACCCTGTTTGGCAAACGCAGGGAGGTCTGCGGTCACTGCGACTGCGGCGATATTGTCTGATTGAGGGGTTGTATCAGTAGGAAGTTCGATACCAAAGTTATTTAGCATCGACTTAAAACTTTGGTCAGTAAAATCAGTGCTTTCACCTGTCCCCGGCAAACCGACCACTAAACCATAGCCCGTCAACGTGTTACTCCTGACCCCAGCAACCTCGGCAACGTCTTTTATTCGAGCCGCAAGACTTGGTGTGGCTACAACCAGCAAGACTATCGATAACAACCACTTTTTCACGTCAACTCTCCGTCACAATATAGGGCTACAAGGTGACATTAAAGAATCGTGCCAACCAGCCTTGTTCTTGGGTATCTTGTCGCTCGCCGGTACCGGAATATTGAATTCTGGCATTGGATATACGGGTTGAAGCAATGGTGTTATCCGGACCAATATCGGCGGGTCGAATGGTACCGCTCAAGCGAATGTATTCATCGCCTGAGTTCAGCGTTAACCATTTTTCGCCGCGCACCATTAAGTTGCCATTGGCCAACACATTAATCACTTGTACCGAAATAGAGCCTTGCAGACTATTACTTTGATCTGCCGATGAAGAACCCGTTGATGAATTATCATTGCTCACTTCATACGACAAGGTGCGCTCGCCAATGGTGATTTCTTCCCCTCCTAAGGACAGAGGATCCATGCTCAAGTCGTTTGACTTGGCCAAATCGGAGCTCGCACTTTTTTGAGCCTGAGTGTTTTCCTCAAGCATGACCGTCACGATATCCCCAAGTCCACTGGGTTTTGAGCCATTATATAAATCACGCTGTTGGCTGGTATTAAACAAAGATCCTGTCGCCGTTGCATAGTGCTCCGGAGGCTGTTGCGGGCGAATCGGAGACCAAGACGGATCGTCAGCTTTGGGATCTTCACGCTGACGTAACAAACCAATCAAGCCCTCACCTTCCGGTGTTGTATCGCCTTCAACCGCATCCGTGGTCGAGGTGGCTTGGTCGAGATCACTGCCTGTATCTTGCTGCCCCGGCAATGAACAACCGCCCATCCCTAGGAGCGTGGCAAAGAAAAGGCCCGATATTAATCCACGTTGCACCGTCATCATTGCCCCCTTATACCTTCACCATGCTTATAACTGTTGATTTACGTAACTGAGCATCTGGTCAACGGATGAGATAACTTTAGAGTTCATCTCATAAACACGTTGGGCTTCGATCATATTGACCAGTTCTTCGGTCACATTGACGTTTGAAGTTTCGAGCATCGATTGTTTTACTTCGCCAAACCCATTCAGGCCTGGTACGCCTTCTTGCGGATCACCACTGGCGCCTGTGGGTAGGTAGATATTCTGACCAACCGGCTCCAAACCACCTGGGTTAATAAAATCCACCGTCGTGATTTGACCCAAGACTTGGTTTTCTTGCTGACCGCGCAAACGGACAGAGACTTCGCCATCCGTGCCGACAGTCACCTGTACAGCATCATCCGGTATCGTGATTTCAGGCTCCAGTGTATAGCCCGACCCTGAGGTAACGATAGTCCCCTCATCGTTGAGGGTGAACTGACCATTGCGTTGGTAACCCATGTTGCCGTCGGGGAGCAACACTTGGAAAAAGCCATCGCCTTCGATCATCATGTCGAGCGCATTGTCTGTTGTTTGTACATTACCATTGGTATGGACACGCTGAGTGGCAACGACCTTTGACCCTGCCCCCAACATCAAACCACTCGGCAGCTCTGTGTTCTGAGATGATTGGCCGCCCGGTTGATTAATGTTTTGATAAAAAAGATCTTCAAATACCGCGCGTGACTTTTTAAAACCGACCGTTGATGCGTTGGCTAGGTTATTCGAAATCGTCGAAATATTAGTTTGCTGCGCATCAAGTCCGGTTTTGCTGACCCATAATGCTGGATGCATAATTACTTCCTCTTAATAAACCTTAGCCAAGCCGCAATAACGATGAAGACGACTCGTCCATTTTTTCTGTGGTTTTCATTAACTTCACTTGCATTTCAAAGTGACGTTGCAAGTCAATCAGCCCCGTCATTTCACCCACTGCGTTAACGTTACTGCCCTCTAAAGCTCCCGTTTGTAACGTCACACCTGCATCCGCTGGAAATACGGTGCCAGGCTCTTTGGGCTTAAATACCCCATTTTTATCTTTGAAAAGGTCTTGGTTATCTGGGCGAACGAGTTTAATTCTATCCACCACTTCCATAGCATCAGGCGGCGCCCCCTGGGGCAATACCGAGACGCCCCCCTCTTTTCCGACTTCAATTCTTGCCGCCGGCAAAGGAATAAAGATCGGCCCGCCATTTTCACCCAAAATGAGATTGCCGTTACTGTTCTGAAGTAACCCAGTTTGATCCACTTTCAAGTGACCGGCACGGGTGTAGCCTTCTTGGCCTTGGCTGTCTAATACCGACATCCAGCCTTCACCTTGAACGGCCACATCAAGATTACGGCCGGTTGTGATGGTGGAGCCTTGCTCGAAGCTATAACCAGGTCGCTCAGTCATATTAAAAACTCGGCTTGGTAATCCCTCACCGTAAGCTTGCATAGAGCGTGACTGCTCAAGATCAGCTCGGAATCCCGTGGTACTGACATTGGCTAGGTTGTTGGCGCGCAACTGCATTGCCTGCATATCTTGCTTAGCGCCACTCATGGCGAGGTATAACGCGCGATCCATATTGGTTGCCTCCACAATCGTTCTGTAGGTAACAAAGCAAGGAGCGTGCCATTAATTAAATGCATGTTTTTTTCAGAAAGATAGAAAGAGAAAATCAAAAAAGGGGAGATAAAAGAAGCAAACGAAGGCGAGGACTTGCCGCCTGACGGGCAGGCGGCAATAAAAGCGAGCTTAACGGATTTGCAAGATATTCTGTTGCATCTGGTTACTCACTTCCAGCGCTCGCGAGTTCGCTTGGAAATTACGTTGCGCGGTGATCAAATCGACCAGCTCTTGAGTCATATCGATATTAGATTGCTCAATGGTCCCGCTTTTCACTTGACCAAATGCGCCTTGCATCGCCTCACCAAAAATGGGATCGCCCGAGTCTTGGGTGATATCCCACTGGGTGTTACCCACCTGTGCTAAGCCTTGCTGGTTGGCAACACGCACCATGCCAACCCGGCCTAATGCGATGTTTTCACCATTACTGTAGGTCGCCATAATGGTCCCTTTCGGATCAATATCGACCTTGGTCAAATAGCCTGTCGTCGCCCCATCATCAGAAAATTTGCGCATCTCAAACGGCGCGGCATACTGAGTCGGGTTATCAAAGTTGAGCGTGAGCTGCTGATCACCGTTGGCACCGTTCATCTCTAATCCAGCGCCTGTTGGGCCCAAGGCATCGGTCACGATCGGATTACCGCCATTAATATTGTTCACTGAACCATCTGAGTTAAAGTCGATGGTGTGACCAACCTGTCCAGTGGCATTGGTTGAATTGCCACCTTGGATATTCACCGGCTTTTCACCTTCAGGATCCGTCATGGTGTAATACACAGACCAGCTATTGGGATTGGCCGGATCGTTACCTTTCACATAATACGTCGACAACTTATACGGCTGACCAAGCGAATCATAAACCGTTGCAGAGGTTTGCTTGTTGTAGGTTTCAGGGTCTTCAAAATTAAACTGGGTCGGATCTTTTTGCGCACCGCCAGCTGGTAAGTTCAAACCAATATCAACATTTTGTGACGCACGAGGCTGACCAAACTGATCCGGTACATTAAGAGACTGAGGCTCATAAGAAGAGACCTGCTGGGTATCAGGATCGACATTGTAACCGAGCAAGTACTGACCTTCGGAATTGATAATGTCGTTATTTTTATCAAGGTGGAAAGCACCGTTGCGGGTTAAATGGTAATCATTGTTTTGCAGCTTGTCATTTGACACACCGAAGAAACCATTGCCGCTAATCCGCAAATCGAGCGGATTATTGGTATAAATACTCGAGCCTTCGTGGAATTGCTGCGCCACGGTCGATGTTTGAACACCTGTGCCGTTGGTAGTCTTCGAGTTTGAGAAGATCGACGTCGAATACACATCACCAAACTCTGCGCGAGATTCCTTAAAGCCATAGGTATTGGCATTAGAAATGTTGTTACTGGTGGTGTTCATGTCTTTCTGGGCCGCACCAAGGCCACTTAACGCAATATTAAAACCCATTGCTTTTCACTCCTAATAAATCGGTCAGCCTTTCGTCACATTACCGACGTCGGCATTACCGACCTCTAGCACTTCAGCCAGTTTCATCGGTGAGGAAAAGCCAGCAATATTTAACATCACATTGCCACCACCATTCCCCAGCAAAACACTGTTCACATTGGCATAGGTGGACACATCAAACTCTTGTGTCTGTCCATCAACCATGCCACTCACCTTGAGCTTGTAAGTGCCCTCCGGCATAGGATTGCCGTTGTCATCCATCCCATCCCATTCGACGCGATGATCACCTGGTGGTTTGGCACCCATACTGAACGTTCTCAATAGTTGTCCTTGTTCGTTCTCAATTCGAACACTGACATTATCTAGCGCTTGAGGCAGCTTCACCATGCCCGCGACACCGCCCGTTTCACCTTTCACACCGGTGGAGCCGGGAACTAGCACGTCACGCCCTACTAACGATGACGCTTGTAATGCCTGGTTGGACGTAATCGACTCATTGAACGTATCAAACTGCTTGTTCATTTTGCCGATGCCCTCTACCGTGGCAAACGACGCCATCTGCGAGATCATCTTGTCGTTATCGACAGGTTTGGACGGATCCTGCTGTGACAGCTGCTTGGTGAGCAATTTGAGAAAGTCTTCCTGTTCGAGTGCTTGCTTACCCGTGGTCGAGTCTTGCTTCTCTTGCAGTTTTTTCTCTTGCTGCGCCTTTAGCTGGTCAATGTAGGACAGTCCGTTACTTGAACCTGTACCGTCAATTCCGGCCATCTTCGCCTCCTACATTACTGACCCATCTGAAGCGTACGCATCAGCATTTGTTTACTCGCATCGGCCACCTGAACATTGGTTTGGTAAGATCGCGACGCAGAAATCATGTTCGCCATCTCTTCCATCACATTCACGTTCGGTTTAAAAATATACCCCTCGTCATTCGACATCGGATGGTTGGGGTTATATTCCGCGCGTAATGGTTTCTGGCTCTCGACAATACCATCAATGTTGACCGGCACACTTTCGCCCTGCTGCTTAAAGCGATTAAGCTCCGCAGAGAAAATCGGATGCCGTGCTCGGTATGTCTCTTCAGCAGAGCTACTCACCGAATTGGCATTGGCCAGGTTGCTTGATGTGGTGTTCAATCGTACTGATTCGGCGCTCATGGCCGATCCCGACACGTTAAAAATATTAAACAAACTCATCGATTATTTCCCATTCAATGCCTTCTTCATATTCTTGAACTTAGAGCCAAGAAAATCGAGTGAGGCCTGGTATTCCAGTGCGTTCTGCATGAACAAATTCTTTTCTAGCTGCGCATCAACCGTATTACCATCGCCCGTATCCGGCTGTGATGGGACACGGTACTTTTTCTCTCCGGTCACCCGGCTAGAGGCAGCGATGTGCCGCTCATTGGTGCGACTTAGGCCAATACTTGCCTCGGAGCTTGCCGCCTTGAGCGCGCGTTGAAAGTCAATATCTTGCGCTTTGTAGCCTGGCGTGTTGGCATTAGCGATATTGCTAGACAAGGTCTCTGCCCGCTTTCCTCTTACGCCAACGGTGTGCTGGTGCACACCCAATGCATTGTCAAATGTAATCGCCATGGACAACCTCCGAATTCTTACTGAATAGAATAAAGCAAACAAAGTGCCAAGTTTCGATTTAGCACTGTTTTTTAAAGTGAACACTAGGTAGGACGCGGGTTCGAAGCACTCATACTTCGACATAATGCAGCGAGGAGGCAGGTGTTAAACAAAAAAGCGGCAAACACTGTGCCGCTTTTTAAAATACTATTTTAACTTGTAGATGATGCCTGGATTACAACGGATCATCTCAAACTTATCGGTTAAACCAGTGAGTGACTCCGACGCCCCGAGAATAAGATACCCACCGGGGTTAAGCGCCCCTGCCATTTGATTAAGCACCTTGGCTTTCATATCCGGAGAAAAGTAAATCAAGACATTACGACAGAAAATAATGTCGAACTTGCCCAGCAAACTGTAGCTTTCCATCAGGTTTTGCGGACGGAAAGTCACCATTCGCTTGATATTGTCTTTGATCCGCATTTTGCCGTCACCCACATCTTCAAAAAAAGTGCGGCGACGCTCTGGAGATAAACCGCGGCCCAACGCTAAGTTGTCGTAGATGCCCTGCCGACACGCCTCTAACATCGACGTGGAAATATCTGTCGCGGTAATACTGACACTGCTCAGCATCCCAGGTTTTCGCTGCTGTGTTTCTGCGACCGTCATGGCAATCGAATAAGGCTCTTGCCCCGATGAACTGGCTGACGACCAAATTTTGATTGGTTTACGTGCTTTCGCCAGCTCTGGAAGTAAACGATGTGCCAAGACTTCATACGGATAGGTATCACGAAACCATAACGTCTCGTTGGTCGTCATCGCATCAATGGCCGCGACAGCTAATTCACGATTTCGTCCAGTGATGACCGACTTGACCAGCTCCGACAGTGACGCCAAGCCAAATTTATTCACAAGTGGGCTCAGGCGGCTACGCACCAGATACTGTTTACTGTCTCCGAGTACGATCCCACACTTGGACTCGAGATGCCTACAGAAGTCTCGATATTCTTGATCACTGATTGCTACATTTGTCATTAATTCACTCAATCGCTCTGGTTACGTTACGACTTAACCGCTTCAAGGACGGTAGATCCCAGCTCATCTGGATCGAACTTAGCGATAAACGAGTTGGCTCCGACGCGCTGAACCATCGCCTCGTTAAAAACCCCACTTAGTGATGAGTGCAATACTACATGAAGATCTTTAAGACTCGAATCTTTTCTAATCTCAGTTGTGAGCGTGTACCCATCCATTTCAGGCATTTCGATATCGGATATCACCAAGGCTAACTGGCTATAGATACTCCCCTCTGCAGCCATTTCTTTCAGCTTATCGAGCGCTTCTTTGCCATCTTGCACGAGGATAACGTCATAGCCGACACTTTCTACAGCACGTTTCACTTGTCGACGCGCGACACTGGAATCATCCGCTACCAAAACTTGACTAGGCGCGCTTTCCTCTCGCTCTTCACGTTTTGACAAGACTTCTTCACTGATTTCCTCATTCACTGGGGCGATTTCGTTGAGGATTTTTTCGACATCAAGCACTTCAACCAGCTCATTATCGATTTCAGTGACGGCTGTCAGATAATGCGAGCGGCCCGTTCCCTGTGGCGGGGGCAGTATTTTTTCCCAATTCATATTAACAATGCGCTCAACAGAACCCACCAAAAATCCTTGCATGGATCGGTTGAACTCTGAAATGATCACAAATCGATTTTCAGGATCGGGAATAGCTGGCCCACCCGTTGCAAGGCTCATATCAATGACAGAGATCGTTTGACCTCGAATATGGGCCACGCCTTTGACAAGAGGATGCAAATTCGCCATCGCCGTCAATCGCGGACACTGCAAGACCTCTTTGACTTTAAAGACATTAATGCCAAAGCGTTGGTTTCTCATCAGGCGGAAAGTCAACAACTCTAAGCGGTTCTGCCCCACCAACTGCGTACGTTGGTTGACCGAATCAAGAACACCACCTGTCATAAGATAAACTCCATATTGCCCCATTTTTTTTGTAGAGTAGCATGGTAATCATAGTGGGTAATCACATGACTCTCGAGAAAGAAGGGAAATTTCTTCTTTGTCCGCTACCGATGGTTTGGAACTATGTCCAAGATATTACGCTTATTTAGCGTCACTTTGCTCGCAAGCTTTAGCCTAAGTATAGCCGCTGCAACAGTAAGTCAAATTGAAGCGGTACAAGATGCAGCAGAAAAACATGTTGCAGACATTATTTCTGTGCCCAAAAACGGCAAAATCGATATTACAGCAGGTAATCTGGATTCTCGCATGCGTCTAACAGACTGCCCTGTTCCTTTGGATACCGATGTGCCTGGACGACAGCAGCTTAATACGTCGGTTACTGTGATGGTGTCTTGTGATCAAGACAACTGGCAAGTGTACATTCCGGTTAAGATTGAGCTGATGACACCCTCGGTCGTGGCGAAGCGGCCTCTTAATCGTGGCATGACTATTGCTTCAAATGATCTTGCCATTCAAATGGTAAATAGTCGGTTTCAACGCGGTAGAACCTATACTCAGCCCGCCCGCTTGATTGGTTCCAAAGTCAAACGGACGGTGGGCATGGGCGAACCGATCAGCAGTAGTGATGTCTGTGCGGTGTGTCGAAATGATGACGTTTTAATCACTGCACAAGGAAACGGACTCAATATTGTTGCAAAAGGCACGGCATTAAGTGATGGAGCGCTAGGTGAGCAAATAAAAGTCAAGAACAACAAATCTAAACGTCTCGTCGATGCTACAATCTCAGCGGTCGGCGAAGTAACGGTTAATTTCTGACTTTTTACGTCTCAATGCTAAAGTAACTGCAAAATGTGCCGATATGCTGAGCGACGGACTCAAAAGCGACTGACAGTAAGGCAATGTTATGGCGAGTATTGATCAACTACGTGGTAACCAGCAAGCGCTGACCACCACACGAAACACCAGTAACCAGACCAAAACACAAGAGACACAAGGCGGCGCGGTCCGTGAACAGCAGGGAGTGAAATCTCAAGACGATGCTGTTTCATTAAGCCAACAAAGCCAGAAGATCGACAAAATGAATCAAGAAATGGCCGCCGAGCCCCACTTTGATAGTGCGAAGGTTGAGCAAATCAAGCAAGCGATTGCTAACGGTTCGTATAGAGTGGATGCTGACAAGCTGGCTGCCAACATGATGCGCTTTGAGAATGATCTAAACGAAAGCTAAGCTGACGGAGTGGTTATGAGTCCTACTGCGCCTTTAATGACGCTTGTCGAGCAACAGCGTGAGTGTGTTCAAGCGCTGCAAACGCTCCTTGAACAAGAAGCCAGTATCATCGCGAGCCGTGTATCGGATGATATCGAAGCCATCGCGAAAGAAAAACAGGCGTTAATCAATGAAATCCAGCGAAATGATGCGCAAATCAGTCGTCACTCTGAACGTGATTCACTCCATCATGACGAAACCATGCGTGAGCACATCAGCGCGATCCAAACGTGTTTGTCCACCTGTAAACAGCAAAACGAAACCAACGGCGTTGCATTGCAACGAGCCAGCTTAAGCATTCATCGTCTGCGCAACTTGTTCCAAGAAAGCGGTGGCAAATCAGAGCTGACTTACAACCAAGACGGCAATGCATCAGGGAGAAAAACACTCGGCACTAACATCAAAGCCTAAAAAGCGTTGTCTATCTTCCCCTCGCCCCCTCTCTAAGCCTGCGCGTCAAATATTTGTCATCGATTAAAGCTTCAACCGTCCCAACGCGAAAAACAGATTAAGCAACGGTCGTTTTTAATCACAATCAATCAGCCAACTAAAAAAGCGAGCACTTGGCCCGCCTTATTGTCGTGGTTCACGCACATATTATTGAAAAATCAGACAACGCCATTAGAAGATAATAGAGTTGTTGGTTGGCACCTGCTGTGACTCACCATAGCGTTTCATTTTTTGCATTGTATCTAGGTTCAGTTCGAGCTCTGTGACGTAACTATCACCAACTTTGTAACTCGCCACCACTTCGGCGCCGCGAATAATGCCATCGACGGCGCCTTGTGTGCTGTCACGACCTAAACTTTGATCGTTAACGCTCGCACGGCTGCTTATCTGCAATCCATAAACTTGCTCGCTCAACTCTTTGTAGGCGTCCACTTTAGACGCGCGCATTGCCCGTGTTTCTTTGTCTTCTTGGGTCGCACCTTGTTGGGCGCTGATCGAGGCCATGCCAACCGCCGAAATAATGCTTTCTTCTTTCATTCTGGTAAGAGGCTGACATGCAGAGAGCATCAATAATGCGGCGAAAAGTAATCCATGTCTTTTAAACATTTATCTACCTTACTCTTTTCCTGTGCTAAGGCTTTAGTACGACGGTTTCACGTTTCATGCGGTTTTGATCGTCGCGAATGATCACACCATCACGTTTACGCACCTTGTACAAGCTATCGATATCACGGCCAATCCGGTCCGCGGGTAAAAACCCTTGCGCTGAGGCGACAACCACACGCGACTCCATACCGATAACACGCGCATTGACGAGCACCCCACCGCCTTGACGCAGCATGGTGCCTGTTAATACATAGTCGATTTGCTGCTCAGGATCGAGCTCCTTCCAATCACGGCTGATGGTGAAATCACCTTCTTCTGTGACCCGAATAGCGCCCGTTGACTTAAAGTCTACCACCGTAAAACCACGTCTTTGCATCTGGTAAATCAACCCTTCGGTGACAGTGTTCCCTAACCAGTTTGTTTCGCCCATATTTTGCAGATCGACAAACGAAGTCACGGCCAGCGGTGTGCGTGCCGTCAAATAAGCATTCGTCGCTAAAAGTTCATCCGCCATGCTATTTAAAAAATAGTCGAGTGTGTGGCGTGGCCGCTGCTTAAGAAAAAACTCACTGCCTGAATACGGCTCTTTACCGTTATAAATAGGCGTATAAGCACAGCCCGTTACCAATAGCGCTACTATCGCCACTATCCACTTTTTCATCGTATCATGCTCCGCGCTCAGTCATCGATGTGAGACAAGTGTGTTATCTAGTGTATCGGTCAATGTCGTCAAACCTTTACCTTAGATTGCTCATTCTCATTTAGGAACACAACTTGCATCAGCGTCTTTGCGTCATCTTATTGGTAGGCCGTTACCCTACGCGTTAATAAAGTTAAAGCAATTTCCGTACCCACTAAGTGAGATCTTGACTATGAAAACCCTTTTGGCGCGGTTAACACTGGTTGTTAGCTTTGTTGTCACTCCGTTCACGCACGCTGCCTGGTATGAGGTATCCGCCAGTTCCCCTATACTCGAAAGCCAGCAAGCGGCGCGCGTGCGCGCACTCGAAGCGGCAACTTTTGACGCCATTCGTTTTGCGGGTGCCGATGTGGGGAGCCTTCAGCAGCTCAAACGTTTTTATACACAAGTAAAACCTGACTATCTATTTAGCGGTAACGCGGTGCGCGAGGTGCAAGTGCTGGAGGAAGGCACGCAAGGTGGCAATTATGTGGTTAACCTGCGGCTAGATATCTACCCCTCGGCAAACGCTTGCCACAAAACCCAGTATAAAAAAGGCATAGTGTTAACCCGTTTCCCCATTATGTCGCCACAGCAGGCAGCGTTAGGTGGGATCTATCAATTCGGTGATGACTTTTCAGTTCTGTTGAGCCGTGAAGTTAAACAGCATGCACAAAGTTTTGTGGGACGCGGGATCGCCAATGTTGATGTATCACCCAATATGCCAAACGCGATTACCATGCTGGCGGACGACAAAGACGCGCAGTTTGTTGTGACAGGTGCGATCACCGACTTATCTGCCACCACGGATGATAGTGGCTTCGGCAAAGCTAAAAATAATCGACAATTAGCGGTCAATGTACAAGCGATGGACAGTGAGAGCGGGGAAGTGATCTTCCAACGCCGCTATCGTGATATCGCGCAATGGCCGTTTGAGCGACACAGCCAAGTCGATACGCAAACGGCACGGTTTTGGCAATCACCCTATGGGCAGATGGCGCGCCGGATGAGCCGAAATATTTTGTTGGATCTCGAGTCTTCACTGGCTTGCCGTGCCAGTAAGCCTAAAATAGTGTCATTAAAAGACAATATTGCGCAAATTAATGTAGGCCGTGTGAATGGTGTACAGCAAGGTGATCAATTAAACCTATGGCATGTCGCTTCTTTCACTGATGATTTAGGGATTGTACGCACTCAGCGCCGCAAAAGCGGTATCACCCTGACCGTGGCTCGCGTGTATGAGAGTAGTGCTGAAGCTGTGATTCAGCCTCAAACCTTAACCGGCAGCATTCAAATTGGCGACATAGTGACCAAAGGGCTTAACTAAATGAAAACAGGCGCTTAAATCGCGCCTGTTTTTACGTATAATGGCCGCACGCTCTCATAGCTCAACAGGATAGAGCAGTCGCCTCCTAAGCGATCGATCGGGGTTCGAGTCCCTGTGGGAGCGCCATCCTTACTGCATGATTAATACTGAATGAGTCATGCTAAAAAAGCGTAGGCATGTAGGTCGTTAAGAGCCACAAGCTTAGCATCGCCATCACTCCGGCGAGAATATCATCCACCATGATGCCGATACCGCCATGAACATGTTTGTCTAACCAGCTAATTGGCCAAGGCTTTGCCATATCGAACAGGCGGAATAAAATAAAACCAGCCAATACCGTTTTCCAATCTGTTGTGGGGACAAGCGCCATCGTCAACCAGAAGCCGACAAACTCATCCCAAACAATCGCACCATGATCATGGACTTGCATGTCTTTAGACGCACGCCCACAGATGGCAATCCCTGCGATGCCGCCAACAATAATGGCGATCCAAAGCCCAACAACCCCACCAAAAGTGACCAGCGCCCAATAAAACGGAATCGCAACTAACGTACCGACTGTGCCGGGCATTATCGGCGATAAGCCACCGCCAAACCCGAGCGCCAATAAGTGGATAGGATTAGACAACGATAAACGGTATTTAGGATCCGTCACAATTTGACTCCTTAAAATGATCCCAACCTGTCAGCGTCCAATCAAGTGGCTGACCTTGTGAAACTAACTCAAGCGCACGGTGGCCATTAATTTGGCCAATACGCTGCACCTTAGTGCCACTGTGTTTTAATGCTGTATCAAGTGTGCCACGATGCATTTCTGGGACAGTAAAGCAAAGTTCATATTCCTCGCCACTCGTCAGGGCCATTTTTTGTGCGGCTGTTTCGCTATCAACCTCTGCGAGTAAACGTTCAGAAATCGGCAGCCGTGTGACCTCAATTTGCGCCCCGACATCACTGGCTTGGAGAATATGGGTTAAATCTGCATACAAACCATCAGAGATATCGATAGCAGCCGAAGCAATGCCCCGCAGTGCCTGCCCGGCAGCTACGCGCGGTTGAGCGCGATAATGATGGTTAATCAAGCGATTAGCACGCGCCTCATCAACGATGGGTTTGCCAAGCACATAAGCAAGCCCTGCCTGGCTTTCACCTAGCGATCCCGTGACATAGATCCAGTCGCCAGGTTTGGCGCCTGAACGCGTCAGTGCCTGCCCTTTAGGCACATGGCCATGCAACGTCATGGTAATGCTTCTTGGACCTCGCGTGGTATCGCCCCCGATTAACTGAACCTGAAAGTGTTCAGCCAAAGCAGAAAATCCCTGACAAAAACCGGCCACCCAGGCTTCATCAGAATCGGGCAAGGTTAGAGCGAGCGAGCACCAAGCTGGCATCGCACCCATTGCGGCAAGATCACTTAAGTTAGAGGCTAAGGCTTTGTGAGCAACGTCGGATGCCTTGGCGGAAGGAAGAAAATGCGTGCCCTCGACTAACGTATCTGTGGTGACCACGAGTTGGCAGCCGTCTGGCACCTCAGTGATCGCACAATCATCGCCAATACCTAAGGCGACATCTCGACGGTTAACCGGTTGACGTGCGAAATAATCGCGAATCAAATCAAATTCGTTGCGCGTCATAAAAACTATTTATCGGATTAGATCAATAAAAAGGCCAGCATGGCTGGCCTAGTAAGGAGGGATTAACGTAACCGAGGATACGCTTTATCCAAGACACCATTAACAAATTTATGGCTGTCTTCCGCACCAAAGCGTTTAGCCAACTCAATGGCTTCATTGATGACCACTTTATAAGGGACATCATCGCATTTGATCAGCTCATACATCGCAAGGCGCAATAAGGCGTGCTCCATGTCGTCAAGATCCTGTAATGGACGAGACAAATACGGACGCATCTTACTATCAAGTTCTTGATGGCTGAGCGCAACACCACTGAACAGCGTACGAAAATACGCAACATCTGTTTCAGGATCGCGAAGAAGTGGCTCTGTTTTCTGGTGCTCATCTTCTTCTTCGTATTTATCTGCGGCCAAAAACTGCGCTTCAATATCAGCGACATTCCCTTTTGCGATTTGCCATGTGTAAATGGCTTGCAATGCAAATTGGCGAGCATTACGCCGTGCGGCTGGTTTCACTTTAACCCCCATTAGGATTCAATCTGGGACAGAACATTCACCATTTCAAGCGCGCTCAGTGCAGCCTCTGCCCCTTTATTACCAGCCTTGGTACCTGCGCGTTCGATCGCTTGCTCAATGGTGTCTACCGTCAGCACACCAAAAGCAACTGGGGTTTCATACTCCAGAGCTACTTGTGCCAACCCTTTGTTACATTCTCCGGCAACATAGTCAAAATGCGGTGTGCCGCCGCGGATCACTGAGCCTAGCGCGACAATCGCATCATAACGACCGCTTTTCGCCAACTTTTGGGTCACCACAGGCAACTCGTAAGCACCGGGACAACGGACCACGGTAATATTATCGTCGTTGACTTGGCCTTGGCGCTTCAGTGCGTCAACCGCACCATCTAGCAAACTCTCATTAATAAAGCTATTAAAGCGAGAGATAACAATAGCAACCTGCGCATTGGGCGCGGCAAATGCACCTTCGATTACGTTCATGAGCCTTCCTGTGACTTGCTTTCCGGAATGAGAAACCGCGCGATTCTAGCATACTTTTTACCATTGACACCATGCTCAGTGTCTTGGGAAAAGCGCCCGAGCCTCATCGCTTCTCTCAGTATTTATTCGGTCACGTATTCAACCACGTTCAGGCCAAAGCCTGACAGGGCGTGATAACGCTTTGTCGATGAAGAGAGCAAACGCATTTGTTTCACGCCCAGATCGGCTAATATCTGTGATCCAATTCCGACTCGGCGTGACGTGCCCTGCCATTTGGCACCTGCTGGTTTCTCACCTTTATCTTGCGCTTCAAACGCTTTGACTTTACTGATAATGGAATCAGGCGTCTCTTCTTTCCCCAAAATAACCAACACACCGCCTTCTTCACTGATGCGCTTCATCGCACGAGTCAGCCCCCAGCTGCGCTCAGCAGTACGATCGGAGCGAAGTAAATCGGTAAACGTATCTTGCAGATGAACCCTTACCAATGTCGGATCGGTGCTAATCTCGCCTTTACGCATCGCGTAATGAATTTGGTTATCAATGGTATCCCGGTAGGTTACCAGATCAAACTCACCAAATTCGGTCGGCAGGGTACAGGCGGCAACTCGCTCGATGGTCGTTTCGTTTAAATTACGATACTCAATCAGATCGGCAATGGTGCCAAGTTTAATACCATGCTTGTCACAAAACACTTCTAAGTCAGGACGACGCGCCATGGTGCCGTCTTCATTTAAGATCTCAACAATCACCGAGGAAGGGTTAAAACCGCCTAGGCGCGCCAGATCACAGCCCGCTTCTGTATGACCTGCGCGAGTCAGTACACCGCCCTCTTGCGCCATGAGCGGAAAAACATGCCCAGGCTGTACTAAGTCGGCGGCTTTGGCATCTGACGCCACCGCCGCTTGCACGGTGCGCGCGCGGTCGGCCGCCGAAATGCCAGTGGTCACGCCTTCGGCCGCTTCAATCGAGACCGTAAAGGCGGTGGAAAACTGCGCATTGTTATCTGACACCATCAAGGGCAATCCAAGTTGCAGACAGCGCTGTTGAGTCAGCGTTAAACAAATCAAACCACGCCCGTGGGTCGCCATAAAATTGATCGCTTCTGGCGTAATGGCTTCTGCTGCAATGATCAAGTCGCCTTCATTTTCGCGATCTTCGTCATCCATCAATACCACCATCTTACCTTGGCGGATATCATCAATGATTTCTTGGGCGCTACTAATTGCCATCTTGGATTCCTTATTTCAAAAAACCGGAACGGGCGAGCGTTTCAAGACTCACGCCCGTTAATTGTGTCGGTTCAGCCGCTTTGTCTCCGAGCATCAATCGCTCAAGGTAACGGGCGATGACATCGACTTCAATGTTCACCTTACGCCCCGAAGCAAAGTGCTGAATTGTCGTTTGTTCAGCCGTATGCGGTACGATAGTGAGCTTAAACGCACTGCCATTGACGTCGTTCACCGTCAGGCTAATCCCATCCACCGTAATCGATCCTTTCAACGCCACATACTTGGCAAGTTCAGGCGGTAATGCAATCCAGTACTCCCATGCACGTCCCGTTTGACTCACTGACGTCACTTCCCCTAGGCCATCCACATGCCCAGAGACCATGTGTCCGCCAAAACGCGTAGTCGGCAACATCGCCTTTTCCAGGTTGACGTTATCGCCAACAGACAAGATCCCGAGTGATGAACGCGCCAGCGTTTCTGACGACACATCGGCGCTATAACCGGTTGCGGTCAATGCAACCACGGTTAAACACACCCCATTGGTGGCGATGCTGTCGCCCAGTTTGACATCCGAGAGGTCGAGGGCACCACTCTCTATGGTGAGGGTCATGTCTTGGCCACGGCGAGTCAGCTTTTGAATTCGGCCCACCGCTTCAATAATTCCAGTAAACATCGTATTAATACTCTTGCGTGATGACCGCATGCTCCGAGAGCATTGCGATTAGGCGAACATCGTCACCGATAGGCGTCACGTGATTAAAATGAAAACGCGGTGCGTCATCCATACGTTGCAATCCGTCTAAAGCAATCAGCGGGCGGCTATCTGCCCCCAGCAATACCGGCGCTTGATAAACAATCAGCTCATCCACTAACGACTCAGTTAATAACTGATTCGCCAGCCTCGCGCCTGCTTCTACCCAAACCTTATCGATATCATGTTGTGCCAATGCGTGAAGGATAGCGCTGAGCGAAGCGTCGGGCATGACCCATTCGTGGACGTTATCCGGCCATATCTGACTACTTGGCATATCGACAATTCGGATCACCTCGCCCTCAAGCTGATAGACGGTCGCTTCAGGAGACGTTTTGTTATGTTTATCCAAGATCACGCGCGTCGGCTGGCGCAGTACTGATTGCGGGTAATGGTCGAGGATCTCAGTTGCAAGCTGGCTACGACGTATATTTAGGCTGGGGTTATCGGCTAATACCGTGGCGCTGGTCGATAAAATAGCGCTCGCTTGGGCGCGAAATGTCTGCACATCGGCGCGCGCTGGTTCACCCGTGATCCATTTACTTTGCCCATTTGCCAAGGCGGTGCGCCCATCAAGACTGCCCGCCAGTTTGAGCTGAACATAGGGCATCTGGGTTTGCATACGTTTAATAAAACCAGGATTCAGCGCTTTGGCCTGCTCAGCCATCACACCAACTACGACCTCAATACCGGCTTGTTGTAACCGCGCGAGACCGCGCCCTGCCACTTTAGGATTAGGGTCTTGCATCGCACAGACAACACGCGTGACCTTGGCGGCAACCAACGCATCACAACACGGCGGCGTGCGACCATAATGAGAGCAAGGCTCTAAGGTGACATAAGCCGTCGCGCCCACCGCGCGCTCCCCCGCTGCTTTTAAGGCGTGAACTTCGGCGTGTGGACCACCTGGAGCAATGTGAAACCCCTCGCCCACAATGTCATCACCGTGAGCAATCACACAGCCGACATTGGGGTTAGGCGTGGTGGTAAAGCGACCTTGGGCCGCAAGCGCTAATGCGCGCGCCATCATCGTTTGATCTTGGTGGCTAGTTGTCATTTTTGTAACCGTGCAATCTCTTCACCAAATTCGCGAATATCTTCAAAGCTATGGTAAACAGAGGCAAAACGGATATAAGCCACCTTATCAAGCTCCTTCAGTGCTTCCATGACCAAGTTGCCAACCATGGCTGATCCTATTTCTCGCTCACCCGTCGCTCGCAAACGCGACTTAATGCTATTTATCGACTTTTCGATATCATCCGTACTGACAGGACGCTTCTCCAACGCACGTTGAATACCGCCCCGCAATTTATCTTCGTCAAAGGGCTCTCGATTACCGTTGGTTTTGATCACCCGTGGCATGACTAATTCCGCTGTTTCAAACGTCGTATATCGCTCAGCGCACGCCAAACACTGGCGACGACGGCGAACTTGATGGCCATCAGCCACGAGTCGAGAATCGATCACTTTGGTGTCGGTAGCACCACAGAATGGACAGTGCATGCGCGTCGTCTCCTCAATATTGTCCTGCTAGTGTAACCGATTTGCGAGGATGAAAAAGCCTCTCTAAGGAGACGGAGTACGGGTTTTGTGTCTCAACTAGACTTCGTTCTCAGATAAATATAAAAAAGGCGCCCATAGGCGCCCATCTTTTTAGATAATCTGTATTGCTTTATTAAGCATATACCGGCAAACGACGGCAGATGGCTTGGACCTTCTCTTTGGTCTCTGCAATCACTTGCTCATTGTTGATGTTATCAAGCACATCACACATCCAATGCGCGAGTTGTTCGGCGTCTTGCTCGGTAAAGCCACGACGTGTAATCGCTGGCGTCCCCACACGAATGCCGGAGGTGACAAACGGGCTACGTGGATCGTTCGGTACACTGTTTTTGTTTACTGTGATGTTAGCGGCACCTAACGCGGCATCGGCTTCTTTCCCAGTAATGTCTTTATCAATTAAATCCACCAACAACAGGTGGTTGTCAGTGGAATCCGATACGATTTTATAACCGCGAGCTTGGAACCCTTTCACCATCGCACGTGCGTTATCAATCACGCGCGCTTGATAGGCTTTGAACTCTGGCTCCATCGCCTCTTTAAACGCGACGGCTTTACCCGCAATCACGTGCATCAATGGGCCGCCTTGGCCGCCAGGGAACACCGCAGAGTTAAGCTTTTTATAAATGTCTTCACCGGCGTTTGATAAGATCAAACCACCACGCGGACCTGCAAGGGTTTTGTGCGTCGTCGTCGTGACCACATGTGCGTAAGGCAGTGGATCGGGATAAACACCAGCGGCAATTAAGCCAGCCACGTGTGCCATATCCACCAAGAACCAAGCCCCGACTTTATCTGCAATCTCACGCATGCGTTTCCAATCAACCACTTGTGAGTATGCAGAAAACCCGCCAATGATCATTTTTGGCTTATGCTCGAGTGCAAGCTGCTCCATTTGCTCGTAATCGATTTTACCGGCTTCATCGATACCGTAAGGGATCACATGATAATGCTTGCCGGAAAAGTTAACTGGCGAACCATGGGTTAAGTGACCACCATGCGCCAAGCTCATACCCAGTACCGTATCACCAGGGTTTAGCAGCGCCATGTAGACCGCGCTATTCGCCTGTGAGCCAGAGTGCGGCTGAACATTGGCATACTCACAGCCAAAGAGTTGACAAGCACGCTCAATCGCCAAGGCTTCGGCTTTATCCACGTATTCACAGCCGCCGTAATACCGTTTACCAGGGTAGCCTTCCGCGTATTTATTGGTCAGTTGAGAGCCTTGCGCTTCCATCACGCGCGGGCTGGTATAGTTTTCTGACGCAATCAGTTCAATGTGTTCTTCTTGACGCGTACTTTCTTCTTCCATCGCCGCAAACAGCGCTGGGTCATAATCCGCGATATTCATGTCACGCTTTAGCATTGGTCTCTCCTGACTTAACATTGGCGGGCAATCACCCATAAAGCGAACGCTAGGATCCGATAGGCCACCTAGCAACAATTAGTCTCGGTGTGATGTTTTAGATCACGCCCTGGCTTAATCGCTTTCACCTTCGAATCAAAGCGATTAAGCCAAGGCAACATCAAACGTTTGACTCACTTACGCAAACGTTTTCGTTACCGCCATGACTGCGTTTGCTATTCTACAAAAATTCCCTTCAATCAGGTAGCCTGGGGGATGATTTTTTTATTTAAAACCTGGCTGTTTTGGCTTGTATCACGGCGCAGCAGCACGCTATCCACTGTAAACACTTTACAGCGGAGTATCATAATAATGACAATCAAGACGCAGGTTATTTACGTTGTCGACTGTTTCCCAAGCCTCATTGGCGATAGAATGCGCGCCCGCACCCGCAGGCACTCGTCGCCAGTGCCCATTAACCTTTTTTTAACCGCCAGCCTATTGGGTTTTGGCGGGGCTTTTGTTGCTAACACGTTTTTGTTTTTATCACGCTAATTAAGTAGGGAGAAGCCGTGTGAGCCAGTATCAACACAGCTTTAAAGAAGACATTATTGCTATCGCCTCGGGCGCGTTTTTAGTCGCCCAGGGGGTATTTTTCTTGCAACAGGCCGGACTCTTAACCGGGGGGACCACAGGCCTGGCGTTATTAGTCAGCCAATTTACCGACCTATCGTTCGGTACTTTGTATTTTCTTTGCAATTGCCCGTTTTATGTAATGGCTTGGTTTCGTATGAGTCCGCGATTTGCATTACGCAGTTTACTTGCCGGTGGCGCCGTATCGGTGATGGCTGATCATATTGCCTACTTTTTTCAAATCACTTGGCTGGCCCCCGCCTACTGTGCGGTGATTGGTGGACTATTGATGGGCGTCGGTATGTTGATGATTTTCCGCCATAATGCCAGCTTAGGCGGTTTTAACGTACTGGTGCTCTATTGTCAGGACAAGTTTGGGATCTCGGCAGGAAAGCTACAAATGGGCATCGACTGCACCATTCTCGCGTTATCTTTCTTCCTTATCGATCTGAACCTGCTGATGTGGTCTGTGGCCGGTGCGATTGTACTCAATTTAGTGTTAGCGATGAACCACAAACCGGGACGCTATCAAGCGCATCCGGCCAATCGTGGCGCGTAGACAGTATCTACACCGAGCATACGCTATCTACACCGTTAATACAGTATCTACACCGTAAATACAGTATCTACACCGTAAATACAATAAAGCCAAGCATTACGCTTGGCTTTTTATTGCTTGCCGTATTGGTCTAACCCGTGAAATTAAATCGCTTCTTCGTCTTCTTCGCCGGTACGGATACGCACCACACGCTCAACGTCAAAGACAAAGATTTTACCATCACCAATTTTGCCGGTTTGCGCGGTCTCAATAATGGTATCGACACATTGCTCAGCAACATCGTTAGACACCACTACCTCCAATTTCACCTTAGGCAGAAAGTCCACCATGTATTCGGCACCACGATATAGTTCAGTGTGGCCTTTTTGACGACCAAAACCCTTTACCTCTGAGACGGTCATCCCTGTAATCCCGACGTCTGCCAGCGCTTCGCGTACGTCATCGAGTTTGAATGGCTTGATGATGGCTTCAATTTTTTTCATTCCGTTATCCTTCTC
This sequence comes from Salinivibrio sp. AR647, assembly GCF_001995415.1. Classification (NCBI taxonomy): domain Bacteria; kingdom Pseudomonadati; phylum Pseudomonadota; class Gammaproteobacteria; order Vibrionales; family Vibrionaceae; genus Salinivibrio; species Salinivibrio sp. AR647. The sequence continues at coordinate 66,810 of NZ_MUFE01000003.1, read as the reverse complement.
GTTGGCCGCAGCCGGTCCTGATGGATCAGTTGTTTAGCTGAAATTGTATCGCAGCAGGATAAAAAATCATCCATCGATTCTCGCATATCACCAAAAAGCCGCCAAAGTGTGGCGGCTTTATTGGTACGGTGCTTACCCTAGAGTAACCCGCGCGTTGCGGAACATCCGCATCCACGCACTATCTTCACCCCAATCATCTGGGTGCCAAGAGTTAGCGACAGTACGGAATACCCGCTCAGGGTGCGGCATCATAATGGTCACACGGCCCGACTCGGTAGTCAGCGCGGTAATGCCATTTGGTGAGCCATTCGGGTTGGCAGGATACGCTTGTGTTGGCTGGCCGTGATTATCGGTGTAACGCAGCGCTATCGTGCCTGACGCCTCAATCGCCGCCAAGTGCTCAGCATCGCGCACTTCTACCCGTCCTTCACCATGCGATACCGCAATGGGCATCCGTGACCCTGCCATCCCGGCAAAAAAGGCGGATGGGCTTGATTGCACTTCCACCATGCTAAAGCGGGCTTCAAAGCGCTCGGACTCATTGCGAACAAATCGTGGCCAGTGTGCAGCCCCTGGGATCAGTTCATGCAGGTTCGATAGCATCTGGCAGCCATTACACACCCCAAGTGCTAGCGTGTCTTCACGGCCAAAGAAGGCACTAAATTGGTCGCGCGCACGGCTATTAAACAGAATGGATTTCGCCCAACCTTCACCAGCGCCTAACACGTCACCGTAAGAGAAACCGCCACAGGCCACCAGCCCTTGGAAACCGTCCAAACTAACGCGTCCTGAGAGAATGTCACTCATATGAACGTCCACAGCGTTAAATCCAGCGCGATCGAAGGCGGCGGCCATTTCCACATGCGAGTTCACGCCTTGCTCACGCAAAATAGCCATGGTCGGTTGTTGACCGGTCGCGATATATGGCGCAGCAATATCTTCGTGCACATCAAAGTTCAGGCTGGCGTGCAACCCAGGATCGGCCGCCTGCTTGGCGTCAAACTCTTGACGAGCGCAGTCCGGATTATCGCGCCGCGCTTGCATTTGATAGGTGGTTTCAGCCCAAATCTTGCGCAGGTGCTGGCGACTGGCGTGATAGATAGGTACCTCACTGTGACGCACGATAATCTCATCGCTATCACTTAGGCCGCCAATCAGGTGACTGCATGCGGTTAATTGAAGTTCATCCAACACCGCATTAACACGCTCGAGATCTGACGCTGCCACTTGGATCACCGCGCCCAGCTCTTCGTTAAACAACACCGACAAGGCATCGTCGCCTAAACGGGCGATGTCCACGTCAATACCGGTGTGACCGGCAAAGGCCATTTCAGCTAAGGTAACGAATAGTCCGCCATCGGCTCGGTCGYGATACGCCAGCAGTTTTTGCTCTGCCACCAAGGTTTGCATCGCATTGAAAAAGCCTTTTAGGCGGGCGCTGCTGGTGACATCGGCAGGCTTATCGCCCAATTGATGATACACCTGAGCCAACGCGGTTGCGCCCAGACGCTGTGCGCCTTCACCAAGATCAATCGCAATCAGGTGGCTGTCACCTTTATCGCTACGCAATTGTGGGGTCACGGTACGACGCACATCTTCCACGCGGCCAAAGGCGGTGATGATCAGCGACATCGGTGCCGTCACCGTTTTGTTTTCACCGTCTTGCTGCCACTGGGTTTTCATAGACATCGAATCTTTACCCACCGGAATGGTCAGTGATAGCTCAGGACACAGCTCCTCACCCACGGCTTTGACCGCTTCGTACAAACCAGCATCTTCGCCCGGGTGACCCGCCGCGGACATCCAGTTGGCAGACAGTTTAATGTTGGTCAGACTGCCAATATCGGCACAGGCGATATTGGTCAGCGCTTCACCCACTGCCATGCGAGCAGAGGCAGCAAAATCGAGCAAGGCGGCCGGGGTACGTTCGCCCATCGCCATCGCTTCGCCGTGATAACTGTCATAACTGGCTGCAGTCACCGCACAGTTCGCCACCGGCACTTGCCATGGGCCAACCATTTGGTCACGCGCGACCAGTCCGGTCACCGAGCGGTCGCCGATGGTGATCAAGAAGGTTTTTTCGGCCACTGCTGGCAAGCGTAAAACACGCTCGCAGGCTTGTGCCAGTTCAATGCCTTGGGTGTTTAGTGCGGTCCCAGTCACTTGTTGGCGTGTAACGTCACGGTGCATTTTGGGCGCTTTACCCAGCAGAATATCCATCGGCATATCGATAGGGATATTACCGAAGTGGCTATCTTCAAGCGACAGGTGACGCGCGTCGGTGGCATCACCAATCACCGCGTACGGGGCGCGTTCACGCTCGCACAAGGCTTCGAAAAGCGCCAGGTTTTCGGGTTTGACCGCCAAGACGTAACGCTCTTGTGACTCGTTACACCAAATGGCGAGCGGGCTCATTCCCGGCTCATCATTCGGAATATCACGTAAGTTAAAACACCCGCCGCGGCCGCCATCATCAACTAGCTCTGGCATCGCATTTGAAAGGCCACCCGCGCCCACATCGTGGATAAAGGCAATTGGGTTATCCTCGCCAAGCTGCCAGCAGCGATCAATCACCTCTTGGCAACGGCGTTCCATTTCTGGATTCTCACGTTGTACCGAGGCAAAGTCCAAGTCTTCCGCCGACTGGCCGGATGCCATCGACGATGCTGCTCCGCCACCAAGACCGATGTTCATCGCCGGGCCACCTAACACAATCAGTTTGGCCCCCACGTCAATCTCACTTTTTTGCACATGGCCGTCGCGGATGTTGCCCATTCCGCCTGCGAGCATGATCGGCTTGTGGTAGCCGCGCACTTCCTCACCGGCATGCGAGGTCACTGATTGCTCATAGGTACGGAAGTAGCCCAGCAAGTTAGGACGGCCAAATTCGTTATTAAACGCCGCACCGCCTAGCGGGCCTTCCAGCATAATATCGAGCGCAGTGGCAATGCGCTCAGGCTTGCCATAGTCTCGCTCCCACGGCTGAATAAAGCCCGGGATTTTCAGATTAGAGACGGAAAAACCGACCAACCCTGCTTTGGGTTTACCGCCGACACCGGTCGCACCCTCGTCACGAATCTCACCGCCAGAGCCGGTCGCGGCCCCTGGCCACGGTGAAATCGCGGTGGGGTGGTTGTGGGTTTCCACCTTCATCAAAATATGGGCGGGTTCATGGTGATACTGATAGCTGTAGCTCTCTGGCGTCGGGAAAAAGCGTCCGACGTTTGAGCCCGTCATTACGGCCGCGTTGTCTTTATACGCCGACAGCACGTTATCTGGGGTTTGCTCATAGGTGTTTTTGATCATCTTAAACAGCGATTTAGGCTGCTTTTCACCATCAATGGTCCAGTCGGCGTTAAAGATTTTGTGGCGGCAGTGCTCTGAGTTGGCTTGCGCAAACATCATCAGTTCGATGTCGTTGGGGTTACGCCCCAGCTGGGTAAAGTTCTCAACCAGATAGTCAATTTCGTCTTCTGCCAGAGCCAATCCTAAGACTTGGTTCGCCTCAGTCAAAGCGGCTCGACCACCCACGAGAATGTCCACGCTGTGCATCGGCGCAGGTTCCGCTTGTTCAAACAGCACCTCAGCGGCCTCAAGCTCACTAAATACCGTTTCCATCATCCGATCGTGCAACAACCCGATTAAGGTTGCATGTTGCTCACTGGTCAAAGGAGCAGATAACTGAATATAGTACGCGGTACCGCGCTCCAAGCGTTTCACCGCGTCCAAGCCACAGTTATGGGCAATATCGGTTGCTTTGGATGACCACGGCGACAAGGTGCCGGGACGAGGCGTAACGAGAAACAGCGTCCCTTCAGGTGCGTGCGGCGGTAAAGTGGGTCCGTAAGTCAGCAGCTTTTCGAGCTTCTCGCGACTCGCGCTATCCAAAGGGTGATGCAAATCAGCGAAATGAATAAACTCAGCATACAGTGCCGTGACCGGTAACTGATGCGCTTGGCAGCTGGCCAGTAGTTTATTGACACGAAACTCAGACAGTGCGGGGGAACCACGCAAAATATCCATGTGCGTACGTCTCTCGTTAGCGGTAAATGAAAGGGTATACCCAAATTGACGCATCCTGGCACGATAACTTGGGTATCACCACGCTCTTGACCGCAGTGGTTTGAACACGCAAAAATGCGTTTTCGCTGGCCTTTTAAGCAGACGGCGGCCATTATAGGGCAAAATCCTTAGCGACAACACACCTGACGCAACCGTTTGCGCAAAAAATTTTCCCTCTATCCGTATCCAACCTATTCACGTAGAATGTGGCGTCTATCGATCATCGCTAGCACTACCACGCTAGCCAGCAACTGCGAGCGACAGCCTTTGATACAGCGTGACTTTTCTCTGAAATCATGGATGACTAGCCTTGTCGTGCTGGTAGTTAGCCTGGTATTAACGGGGTGTGATTGGCACTTCGACGATCGCACCGTACTGGAAAAAATCCGCGACCGCGGCGTGCTAAGAGTCGGAACACTCAATAACGAACTTTCTTATTATATTGGTCCCGATGGCCCGACCGGGCTGGATTACGAACTTGCATCACGTTTTGCTGACAAGCTTGGCGTAAAGCTGGAAATGGTGCCGACCTATACGTTATCCGGCCTCTTTCCTGCATTAGAGCGCGGTGATGTCGATTTAATTGCTGCAGGACTCACCATTACCGACCAACGCTWGGCCCAATTTCGCCCCGGCCCCGCCTACTATTTTGTCAGCCAACAAGTGGTGTATAAAAAGGGACATTGGCGCCCTCGCGATGTTGGCGATTTTAACCGCGAGAACGCGGTAATGGCGGTAGTGGAAGGTTCGAGTCACGATCTCACCTTACAATCGCTTAAAAACGATCACCCCGATTTAAGCTGGAAAGTTGTGCAAGACGCCGACGACGATGAACTGCTTAAACAGGTTGCAGACGGTGATATCGATTTTACCATTGCCGACTCCGTCGATATTGCCTTAATGCAACGCACCCAACCTGATATTGCCGTCGCCATGGCTCTGAGTGAAGATGAGCCCGTCGCCTGGTTTATGAAAAAACAGGGCGACAGCAGCGCCTATGCCCTGATGGTGAATTTTTTTGGTGAGCTGAACCAAACCGGTGACTTGGCAATTTTAGAAGAAAAGTATTTTGGCCACGTGAATCAATTTGATTACGTTGATACCCGCGCATTTTTGCGCGCCATAGAAAGCAAACTCCCGCAGTGGGAGCACCTTTTCAAAAAGCATGCAAACGATTTTGATTGGCGCCTGCTTGCTGCCTTGTCGTATCAAGAATCACACTGGAATCCACGCGCCATATCTCCCACAGGGGTACGTGGGATGATGATGCTGACGTTACCGACCGCTAAATCCGTCGGCGTGCGCAACCGTCTGGATCCAGAACAAAGCATCAAAGGCGGCTCACTCTACCTGCAGCGTATGCTCGACCGGATTCCCGACAGTGTTAACCCACACGAGCGGATTTGGTTTGCTTTCGCCTCTTATAACATTGGCTTTGGTCATATGATGGATGCGCGGCGACTCACTGAAGCGCAAGGCGCCAATCCTAACTCGTGGAGTGATGTGAAACAGCGCCTTCCCTTGCTCGCTAAGCGCCAATATTACACGCAAACACGATACGGCTATGCACGTGGCTATGAAGCGCTAAGCTATGTTGAGAATATTCGCCGTTATTATCAGAGTATTCTAGGCTATGAAAAAGCACATATAGAGTCGCTGGACAGTCAGCAAGTCGAATCGCTCGGTGGGCTGCAAACCATCATTGCGCCCGAGCCATCCTCCGAGCAAGTTGCTGAACCAGCGCCGGATACTACGCCAGAGGGCTCTGAACAAAACCCAATATCGCAATCAGAAAAGCAACCGCAATGAGGATCCTATGGTGCCAAAAAAACGGCTGGTGAAACAAAGCTTTCGTAAAAACAATATTTCATCGGCCAACCGTCGCAAGCGCATGCGCCAAAATATGCACAAGAAAGTACTATGGCGCCAACGCGCGTTTGCAATTCGTGAGTTTGCCGCGTTTGATGAGGCGTTTTAAGACGCTTGGTCTGAATCAGACGACACAATAGAGGCCTCACCACGGGCTGTCTTTTTTGCAGCCTTTTTTTCAGCACGACGACGGCGGAAAAACGCTTGCAGTTGCGCACGGCACTCAGCCTCTAATACCCCACCCTCGCTTTGCACATGATGATTTACCTCTTCATAACTGAGTAGGTTCATCACCGAGCCAGCCGCGCCGGTTTTGGGATCCGGCGCGCCAAAATACACCTTTCTGACACGGCCATGCACCATCGCCGCCGCACACATCGGGCACGGTTCGAGTGTCACATAAAGATCCGCGTCTAATAGGCGATAATTACCCAGCACTTGGCCGGCTTGGCGTAAGGCCATCACTTCGGCATGGGCAGTGGCATCATGCTGGGTAATGGTTCGGTTCCACCCTGTGCCCACAACCTCACCTTGATACACCACCACGGCGCCGACAGGCACTTCACCTTCTTGCTCAGCATTGTCGGCCAGTGTGATCGCCTGGCGCATATAAACGTCGTGAATCGTATCCGACGTTTGTGACTCGTTCATTCCAACCTCGATTTATTGGCTATGTCATTCATCGCTAGTATACGACACAAATAAGCCGGCTCGAAGGCCGGCTTGTGTCTGCAACGTCATGATAGACGATACGCGCTCTATGTGATCGTTATTGCACCAGGTACTGATAGCTTGCTTGAATACCCAGTGGCAATCCGAATGCCCAGTACGCTAGCAAGAACAAGGTCCAGCCCACCAGCATGGTCAATGAATAAGGGATCATCATTGACGCCACGGTGCCAATGCCTGTTGCTTTAACATAGCGCTGGCAATACACCACAACGAGTGGGAAGAACACCATTAATGGCGAGATAATGTTCGAAACGGAATCCCCGACACGATAGGCCGCTTGTGACAATTCAGGGGAAATACCGACAACCATCAGCATTGGCACCAAAATCGGTCCAATCAGACCCCATTTCGCTGACGCAGAACCGATTAACAGGTTCACGAGTGCGGTGAGCAAAATCATCCCCACAATCGTCATCTCACCTGGCAGGTTCATTGACTGCAATAGCTCCGCGCCATTCAGCGCTAACAAGGTACCAATATTTGATTGGGTGAATGCGGCTAAGAATTGCGCACAGAAAAATGCCATCACCATATAAGCGCCCATGGTCGCCATGGTGTCAGACATGGATTTAATCACATCTTGGCTGGTTTTAAAGGTGCCTGCGGTTTTGCCGTACACAATGCCTGGAATAATAAACAGCACAAAAATGAGCGGCACGATCGATTGCATAATCGGTGCATCAAAGGCGGTGAGCTCGCCCGCCGGTGAACGAAGCGGCGAGGCTTCCGGCCATGAGGCCGCCACCAGCGCGGCAATCCCGGCCAGCATCGCCAAACCTGCACGATTAAAGGCCTTCCCTTCAATGGTGGTGAATGAGCCCAGATCAGGCGCCTCTTCGGCATCCTCATCAATCGGAGTGCGATTTAAGCGTGGCTCGACAATTTTCTCAGTCACAAACCAGCCCAGCGCCACGATTAAAATCGACGACAAGCCCGTAAAGTAGATGTTAGCGAGGGGATTAACTTGGTAGCTGTCATCCAACACGTGTGCGGCCGACTCGGTAAAGCCTGCCAGCAAAGGATCAATGCCAGACGGAATAAAGTTGGCCGAGAAGCCTCCCGACACCCCAGCAAAAGCGGCGGCAATCCCCGCTAGCGGATGACGCCCCGCCGCGTGGAAGATAATCCCGCCGAGTGGGATCACCAGTACATAGCCTGCATCCGCCGCCGTGTGTGACACGATCGCCACCAAAATTAGCATGGGTGTGAGTGCTTGCTTCGGCGTCACACTCAGCATTTTCTTCAAACCGGTGGTGATAAAGCCTGACTGATCAGCCACACCCACCCCTAACATCGCAACCAATACAATCCCAAGCGGCGCAAAACCTGTAAAAGTGTCAACCATATTGGCTAAAAAGTGGGCGAGCGCATCACCGGTGAGCAGGTTTTTGACTTGGACGGTGTCCCCGGTCAATGGGTGAACAGAATTAAACGTGATTTGTGACAAAAGAGCGGAGAGCACCCAAACCGTCACCAGGCCCCAGAAAAACAATAAGGCAGGATCTGGGATCCGGTTACCCGCACGCTCTATCATATTTAAAAACCGATCCATGCCGCGCGGTCGGCCTGTATCGGTTGCTGGATTAATGTGTTGACTCACTGGGAACTCCATTATTTTCGATGTTGTGTTTTGGCTTACCTGATCCAGCAGGCTTTAATGACAATAAAATGACAAATTATCGTCAGTAAAGCAAAAATCAGCATAGTTAGCCATAAGTAAGCCAGTTAACCCAATGTTAAATTCCTTTAAAGTTAGAAAAGCAGCACAAAAAACGGATGCTTACAGACAGCAATGAAACATTTAGAAACAAAAAAGCCCACGCTAGGCATGGGCTTTATGTCGTTAAACTAGCGTTTTACTTTCTCAAACGCTTATTCCCACTCAATCGTCGCAGGCGGTTTGCCGGAGACGTCGTAAACCACGCGGGAGATGCCGTCGACTTCGTTGATGATGCGGTTCGACACTTTGCCAAGGAAATCGTATGGCAGGTGTGCCCAGTGCGCGGTCATAAAGTCGATGGTTTCGACGGCACGCAACGCAATGATCCAATCGTATTTACGGCCATCGCCCATCACACCTACCGAGCGAACCGGCAGGAACACCGCGAAGGCTTGCGAGACTTTCTCGTAGAGGTCAGCATTGCGCAGCTCTTCGATAAAAATCGCGTCAGCGCGACGTAGCAGATCGCAATATTCTTTTTGAATCTCGCCTAGCACGCGCACGCCTAAGCCTGGCCCTGGGAAGGGATGGCGGTAAAGCATGTGGTACGGTAAGCCTAGCTCAAGGCCGATTTTACGCACTTCGTCTTTGAACAGCTCTTTGAGTGGCTCAACCAGACCCATTTCCATCTCTTCCGGTAAGCCACCGACGTTGTGGTGTGATTTGATCACATGCGCTTTACCGGTTTTCGAAGCCGCCGATTCGATCACGTCTGGGTAGATGGTGCCTTGCGCCAGCCATTTAGCATTGTCCATTTTACTCGCTTGCTCGTCGAACACTTCGACAAACACCCGGCCAATGATTTTACGCTTCGCTTCGGGATCGGCTTCACCTTTCAAGGCATTAAGGAAGCGGTCTTCCGCATTGACATGAATAATGTTCAACCCAAAGTGATCACCGAACATTTCCAGCACTTGCTCACCTTCGTTAAGGCGCAGCAGGCCGTTATCAACGAACACACACGTGAGCTTATCGCCAATCGCACGGTGAACCAGCATAGCCACTACAGAAGAATCGACGCCGCCAGACAAGCCAAGGATCACCTCGTCATCCCCCACTTGCTCACGAATACGCTCAATCGCATCGTCAATAATGGTTGCCGGTGTCCACAAACGCTCGCACTGGCAGATTTGCATCACAAACTGCTCAAGCATCCGTTTGCCTTGGCGCGTGTGCGTCACTTCTGGGTGAAACTGAACACCATAAAAACGTTTATCTTCGTTGGCCATTGCTGCAAACGGACAGGTATCTGTTTCAGCGATTTTGACAAAATCTTCCGGAATCGCGACCACTTTATCGCCGTGGCTCATCCACACATCTAAAAGTGGGTGACCATCATCGGCAATAGCATCTTCAATGCCATCAAACAGTGCGCTCTGGCCAACGCGTTTTACTTGCGCGTAGCCAAACTCGCGATGCTCAGAGCCCGCAACCTTACCACCAAGCTGCTCAGCCATGGTCTGCATGCCATAGCATACGCCCAACACAGGCACGCCTGCGTCAAAGACATATTGCGGTGCACGTGGCGAGTTGGCTTCTGCCACGCTCTCTGGGCCACCGGATAGGATGATGCCGTTGGGAGCAAAGTCACGAATGTCTTGCTCATCGACATCCCAGCTCCAAAGCTCACAATACACACCAATTTCACGGACACGGCGCGCAATCAACTGGGTGTACTGGGAGCCAAAATCAAGGATCAAAATACGTTGAGCATGAATGTTCTGGGTCATTATCTGGCTTTCTCAATTAAGTGGAACAAAGGGGAGCTGTGCTCCCCTCTCAAATGCATCGCGGTAGTGATGTCTTTAGCCGAGGCGATAGTTCGGCGCTTCTTTAGTAATGGTGACATCATGCGCGTGTGATTCTTTCATGCCCGCGCCGGTCACGCGAACAAACTGCGCGTTAGTGCGCATCTCTTCTATGGTGGCAGAGCCCGTTAAGCCCATGCTTGAACGCAACCCGCCCATTTGTTGGTGGATGATCTCTTTCATCATGCCTTTGTAATCAACGCGCCCTTCTATGCCTTCAGGCACCAACTTATCGGCGGCGTTATCGCTTTGGAAGTAACGGTCAGATGAGCCTTTTGACATGGCGCCCACTGAGCCCATACCGCGATAAGATTTGTACGCGCGGCCTTGGTAAAGCTCGACTTCACCCGGAGACTCTTCGGTACCGGCGAGCATTGAGCCCACCATCACACAGGATGCGCCGGCAGCAATGGCTTTACACAAGTCACCCGAGAAACGAATACCGCCATCGGCAATTACCGGAATACCATACTCTTGCGCGACGGCAGCGGCATCACTGATCGCGGTAATTTGCGGCACACCCACGCCAGTGACGATACGCGTGGTACAAATAGAGCCTGGGCCAATACCGACTTTTACGGCATCCACACCCGCGTCAATCAAGGCACGTGCGCCCTCGGCAGTGGCAACGTTACCGCCCACAATTTGTAAGTGCGGGTACGAGGCTCTGGCATCACGAATACGTTGTAGGACGCCCTCAGAGTGGCCGTGTGATGAGTCAATAAGTAACACATCGATTCCCGCTTCCACCAAGGCCGCGATACGCTCTTCATTGCCCGCCCCTGCGCCGACGGCACCACCGACACGCAAACGACCTTGTTCGTCTTTACAGGCGTTAGGCTTGCTTTCCGCTTTCTGGAAATCTTTGGCGGTGATCATGCCGCTGAGGTGATGGTCTTGGTTGACGACCAGAATTTTTTCGACACGATGCTGCTGCATCAACTGTTGCACTTGCTCACGCTCAGCGCCCTCACGCACGGTGGCGAGACGAGACTGAGGGGTCATCACATCTTCAACACGTTTGCTAAGATCTGAGACAAAACGTACGTCGCGTCCTGTAATAATGCCAACTAGCTCTTTTTGTTTATTCACCACTGGATAACCGGCAAAGCCATTGCGTTCGGTCAAGGCTTTGACATCGGCAATGGTCATCTCAGGCGTCACCGTAACCGGGTTAGACACCATGCCCGCTTCATAGATTTTCACCAAGCGCACTTGCTCGGCTTGCTGCTCGATGGTCATATTTTTATGGATAAAGCCAAGGCCGCCTTCTTGTGCCAATGCGATGGCCAAACGGGCTTCGGTCACTGTATCCATTGCTGCAGAGAGCACAGGGATGTTCAGGCTAATTGAACGGGTCAATTGGGTCCGCAGATCCGCATGGTTAGGGAGTACATTTGAGTGGGCAGGGACGAGGAGTACATCGTCAAAGGTTAACGCTTCTTTTGCGATTCTCAGCATTGCAATATCTCACACTAAAAGTTGTGAAGGGGAACAAAATATTGCCGCAGAATTATACGTGCAGCGCAAACGTTTGGCTATCGATTTTTACTAAGAATGTCTGTTTGTTGGGCAACTCAGATTTAGTCGGTTGATTTATCAACATATATCCGCGAGACTTTTTCGCAACCGATTGCTCTAGGTCTATTTGGCATACCGGAATGCGACAGGTAGTATGCTGACAAGCTTATTGAAAGGGACCGAGATCGTGACCGCTAACAACCGAAATATTCTTTCCGTCTCTCGCTTAAATGCCGAAGTACGTCTTTGCTTGGAAAAAAACATCGGTATCGTCTGGCTCACGGGGGAAATCTCTAATTTTACCGCCGCAACATCTGGTCACTGGTATTTATCGTTGAAAGATAACCAAAGCCAAGTCAAATGTGCGATGTTCCGTGGTAACAATCGCCGCGTGATGTTCAAACCTAAAAACGGCGATCAGGTATTGGTACGTGCACGCGTGTCTATGTACGAGCCTCGCGGCGACTATCAGCTAATCTTAGAAAGCATGCAGCCCGAAGGCGATGGACGACTGCAGCAGGCGTTTGAGCAACGTAAACAAGCGTTAGCCGCAGAAGGGTTATTCGCACAAACCGCTAAGCAAGCTTTGCCCGACCAACCGAAGCGCGTTGGCATAATCACCTCTAAAACCGGCGCTGCCTTGCATGATATTCTGAATGTACTTAAAAGACGGGACCCTAGCCTGCCGGTGGTGATTTATCCGACCCTGGTGCAAGGGCAAGATGCGGCAGTATCGATAGCGCAAGCGATCGGGCGCGCCAATAGCCGTCATGAGTGTGACGTACTGATTGTTGGTCGTGGCGGTGGGTCACTCGAGGATTTATGGTGCTTTAATGAAGAAATCGTCGCCCGTACTATCGCCGCGAGTCAGATCCCCATCGTCAGTGCCGTAGGCCATGAAGTGGATGTGACCATTGCTGACTTTGTTGCCGATGTTCGCGCCCCCACCCCATCAGCTGCCGCAGAGCTTGTTAGCCGTGATCTTAGTTATCGCTTGCAGCAATATCAGCAGCGCGAGCAAGCGCTTAAAAACGCGATCGGCACGCTACTTTATCGCCAGCAACGGGCACTGACGCAACACGAACACCGTTTGTCTCACCAACACCCCCGTCGTCGTCTGCAACAGCAAAGTCAGCATATTGATGAGCTGCAAAGGCGCATTCACCAAGGACTGACGAAACAGCTTTCACGATATAACCACCAGCTTAATGCCCTGGATAGCCGGTTACAACGCGTGACGCCTGAGCATCGTATTCATCAACATCAGGCTCAATTGGCGCAATACCATCAACGTCTCGTCCACGCGATGAACTCACAATTGTCACACGCGCAGCAGCGACTTTTGACCTTGGTGGCGACCTTGGATGCCGTCAGTCCATTAGCGACGCTCTCTCGTGGCTATTCGATTAGCCGTGACAGTGATGGGCGAATTATTAATAACATCAATCAACTGCATGAAGGCGATATCCTGCGCACCCAGCTCAGTAACGGCGAGATCACCAGCGTGGTACAACAGCGTCATCCAAGTCAGTCGGCTGATTAAACTCTGTACAATACACATCTAACCGATCAGTAAGCGATCGAGCGATCTTGGGGTTAATTCCCCTTGATCAGCTTCCTACCCTGAAAAGAATATTTATCAATACACTTCCCGAAAGCATAAGTTACATGTTCTGCATTTGGATTTTTATCGATATAAAAAACTAAAGACTAGCGTTGTAAATTAAAGATCCAGCATAAATGAAATGAGAGTAGCGTGAAGGGGTGATGCAATTATCGCCGCTCAAAACCTGCGCAGTCACGCGATAAGCTAAGATCCACGACATCACAGACGACGTGGCTTTAATGTGATTATGATCACCAATGATAAATTCAAGATCCAGGTTTGGATCGTTAAAAGTAGGCGGGATCAAAAAAGCCCAGCATCAAGGCTGGGCTTTCGTTTACTTCTTATTGCGGTTTTTAACCATGTCCATCAAGCGTTTGCGTTGACGTGACTGAGATAACGTCAGCTTTTCTTTTTTACCCTCATACGGGTTTTCACTGTTCTGGAACTGAATCTTTATCGGTGTGCCCATAATGTCTAAGGTTCGACGATAATAATTCATCAGATAGCGCTTATAGGAGTCTGGCAACTCACTCACCAAGTTACCATGGACGACCACAATGGGTGGGTTATATCCACCGGCGTGTGCATATTTTAGCTTCACTCGGCGGCCACGTATCATTGGAGGCTGATGGTCATCTTGCGCCATTTTCAAAATACGGGTTAGCATCGCGGTGCCGACACGTTTGGTCGCCGACTGATAGGCTTCTTGAATGGACTCAAACAAGTGACCGACACCGGTACCATGCAACGCAGAAATAAAGTGAACGCGTGCAAAGTCGACAAAACCAAGGCGACGATCCAGCTCGGATTTCACCCGCGTTTTAATCTCGCTATCTAAGCCATCCCACTTGTTGACCGCCAACACGATCGAACGGCCCGCATTCAAGGCAAACCCTAACAAGCTCAAGTCTTGATCAGATATATTTTCTCGAGCATCAATCACTAGCAGCACGACGTTCGCGTCTTCGATAGCCTTAAGTGTTTGAATAACAGAAAACTTTTCAACTTTTTCACTGACATGTTTACGACGACGTATACCGGCCGTATCAATCATCACGTACTCGCGTCCATCGCGCTCCATCGGGATATAAATGGAGTCTCGTGTGGTCCCCGGCATATCGTAAACGACGACGCGTTCTTCACCGAGCATGCGATTGGTCAAGGTCGATTTACCCACATTGGGGCGACCTATAATACCAATTTTAATCGGCAGTGATTGAAGGTAGGCGTACTCATTTTCTGCCTGCTCTTCTGTGTTCGCGGTCGGGTTGTCTTGATCATCGATGTCATCTTGCTCATCGGTCAGGTCAACCAGACCTGTCTCTTCCTGCGCTTGCTGTAGCGCTTGTTCGGCAAAGGGCGTCAGAGCACGATTAATCAATCCGCTGACCCCACGACCGTGTGCGGCAGCAATTTGATACATGTTGTCCATGCCTAATTGCCAAAAGTCTGCGGTTGCGGTATCTGGGTCAATACCGTCTACTTTGTTGACGACCAAAAAGCTGGTTTTTTCGCGGACACGGATATGTTGAGCAATATCCCGATCAGCAGGTGTTAATCCTGCACGCCCGTCCACCATAAATAGCACCACGTCGGCTTCTTCAATCGCAGCAAGCGATTGTTCGGCCATTTTGGTTTCTACACCCTCTTCTGTACCATCAATCCCGCCGGTGTCGATCACGATAAATTCGTGCTCATCCAGCAATGCCTTGCCGTATTTTCGATCCCTGGTCAGTCCCGGAAAATCCGCTACTAATGCATCGCGCGTGCGGGTAAGACGGTTAAAGAGCGTCGATTTTCCCACATTCGGGCGCCCTACTAGGGCTATAACAGGAATCATGTAGACCTCTTAATTTTCATTCTCTTATCAATAAACAAGGCTCCCAACTGTCTATACAGCCAGGAGCCTAAATATAAAACTGGGTGGCTGATACTAGTCGATAGCCAGCTTTCTCAATTGGCCATCGCGTGTTATCACGATATAGCCATTATCGGTTTGCACGGGCGCCACCGCAATACCCTCGCCTTCAAGCGATTGCTGGGCAACAAAATCCCCGGTTTCTGGATCGAGCCAATGCAAGTACCCTTGGCTATCTCCAACCACAAGATAGCCATCACTTACCGCTGGCGCAGTTAATATGCGATACGCTAACTCACTGTTGCGCCATTTCTCTAAACCATTACGTGCATCTAATGCGACAATATTGTCTTTATCATCAATTAAATAAAGGCTATTACCCGCCGCAATAAAATCGTTGGCCGATGAAAAATCACGCTTCCATGCTGCTTTTCCCGAGCGTAAATCAATCGACACTAACTGCCCATTATAGCCCACGGCATACAAACGGTCGCCATCAATCACAGGGGTCGCATCCACATCTACAAGACGATCAATTTCGGTCGCCCCTTTGGGTGTCGAAATCGGAATTTGCCAAATAGAGCGACCTGTTTCGATCATCGCGGCGCCAAGACGACCATTCGCCATCCCCCAGAATACACCGCCTGAGACGGTAACGGGGGCACTCTCGCCGCGCAAACTTAGATTAGGGACATCATTGGCGTTACTCCACTGAGGTTCACCGGATTCCGCATCAAGCGCAACCAACTCACCGCGGCTGGTATTAACGATCACCATACCATCGTCGACCAAAGGCTTGGCCAGGATTTCACCGTTCACATTTTGCTGCCAAAGGCGCTCGCCTGTTTCAGCATCCAAGGCATACAGTTCGCCGGTTTCTCCGCCAACATACACCTTACCGTAGGACGCACTCAGCCCACCAGATAACAACGCTGGCGTCTCAGTTTGCACCGACTGCTGCCAAATACGCTCGCCGCTTTCAAGATCAAACGCAGCCACTGCTCCCTGGCGGTCAGCGGCGAATACCTTGTCGTACGCGACCGTCGGTTGAAGGGCCGAATAATATTGCCCGACACCATCACCGACTTGGGCTTGCCAAATCTGTGATGATGCAATTTTATCCGTTACCGTGGGTAATGGTGCCATTTGCACAACATCTTCTTCACCCGCACAACCGGTCAGTATCGCCAAAGTCGTGGCCACAGCGGCTATGCGCCATAATCCTTTTTTCATACCACGCCCTTATTGACTGAGGTTATCAAGCTTCATCGTGACGGTTGGACTCGCTCCTGCCTCAAGCGAGGCGGTATAGGCATCACGAGCGGCCTCACTGTCCCCTTGGCGAAGCAAAATATCACCGCGAATTTCCTGTACTTTGGCTGTCCAACTTGAAGCGGTCACTTTATCCAGTTCACTCAGTGCCGCGTCATAGTGACCCAGCTCCGCGTTCACACGCGCTAAACGCGTGGTTACTAACCCATAGAGCGCATCATCATTTACCGCTTGCTGGGCCGTTTGCAGCTGTTTACGTGCACTGTCTAGCTCTCCCTGTTCAACCTGTTTCTTTGCCAGGTTAAGTGCCGCCAGCGCTTGATAACCTTCATGCCCCTCGAGCTGGCTCAGTGCCGTGCCATCACCGCGCTCGATGCTGTTCAAAGTTTGTTCGTATTGTTGAGAGGCTTGTTCCTTACTTTCGACCTGTTGCGACTGGAAATAACGCCAGCCGTACAAGGCACCTAAGCCGACAACGGCGCCGATTACAACCGCTTTCCCGTTATCTCGCCACCACTTTTTAATGGCTTCAACTTGCTGCTCTTCTGTGGTGTAGACGTCCACGATCTGTCCTCTCTAAATCAATGCTTTTAATGTCGCAGCGATCTGATCCTGCTTCAGAGTTTGTTGCTCGCCGCCTTTTAAATCTTTTAGCGCTACCGTTTGATTAGCGACTTCGTCTTCGCCCAAAACCAATGCGACGGATGCGCCGACTTTATCTGCACGTTTAAATTGCTTTTTAAAACTGCCACCACCAAAGTGCGACATAACGCGTAACCCCGGCACTTGCTCACGCAGGTTTTCGGCTAGTTTCATCCCAGCGGCTAAGGCGCCCTCGCCTGCCGTCACCATGTATACATCCACCACTGGGCGGATATCATCTTGGCTCAGGTTTTCGAGCATCAAGACTAAGCGCTCAAGGCCCATTGCAAACCCGACCGCCGGTGTTGCCTTACCACCGAGTTGTTCGACCAAACCATCGTAGCGGCCGCCGCCACACACCGTGCCCTGCGCGCCTAAGCTATCGGTAATCCACTCAAAGACCGTGCGGTTGTAATAATCAAGTCCACGTACTAGACGGTGATTCACTTGGTATTCGATACCTGCCGCGTCCAAGAGTTCACACAATCCAGCAAAATGTTGTTTTGACTCGTCATCCAGATAATCACTGAGCTTTGGCGCGTCAACAAGAATCGCCTGAATATCCGCGTTTTTGGTATCTAATACACGTAGCGGATTGGTCTGCATGCGACGTTTACTGTCCTCATCCAACACCGATTCGTGCTGCATCAGAAAATCGACCAGAGCTTGGCGATAATCTGCACGCGCTTGCGGCGAACCAATGGAGTTAAGTTCTAAACGTACGTGTTCAGCAATTCCCAGCTCACGCCACATCCGGGCCGTCATCATGATCAATTCGGCATCAACGTCAGGGCCATTCAAGCCAAACACTTCCACTCCAAATTGATGAAATTGACGATAGCGGCCTTTTTGTGGACGCTCATGACGGAACATTGGCCCGGTATACCACAAACGGTGTTCCTGGTTATAGAGCAAGCCGTTTTCGATCCCTGCGCGGACACAACCCGCCGTGCCTTCAGGTCGTAGCGTTAGGCTGTCACCGTTTCGATCATCAAAGGTGTACATTTCTTTTTCGACAACGTCGGTCACTTCACCAATCGCACGGCTAAACAGATGTGTTGCTTCGACGATAGGCATACGTACTTCACTGTAGCCATAGGCACTGACGACCTGTTTAATCGTATTTTCGAGCTTCTGCCACAAAGGAGATTGAGAAGGGAGGCAGTCATTCATGCCTCGGATTGCTTGAATTGTTTTAGCCACGTTAACTTCCGTTACCGATATCATATATAAAAGGGGAAAAGGCAGCCTGATGGCTTAGCCTTCTTGATCGATTTGAGACACCTTGATGCGGTTGCGATCATCCATCATCGCCGCTTTGGCGCGGATTTTTGCTTCTAACTCATCCACCAAGTTGTCATTGGTAAAGCGCTCTTTTTGACGTTTGCCGTCGAGATAATAAGCACTGCGCTTGTTGCCACCAGCAAGGCCAAGATGTGACGCTTCGGCTTCGCCTGGGCCATTGACAACGCAACCAATGATTGAAACGTCCATTGGCGTCAGAATATCTTCTACGCGCTGTTCAAGCGCATTCACGGTGCCGATGACGTCAAATTCCTGACGAGAGCAGCTTGGGCAGGCGATAAAATTCACCCCGCGTGAGCGAATTCGGAGGGATTTAAGAATATCAAACCCAACTTTAATTTCTTCAACAGGATCGGCCGCTAACGACACACGCAACGTATCGCCAATACCTTCAGCGAGTAACATGCCTAGCCCAACCGATGATTTTACCGCCCCTGCGCGCGCACCACCTGCTTCGGTGATCCCGAGGTGAAGAGGTTGCTCAATCTGTTGTGCTAATTTGCGGTAGGATTCCACCGCTAAAAAAACGTCTGATGCTTTCACACTGACTTTAAATTGGTCGAAGTTGAGTCGATCGAGAATATCAACATGACGCATCGCGGATTCTACCAGCGCGTCTGGCGTTGGCTCACCGTATTTTTCCTGGAGATCACGTTCTAGCGAGCCACCGTTAACACCAATTCGAATCGGGATATTTTTATCGCGAGCAGCATCGACCACCGCACGGATGCGCTCTTCTTTACCGATATTCCCAGGGTTGATCCGCAAAC
Source organism: Salinivibrio sp. AR647 (assembly GCF_001995415.1). Lineage (NCBI taxonomy): Bacteria > Pseudomonadati > Pseudomonadota > Gammaproteobacteria > Vibrionales > Vibrionaceae > Salinivibrio > Salinivibrio sp. AR647. The sequence continues at coordinate 47,642 of NZ_MUFE01000003.1, read as the reverse complement.
AATCGACACCGTATTCAGCGACTTTAAGCGCGATACGATAGTCAAAATGAATATCTGCCACTAGCGGGATCGACGTTTGCGCTTTAATTGTTTTGAAGGCTTCAGCGGCATCCATAGTGGGGACCGACACGCGAACAATGTCTGCACCCACATTTTCGAGCGCTTTTATTTGCGCCACGGTCGCCTCAACATCCGTGGTGCGCGTATTGGTCATTGATTGCACTGCAATGGGCGCACCATCACCAATCGGCACATTGCCCACATTGATACGTTTGGACGGACGACGTTTAATCGGATTTTCGTTGTGCATATTGACGTTCTCTGATTACTGCGGAAGGCGCAACCGAGCCACTTGCCCGGTTGGGTAGCCATCAAGATCAATATTGTCGCCATTAAAGGTAATGTTCACCACACTTGGCGCCCCAAGTACCAATTGGTACGGCGTTTCGCCAGTTAAGGTAATTTGCTCACCTTCAGCTTTTATTCCTGTCGCCAAGCGTTCGCCATTGGCATCACGCACATCAATCCAGCAATCGCCAGTAAAGGTCATGACCAGGCGGTTTTCGTTGGCGCTTGCGGTTGTTTTTGCTGCCGGATCCGTCACTGGCGCTTGTGCTGTTTCCTGACGACTCGCTGCGTCAGTCGTTTGCGCCTCCATTTGTGTCTTAGCGGCTGTTGCCTCATCAGAGGTAGACACAGGATTCGATTGCCCCTCGTCACTGGCTTTGGCCGCGGATTCTACCGGCTGCGGCGCATCGACAGCTTTAGCAGGCTCAGTGTCGAGTTCATCGGTGGTCGGTTGGGGCTCGGCCGCAATCACAGCACTGTCTTGGTCAGAAGGGGTCGTCACTAACTCATCGGCTTGTTCGCTATCCAGCTGCGTGGGTAACGATGTCATGGCTTGTTGATTTTGCCAATACCACACGCCAGTAATACCCACCGCAATAGCAATGATCACCCAAGACAACCACATCAAACGGCTTTCACTCCTTTGCCGTCGTGTCTTGCGCGAAAAGCTTTGCATCTTCTGGACCGTTGCCGCACTGCTTGCTTCCATATTGCTGTCACCGAGAAGCTGGTCGGCGTCGATTTGCATTAACTTGGCATAGGATCGCAAATAGCCACGCGTAAACGTGGCCAGTTGATCCATATCTGGATTATTGCTTTCGAGGTCCTCGATGACACTGACGCGCAATCGCAGTCGGTCAGCCACATCGCGAACACTCCAGCCCATTTTTTCTCGCGCTTGCTTTAATACTTCCCCGGGCGCAGGTTGCGTATCTTTTTGCGCGTGTTCTTCCGTCTGTTCAGTATTCATTCGCTAAGTACAATTGATATTCTTTGGATTCTGGAAACTGGTGCGCCAATCGCTGAGCATCATGGGCAGCTCGCTCCGTGTTACCTTGTTGCTGATAAGCTTTGACCAACAATAATAATCCGCTGGGATGGGCACCAACGCGTTTATGGAGTCGTTTGATACGCGTAATGGCACCTGCCTCTTGCCCTCGTTCTATCTCTAACTTGGCAAGTTGTAATCCTGCGCGGACATTCAGCGGGTCATGCTCAGTCGCTTTTTCCAACAAGGCCTTCGCGCTCTTGGTTTCGCCCGCTTTTAGCTGGCAGAACGCGGCATTTTCATAACTGTCTGACACGCGATGATAATACGGTTGTGCGACGGCTTGCAAAAATGCTTCTTTTGCCTCAGCAAAACGCTGTTGTTCGCACAAAAACACACCGTAGTTATTATACACATCGCCTTTTTTAGACGCTTGCGATAACGCTTTTTGATATAAACGGTCCGCTTGGTCGGTTTCACCGACACGTTGTTGATAATACGCCATAGACAGCGAGGTACGATAGTAATTAGGCGCATATTGGTGTGCTTGCTGCAAGTTTTGCTGCGCTTGTTGATAGCGATCACTGTTTAAGTAACCTAACCCCAACGAAATTCGTGCCTCGGCCGCTTGAATCTTATCAAACTTAGCGTCGTTTTGCTGTGAAACTGGCGAGGCACAACCTGCCAACGTGATAATCAACACCCATACCCAGCCAGTTTTTACCATGTTCTTCCCTTATAAAGACCTATAATGCTAGACGGGTCGAACAGGGATCACCTCCTGCGCACCCAGTCGCTTTTCGGCGCGTTTTGTCCGGTCGACAATGTCTCCGGCTAATTGGCCACACGCCGCATCAATATCATCGCCGCGCGTTTTACGCACCGTGACCGTAAAATCGTATTCCATTAAGGTTTTCATAAACCTATCAATACGAGAGTTACTTGGTTTATTGAATGGCGATCCAGGATACGGGTTAAATGGGATCAGGTTAATCTTCGCCGGTGTATCTTTTAACAGCTCTGCGAGTTGGCGCGCATGCTCCATGTAGTCATTCACATGATCGAGCAAAATATATTCAACCGTGACACGGCCACGGTTGGCATTCGAGGTTTCAATATAACGATGTACCACATCTAAGAAAGCGTCGATATCCCAGCGATCGTTAATCGGCATAATTTGGCTACGCAGTTCATCATTCGGCGCGTGCAGTGAAATCGCTAGCGCAACATCAATTTTACCAATCATCTGCTCCAAGCCAGACACCACACCGGAAGTCGATACCGTGACACGACGCTTCGACAAGCCATAGGCATTATCATCGAGCATCAAGTTGAGTGATGGCAGCAGGTTTTTCATGTTCAGCAACGGCTCGCCCATCCCCATCATCACCACATTGGTAATAGGACGGCGTCCGGTTTCTTTTTCGATACCAATTTCTTTTGCGGCACGCCAAACCTGGCCAATAATTTCAGAAACCCGCAAATTACGGTTAAAACCCTGCGCACCGGTCGAGCAAAATTTGCAGTCGAGCGCACAACCAACCTGAGAGGAAACACACAATGTCGCCCGGTCATCTTCAGGGATATACACGGTTTCCACATCTTGACCGCCCACTCGCATCGCCCATTTAATGGTGCCATCTTTTGAGTAATGCGCTTCACTCACCTCAGGGGCTTTAACCTCGGCGACAAGCTTGAGTTTTTCACGTAACTTCTTGTTGATGTTGTTCATTTCATCGAAGTCATCGCAACCAAAATGATACATCCACTTCATGACTTGGTCAGCGCGGAAGGCTTTTTCACCGAGTTCATCGGCGAAATAGGCACGCAATCCTTGCCTGTCAAAATCAAGCAGATTAACTTTCTCTGTCGTCATTGGGGTTGCCTCGTAAAAACTAGCTATATGGTAAGACACGGGTATTGGCCTGGCGTTCTCGAGTGAATACACCTTGAATCTAGTCAAGATCCCTGTTCGGAACGCGCTTAAGGCGCGAAATTGTACAGGCTTTAGATCACACTTTCCACTCTCTATGAGCGTGGTTATTCAGGTAAGAGGCAGGAGAAGAACAAAACAAAAAAGAGGCTCGCGCCTCTTTATAAACCTTTTATATCCGTCTTTGCGTTAACAACGAGGATGAATCTCATCCGCGGTGAAAAAATACGCAATTTCACGTTCAGCCGAGCCTGGGCTATCCGAGCCATGTACGGAGTTATATTGCATACTTTCCGCGTAGTCAGCGCGCAATGTCCCGCAAGCCGCTTCTTCAGGGTTAGTTTTGCCCATCAACTCACGATAACGGTTAATGGCACCCTCACCTTCCAACACCTGCACCATAATCGGTCCAGAGGTCATAAACTCGACTAAGGACGCAAAGAAAGGTTTACCTTGGTGCTCAGCATAAAACCCCTCAGCCTGTTCTTTGCTAAGGTGTAACATTTTCGCTGCCACGATGCGTAAGCCAGCACTTTCGATACGCTGATAAAGCGTACCAATCAAGTTACGCTCTACGGCATCAGGTTTGACGATAGAAAAAGTGCGTTCAATGGTCATTCGCTTGTCCTTTTACTGTCTAAATCAGGCTCACTAGGAGCAACAACGCGCTTACCCTAGCAAACTTTATTGTCTGCCCCTATCACCAATGCGGTGAAGCGTTAACTCACACAAAAAATTCGTTAACACCTCACCGATTCATTGATGAGGTTATTTGGCTTCATCCAATAACACACGCGCCAAGGTTTTCACGCCCATCCCGGTGGCACCGACCGCCCATTTGTCACTGGCGGCTTTACGATAAGTCCCCGAACAGTCGATGTGCATCCAGCCTTTTTGGTAATCTTCGACAAAATACGATAAAAACGCGGCGGCCGTGCTCGCACCTGGCATGTACGCGCCTGTCGATACGTTGGCAATATCAGCAAATGAAGAAGGCAGTAACTTACGATGGAATTCAGCCACAGGGAGAGACCACATTCCTTCACCCTCTTGCTGTGCCGCCTCAAGGGTACGATGGGCGAGCTTATCATCAAAGCTAAACAATGCGTGATAATCGTTACCCAATGCGGCTTTTGCTGAGCCCGTCAGGGTGGCGCAATCAATTAAGAGTTCAGGCTTTTGCTCACTGGCATACATTAAACCATCCGCGAGCACCAAGCGTCCTTCGGCGTCGGTATTCAATACTTCAACCGTCACGCCGTTTTTGTAAGTGATAATATCACCTAGCTTGTAGGCACTGCTTGAGATCATGTTCTCTGCACAGCAAAGCACTAATTTCACGCGCTTATTTAGGCCCTTCGCCACTGCCATCGCCAATGCGCCTGTCGCGGTTGCCGAGCCACCCATATCGGCTTTCATGGTGGTCATAAAATCTGAGCCTTTGATGCTATAGCCGCCCGAATCAAAGGTGATCCCTTTTCCGACTAAGCATGCATAAACCGGTGCATCCGGATCGCCGGTCGGGTTGTAGTCCAATTGCAACATGGTCGGTTTACGGGCAGAGCCTCGTCCAACGGTATAGATGCCGTGCCAGCCTTTTTCTAACAGATCCGTGCCTGAAATAATCTTGTAAGTGACATGCTCCGGCTCCGGTGCCATCGATTTTACAAATTCCCCTGCGCGGGCCACCAACTGATGCGGACCGACTTCTTCTGCCGGTTGGTTGATAATATCGCGCACCCAGTCACCAACAGTTTGCCGAAGTTCGAACTCCTTGGTGTCTGTGTCATTTAAGACCGCTTGCGCAAAAGCCACTTTATTTTTAGGACCGCGAAGCCCTTGGTAAAAGGCCCACACTAATTCAAGATCCCAATGCTCGCCGGTCAGCGTCAGTGCAGGGACACCTTGTCCCTCGAGTTTACGCGCGGCTTGTTGCACCTTATCTCGTTGATTGGTGTCGCTCGGTGCATGGATAAGCGCTTTATCGGCGTCAAAAGAGACCAGCGCATTATCGCCCCATTGCGCGGCTGCCGGCTGATGCGACAGGGTTACTTTTAATGTTTCTGACATTTTGTACTCCTTGTACTGTCGCGCTGTTTTTTACTGTACAGCGTGTTTGACTGGGCAGCGTACGTTGAGTACATGGCACCCAGTGGAATAAAAAAAAGCGAACCGATGGGCCCGCTTTTGGTAATAAATCTATTTGGCCGTCGATACTGTGCCGAGCCGGTGACAATAACACAAGTATTATCAATCACTCACGAGAGCTAGCCCTCAGTCTTGCTCATCCATCCAGCACATAATGATCGCTTCCAAAATCCGTTCATTCGAGCGCTCAGGATCATCGTCAAAGTCATCCAGTTCAGTGATCCATTGATGCAAGTCGGTAAAACGTACTGTTTTAGGATCGACATCTGGGTAAGCGTCACACAGCTCAATCGCAATATCGAGTGAATCCGTCCATTTTAAACTCATTTTGCTTCTCCGTCCGTTACAGCATTAGATTAATGATTTTCCGCTGCATGGTTTAGGGTGTAGCGTGGAATTTCGACCACCAGATCTTCATCGGTAATTTTCGCCTGACAGCCCAAGCGGGACTCTGGCTCAAGTCCCCATGCTTTATCGAGCATGTCATCTTCAAGCTCATCACTTTCGTCGAGCGAGTCAAAGCCTTCGCGAACCACAATGTGACAGGTAGTACACGCGCAAGACTTTTCACACGCGTGCTCGATGCCAATGCCATTTTTTAGCGCCACATCGAGGACGGTCTCCCCTTCTTTCCCTTCCAGTTCCGCACCTTCTGGGCATAACTCGTGGTGCGGCAGAACAATAATCTTAGGCATGATTACACCTCATSAATGGATTGACCGGCCAACGCATTACGAATCGATTTGTCCATACGACGTGCCGCAAAGGTCTGGCTGGCTTTATCTAGTGCTTTGATTCCCGCTTCAATGGCAGCGCCATCATCGCCGTTACGCAGCGCGATCAATGTTTCAATTTCGTTCACGAGCGCTTGTTGCTCATTATGATCGAGCAAGGTGTCACCGTCTTGTTGCATGGCGACCAGTAGGCCTTCGATCACCCGATCGGCTTCAACGCGTTGCTCCGCCAAATAGCGGGCATCTTTGTCTTCTTCCGCATGGGTAAATGATGATTTGATCATGTTGGCGATTTCGTCATCATTGAGCCCGTAAGACGGTTTAACCTGGATCGACGAGGCCACACCAGTCGACTTTTCCATGGCCGACACAGACAGCAAACCGTCGGCATCCACTTGGTAGGTCACGCGGACATGGGCTGCCCCCGCGGTCATCGGTGGAATGCCTTTTAAGGAGAAACGCGCCAACGAGCGGCAATCATCCACCATTTCACGTTCACCTTGTACCACGTGCACTTTCATGCCGGTTTGACCGTCTTTAAACGTGGTGAACTCTTGGGCTTTCGCCACAGGAATGGTGGTATTGCGTGGAATGATTTTTTCTACCAGGCCGCCCATGGTTTCAATACCGAGCGAAAGCGGGATCACATCCAGCAACAACATGTCAGAGTCGGGCTTATTGCCGACCAAAATATCCGCTTGTGTTGCGGCACCTATCGCGACCACTTTATCTGGGTCGATACTGGTTAACGGTTCACGACCAAAGAAGTCGCCGACTTGATGGCGAACGGCCGGTACCCGGGTTGACCCGCCGACCATCACGACTTCTAGGATTTCATCGGCACTGACGCCGGCGTCTTTAAGCGCACGACGGCACGACATCAAGGTCTTTTTAACCAAAGGGGCGACCAAGGCATCAAAGGTGTCACGTGTCAGCGTACCCTGCCAACCGAGTACGTCAATGTCGGTAGTGGCGGAGGAAGACAATGCGATTTTAGCCTGTGTCGCTGCGTGGAGCACCGTACGGCGCTCATCACCACTGAGGGTTTCAAACCCGGCTTGATCACAGATCCATTGCTCGAGCAGGTGGTCAAAATCATCCCCACCTAGTGCTGAATCGCCCCCGGTGGCCATGACTTCAAACACGCCTTGGGAGAGACGGAGAATCGATATATCGAAGGTCCCGCCCCCGAGATCATACACAGCAATCACGCCCTCTTGGCCCGAGTCGAGCCCATAAGCAATGGCCGCTGCGGTTGGCTCATTGAGTAAACGGAGTACATTCAGGCCCGCGAGTGTCGCGGCATCTTTGGTGCCTGCTCGCTGCGCATCATCAAAATAAGCTGGAACAGTGATCACCACGCCTTCAAGCGCATCACCCAAGCTGACTTCTGCACGTTCACGTACCGCCCGCAAAATATCGGACGAGCCTTGAACTGGGTTGATGGCACCACGTCGTGTCTCGACTTGTGGCAGGCCATTTTCAGTTTGTGAAAACCGATAAGGAAGTTGCGGATAACGTGTCTGGACGTCATCCAAAGAGCGTCCCATCATGCGCTTGACCGATACCAAGGTGTTGGCACTATCCGTTTGCACATGAGGAAGGGCATCATAACCCACTGAAATGGCATCACCACCATAGTGGACCACCGACGGGATCAGTGATCGATCGTGTTCATCGTTCAAGGTGGTTGCGACACCGCTTCGTACCGTGGCAACCAAAGTGTTGGTCGTACCCAAATCGATGCCGACTGCATGCTTGTGTTCATGCGGCGCGGCACTTTGACCGGGCTCTGAAATCTGTAACAGTGCCATGTCTAATCCTTAAACTTTACTGCGTTGACAGGCGAATAGTGCCGATCAGCTCATCAGCTGATCTTCGACGCGCTCCACTTCGGAGCAAAGCTTCTCTGCAAACTTAAGCTTGCGCACAATCACTGCCGCCTCTTGCCATTGAGAAGCAGCGAGTGCCTGCTTAACCTCTTTGATCAAGGCATCATAAAGCGCTTGTGCTTTTGCGCCAAAATCAAATAACGCAGCATCGTCTTGGCTATCAGTGATCGACTCCAGTTCTTCACGCAGTGTCATTTGCTGCATTAAGAACTCAGGATCCTGCATCGTTTGCTGTTCGTCTTTTATATCAATGCTTTGTAACGTCAGCATATATTCAGCGCGTCGAACGGGATCTTTCAACGTCTGAAACGCATCGTTAATTTGCGAGGCTTTCTGCACCGCCTGAAGACGCGTTTTATCGTCTTGGCTAGCAACGTTATCTGGGTGATACTGGCGTTGCAGTTCCCGAAACGTTGAAGAAAGCGAGCTACCGTCCAGCTCAAACTGATACGGTAGCCCGAAGAGTTCAAAATGATTCATGTGCTCTCACGTATTACACGTTGAAGCTTTCGCCACAACCACATTCGCTACTGACGTTAGGGTTGTTGAACTGAAAACCTTCATTTAGGCCTTCTTTGACAAAATCTAACTCTGTCCCTTCGAGATAGAGCAAGCTCTTGCCATCGACGATTACCTTGACGTCATCGTATTCGAATACCTGATCACCTTCTTGAAGCTCATCAGCAAATTCAATGACATAGGCCATGCCAGAACATCCTGACGTCCGTACGCCAAGACGCAAGCCAATGCCCTTTCCACGGTTGTCTAGAAACGCTCTTACGCGATCTGATGCCGCTTGTGTCATGGTAATAGCCATAGTATCAACAACCCCTTCGTTTTACTGCTGGTGTTTTTTCTTGTAGTCGCTAACTGCTGCTTTAATGGCGTCTTCCGCTAAGATAGAGCAGTGGACTTTAACCGGTGGCAGCTCAAGCTCTTCCGCAATCTCAGAGTTTTTGATTGCAGCGGCATCGTCAATCGAACGGCCTTTTACCCATTCGGTGACCAACGAGCTCGATGCGATCGCTGACCCGCAGCCATAGGTTTTAAATTTAGCGTCTTCGATGATGCCTTCGTCATTCACCTTGATTTGTAGCTTCATGACGTCGCCACATGCAGGGGCACCGACCATGCCGTTACCGACGGATGGATCGCCTTTTTCAAACGAGCCAACGTTACGTGGGTTTTCGTAGTGGTCAATTACTTTTTCGCTGTAAGCCATAATTGTTTCCTCAATATGATTGCTCACTGTTGCCAGTTGGCGCGTTTTTCGTATTAGTGGTGCGCCCATTCAACGGTACTTAAATCAATACCGTCTTTGTACATGTCCCAAAGTGGTGACATTTCTCGCAGCTTGTTCACGGCCTCACGGACTTTTTCAATCGCGTAATCCACTTCTTCTTCAGTAGTAAAACGACCAAATGAAAAACGTAGTGAGCTGTGTGCTAGCTCATCGTCGCGTCCTAGCGCACGAAGAACATAAGAAGGCTCAAGGCTTGCTGATGTACACGCCGACCCAGACGATACCGCCAGATCTTTTAGCGCCATCAACAAAGACTCACCTTCAACAAAGGCAAAGCTCACGTTCAAGTTGTGTGGAACGCGCTGCTCCAAATCACCATTAACGTAAACTTCTTCTAAATCTTTGACGCCGTCATAAAAGCGATTACGTAACGCAAGTGCATGTTCAAAATCTTTTTCACGCTCTTCTTTAGCGATACGGAAGGCTTCACCCATACCCACAATTTGGTGGGTCGGTAAGGTGCCTGAGCGCATACCACGCTCGTGACCACCACCGTGCATTTGCGCCTCAATACGCACCCGTGGCTTACGGCGAACATACAAAGCGCCGATGCCTTTTGGTCCGTAAGCTTTGTGCGCGCTGAAAGAAATCAGATCAATTTTCATTTCTTTCACATCTAAAGGCACTTTGCCCACAGATTGTGCAGCATCCACATGGAACATAATTTTGCGCTCGCGGCATAATTCGCCGATAGCCGAAACGTCTTGAATCACGCCGATTTCGTTATTCACGTGCATGATAGAAACCAAAATGGTGTCATCACGCATCGCCGCTTCTAGCTTTTTCAGATCAACTAAGCCGTTTTCTTCTAGGTCGAGGTAGGTGACTTCAAAGCCTTCTCGCTCTAGCTGCCGGCATGGATCAAGTACCGCTTTGTGCTCGGTCTTGCAGGTAATGATGTGCTTGCCTTTTTTCGAGTAGAAATTGGCAATGCCTTTAATGGCTAAGTTGTCTGATTCCGTCGCGCCAGAGGTGAACACGATCTCACGCGGATCGGCATTGCAATAGTCGGCAATGTTTTCGCGTGCGGTATCAACGGCTTCTTCTGCTTGCCAACCAAAACGGTGCGAGCGAGAGGCTGGGTTACCGAAGACCCCGTCCATGGTCAGATGCTGACTCATTTTTTCAGCAACGCGCGGATCAACCGGACACGTGGCTGAATAATCAAAATATATGGGCAATTTCATGTTTTTCTCCAATTACACCGACATTGGTCATCAGGAGCGAACGTTCACGCCTATGGTGGCGCTATCTTGTTTGACCTTCGAGCTAAACGTGTTTCTTGGCGCCAATGAGGCGTCCAGTTTAGCATCCTGACGATCTGCTACTTGCTTCACTTCGTTATCATGCATCAGCTCACCGAGCGTGATGTCGTTTAGAAAACCGCTAATACGGGCACTTAAGTCGTGCCACAAGGTGTGTGTCAAACAACGGGTTCCGCCTTGGCAATCTGCTTTACCTTGGCATTTTGTCGCATCCACCGATTCGTCAACCGCGGCAATCACCGCGCCAACGGCAATCTCGTTGGCTGCTATCCCGAGACGATAACCACCGCCTGGACCACGAACACTGCTGACCAGTCCCGACTTACGGAGCCGTGAAAAAAGTTGCTCAAGATAAGACAAGGAAATGCCTTGACGCTCAGAGATGTCCGCCAGGGGCACAGGGCCCTGCTCGGCATGAAGCGCCACGTCGAGCATGGCGGTAACCGCATAACGGCCTTTCGAAGTCAATCTCATAACACGCTACCTGTGGTGAATAGATGCTCAAATGGTTACATACCCGAGTGTTTTGGTCAAGTATTTACCTGAGTATTTTTGTCAAGTTTTCACCAAGGTGTACGACGCCTCATTTGAAAGGATCAACGTGGGGAGTGATTATCGGTATTTTGCTCGCTCGATGCCGCCTGTTTGGTCACCTTTTCCACCGAAGACAGCACGCCTCGTAAAATATTGAGTTCCTGACTCTCTAAGCGCGCGCGATTAAATAAGCGACGTAGTTTTGTCATGACCATGCCAGGGTGCTGAGTACGGATAAACCCTGTTTTAGTAAGAACCGTTTCGAGGTGCGTATAAAAACGCGCCAAATCTTGGTTCAGCGGATAGTCTTGTTCAAGGGTTGGGCCTTGATAGGCTTGACTGTCCAACCAGGCGACACGCATTTCATAACACAGCGTTTGCACAGCCATGGCCAAATTCAAAGAGCTGTAGTCTGGATTGGATGGAATCGAAACATGATAGTGACATGTTTGCAGCTCTTCATTGGTTAAGCCAGTTCGCTCTCGGCCAAAAACGATGGCAACCGGATGTGTTGCGGCTTCTTGAATGGCTTTTTGGCCGCACGCTCGCGCATCCAGCATCGGCCATTCTAATGTTCGGCTTCTTGCGCTGGTGCCTATCACTAGGCCACAATCGGCCACCGCTTCTTCAAGCGTATTCACCACTCTCGCGTTATTGGCAATATCACTGGCCCCTGCGGCTAAGGCAATGGCTTGACCGTCTACTTCACAGCCAGGCGCCACTAATGTCATGTTGGTCAGTCCCATGACTTTCATCGCTCGGGCGGCTGAGCCAATGTTTCCGGAGTGGGACGTGCCTACTAATACAACGCGAATTTGATCTAGCATGATGTTGTTTTCGTCTCTTGCTCTGTCCATCTTGGATGGGATGGGCAGCGGTCTGTCAGATCTGCGCAGTTTATCACAGTGCAATCGATAATACTTCTCAGCTAAGCCTGCGGCTGGCGTCATATTTAGCAGAGAACACGCGCTTATTGACGGTTAAAAAATACCCACTTTCCTTTTGCTCTGGCTCTGTTATACTCCGCCCCGCTTTCGTTCTTTAACATCCGTTGGGAAAACCGTATGCATCCGATGCTAAACATCGCCGTCCGTGCTGCACGGAAGGCTGGCGATTTTATCGCTAAATCTGCAGAAAACAAAGACAACATCGAAACCGCACAAAAAGGCAGTAATGACTTCGTCACTAATGTCGACAAAGCGGCGGAACAAATCATTATCGATATTATTAAAAAGTCATATCCGGACCACACCATCGTTGGCGAAGAGTCAGGCGTGGCGGAAGGCAAAGATAGCGATTATCAATGGATCATCGACCCACTGGATGGCACCACTAACTTCATTAACGACTTCCCGCATTTCTGCGTTTCCATTGCTGTACGCATTAAAGGCCGTACAGAAATTGGTTGCGTTTACGATCCTATCCGCAATGAGCTATTTACCGCTCAACGTGGTTCTGGCGCACAACTCAATAACAAACGTATCCGTACTGGCAGCGCCAAAGAGCTTGACGGCACCCTCTTAGCGACCGGCTTCCCGTTTAAAGCTAAACAGCACGCTGAAGGCTTTATCGCCGTTGTTGGGGCGTTGTTTGTCGATTGTGCTGACTTCCGTCGTACTGGATCGGCAGCGCTCGATCTTTGCTACGTTGCCGCGGGCCGTGTTGACGGTTTCTTTGAGCTGGGCCTTAAGCCTTGGGATCTGGCTGCGGGTGAGTTAATTGCGCGCGAAGCGGGTGCCATTTGCACTGACTTTAACGGCGGTACCGACTACATGCGCTCTGGCAATATTGTCAGCGGTGGCGCACGTGTGGTGAAAGGTATGCTCGCCAAAGTTCGCGAACACGCGCCTGAGTCGATGAAAAAATAAAGACACCGATAAGATATTAATAAAAAGCGGCGCTCAATGAGCGCCGCTTTTTTGTGCCTGAAGAAGATGACGGCTTGTAAACAATTCGCCACTTGGTCACTGCATAGCCCCACTCTAAGCGCAGGGCAAGCGTGGTTAAGGCATCGCGTCGAACTCTTCCCCTTCTTTTTCCACTTCAGGGATCAAGAGGTGCTCGCGCGCAATACCGAGTTTCAAGGCCAGCGCCGAAGCGACATAAATCGATGAGTATGTCCCGACGGTAATACCAATCAACAGTGCCATGGCAAACCCATGGATCATCGACCCACCCAAGGTAAAGAGCGAAATCACCACAAACAAGGTAGTGCCTGAAGTAATGGTTGTCCGACTTAGGGTTTGTGAAACAGACGCATTGATGATTTCGTCTGACTCGCCTTTACGAAGCTTGCGGAAATTCTCACGAATACGGTCAAACACCACAATGGTATCGTTAAGCGAGTAGCCCACGACTGTCAGCAAAGCAGCGACGATAGTGAGATCCACCTCCACGTCGAACAGAGAGAAAATCCCCAGCGTAATAATCACATCGTGAGCCAGCGCCATGACGGCACCGGAAGCTAGACGCCATTCGAAACGGAACGAGACATAGATCAGGATACAAACCAATGCAATGATGATTGCCAAGCCACCCGCTTCGGTCAGCTCGTCCCCGACATTGGGGCCGACAAATTCGATGCGGCGCATCTCGACGTTATCACCGGTACCGGCTTTGATGGCATTCAGTACCTCATTACCGAGGTTTTCACCTTCCATGTCATCACGTGGGCGCAGCCGAACCATCACGTCCGTGGCGCTACCAAAGTTTTGCACCACCGCATCGCCAAAGCCTTCAGCGGATAACGAATCACGGATTAGGGCAAGATCAGCCGGTTGTTCAAAACCGACTTCAATCAAGGTACCGCCGGTAAAATCGAGCCCCCAATTCAACCATTTGGTTGATAAGGTGACCACAGACGCCGCAATCATGAAGATCGAGAACACGAAGGCCACTTTAGACCAACGCATAAAGTTGATCGACATGTCCGGTTTAAATATTTGAAACATGCTTGGGCTCCCTTAAATCGACAGTTTTTCGACGCGCTTGCCGCCATACACAAGATTTACCAGTGCACGCGTTCCCACGATAGCGGTAAACATGGAGGTCAAAATACCAATCGATAGTGTCACCGCGAAACCTTTAATTGCGCCAGTACCCACAGCAAACAAGATGATCGCCGTAATCAGCGTGGTAATGTTAGCATCGGCAATGGTACTAAAGGCGTTGGAATAACCCCGATCAATCGCATGTTGTGGACTACGCCCTTCGTGCAGCTCTTCTCGAATACGTTCAAAAATAAGCACGTTAGCATCCACCGCCATCCCCACGGTTAAGACAATACCGGCAATGCCCGGTAGCGTCATGGTGGCGCCTGGAATAAGCGACATAATCCCAATAATCAAGATGATATTCGCGAACAAAGCACAGTTAGCAAACAAGCCGAAGCGGCGGTAATACACCAGTGTAAACAGCATGACTGCAACGAGGCCCCATAAACAGGCTTGTATACCCATATTGATGTTTTGCTGCCCCATGGATGGACCTATGGTGCGTTCTTCAACAATCGAAATGGGCGCAATCAACGCACCGGCACGTAGCAATAACGCAAGGTTGTGAGCTTCAGCTGCTGAGTCGATCCCGGTAATTCGGAAGTCACGGCCTAATGCCGATTGAATGGTCGCTTGGTTAATCACTTCTTCGTGTTTTTCCAAGATCACTTTGCCATTTTCGTCACGCTCACCACTGTCTTTGTATTCAGCAAACACCGTTGCCATCAGCTCGCCAATGTTACGCTTACTGAAGTCAGACATTTTGTCACCGCCCTCGCTGTCGAGCGAGATATTTACCTGTGGGCGACTGTACTCATCACGTGATGAACTGGCGTCTGTGATGTGTGAACCGGTTAAGATGACCCGCTTTTTCAATACTGCAGGACGCCCGTCACGCGAGCTCATTAGCTCACTACCGGGCGGAACACGCCCTGCCATCGCTGCAGATAAATCGGCATCTTGGTCGACTTCACGAAATTCCAAGGTCGCGGTCGCGCCAAGAATTTCTTTTGCTCGGGCCGTATCTTGCACACCTGGCAACTCAACCACGATGCGACTCGCACCTTGACGTTGGACCAAAGGCTCTGCGACCCCGAGCTCATTGACACGATTACGCAAAATAGTGATGTTTTGCGCCACCGCGTAGTTACGGATTTCTTTTAATCGCTCTTCTTTGTACACCGCGGTTAAGGTACCGTCGTCTTCATCAATCGAGAAGTTCATATCCCGATAATTGTTCGACAGTAGCTCGAGCGCTTTATTGGTGTCTTCTGCGTTACGCAAGTTAACCATTACGCGCGTGTTATCTTCGACACGTAAACCACGATAGCGAATGCGCGCTTCACGTAAATCGGTACGAAAGCTGTCTTCTTGCTGGGTAATCAACTTTTCTAGCGCAGCGTCCATGTCCACTTCCATTAAGAAGTGTACCCCGCCACGTAAATCGAGTCCCAATTTCATTGGTGTTGCGCCAAGGGCGTCCAACCAAGAAGGGGTCGCTGGCGCCAGGTTTAATGCGACCACATAGTTATTGCTATCAAAGCGAGACATCAACGCATCACGAGCACTGATTTGCGATTCAGTGTCTTTAAAGCGAGCCAAGACAGTGCCGTCTTCAAGTGCAATGGATTGGTAGGAGAGATCGTTGGATTCGAGGGTTTGTTTGATGGAGTCCAGCGCAGTCATATCTACCGAGGCGCCACGCGCCCCGGAAATTTGTACTGCTGGATCTTCACCGTATAAATTGGGAAGCGCATACACGATGCCAATAACCAAGGCTATTAGCACCATGATGTACTTCCACAAAGGATAACGGTTTAGCACAGCATGCATCCTTTATGGTTGCGAGAATTAGAGAGACTGGATAGTACCTTTGGGCAGTACTGCCGTCACGAAGTCTTTTTTAATGGTCACTTCGTTATTGTCGTTAAGAGCAATAACAATAAAGTCATTGTCTTCAGCAATTTGGGTGATTTTACCCACCAAACCACCACCGGTCAGTACTTCGTCTCCTTTGCTCATGGATGCCATTAGGTTTTTATGCTCTTTAACACGCTTAGATTGCGGGCGATAAATCATAAAATAGAAAATAACCGCAAAGAGACCAAGCATAATAAAAAGCTGCATACCGCCACCTTGTGGGCCGGCTTCAGCCGCTGCGTGAGCTTGTGAGATAAACATTCAATCACGTCCTCGTTTTAGTTGTTGAATTCGAAATCAATCGAGCGGTGGCACTTCCTTGCCACGACGCGCGTAGAAATCCGCTACAAAGGCATCTAATCTACCTTCGTCAATCGCGTTACGCAAACCTTCCATGACGCGCTGATAATAACGCAAGTTATGGATAGTATTGAGTCGCGCACCGAGGATTTCATTACAACGGTCTAAGTGGTAAAGATAGGCACGGCTATAATGGCGGCAAGTGTAACAGTCACACTCTGGATCCAAAGGCGAGGTATCACTTTTATGTTTCGCATTACGGATCTTGATCACACCGCCGGTAATAAATAGGTGACCATTTCGGGCATTTCGGGTCGGCATCACGCAATCGAACATATCAACGCCACGACGCACCCCTTCCACGAGGTCTTCCGGTTTACCCACTCCCATTAGATAACGGGGTTTGTCTTCCGGCAACTGCGGGCAGGTATGCTCCAAAATGCGATGCATATCTTCTTTTGGCTCACCGACGGCAAGCCCGCCAACGGCGTAACCATCAAAGCCAATCTCAGTTAGGCCTTCTATCGACACATCGCGTAAGTCTTCGTATACACCACCTTGCACAATGCCGAACAGCGCATTTTTGTTACCAAGTTTGTCAAAATGATTGCGGCTACGCTTGGCCCAGCGCAGTGACATCTCCATCGACTTTTTCGCTTCAGCGTGCGTCGCAGGATACGGGGTGCACTCATCAAAGATCATCACGATGTCTGAGCCAAGGTCGTATTGGATCTCCATGGATTTTTCCGCATCCATAAAAATCCGATCACCGTTAACCGGGTTACGAAAATGCACCCCTTCTTCAGTGATTTTACGGATATCTCCTAAGCTGAAAACTTGGAAGCCACCAGAGTCGGTTAAAATAGGGCCATGCCACTGCATAAAGTCATGCAAGTCCCCATGCAGTCGCATAACTTCTTGCCCCGGACGTAACCATAGGTGAAAGGTATTACCGAGTAAGATCTCAGCCCCGGTGCCTTTCACTTCTTCAGGGGTCATGCCTTTTACGGTGCCATAGGTCCCCACGGGCATAAATGCCGGGGTTTCGACCGTGCCGCGCTCAAAAATCAAACGGCCACGGCGGGCGCGTCCATCGGTTTTCTTTAGTTCGTATTCCACGAATCCTCCTCAGTGCCAGAGAAACAGTCTGGCGTGTGTCTTATGCTAACAAGGTTTACCCTGCCGCAAGCTTAGATCACACGAAGCCAGGCTTCGCGTGAACTTAATTAATCAGGTTGTTGCTGACGGGTTATAAACATGGCATCGCCATAGCTGAAAAAGCGATAGCGTTCTTCAACTGCCGCGCGATAAGCGGCCATGGTATGTTCGTAGCCGGCAAAAGAACTCACCAGCATGATCAAGGTTGATTCCGGCAAGTGGAAATTGGTGACAAGCACATCCACTAGCTGCCACTGGTAACCGGGATAGATAAAAATCTGGGTGTCATTAAAAAATGGCGCCAGTGGTTCACCTTTTTGCTTCGCCGCTTGTGCTGCACTTTCCAATGACCGTACTGACGTGGTCCCCACCGCAATCACGCGTTTACCTTGTGCACGCGTTTGATTGACCGCATCGACCACCTCTTGAGGCACTTCAGCATACTCGGCATGCATGATGTGCTCTTCAATGTTGTCGACCCGAACCGGTTGGAATGTTCCGGCGCCCACATGCAAAGTAACAAAGGCAATATTGACGCCTTTTTCTTTGAGCGTTGCCATAATGGCATCATCAAAGTGTAATCCCGCCGTTGGTGCAGCCACCGCCCCAGGTTTTTGGTTATACACGGTTTGATAACGCTCTTTATCGCTTTCTTCATCAGGACGGTCGATATACGGCGGCAACGGCATATGGCCGATGTCGTTGAGTGTATCCACTACGCCTTTATCGCTGTTTAGCTGGATTTCGAACAGGGCGTCATGGCGTGCCACCATTTCTGCCGGGATCTGTCCGTCATCACCGAGGAATAATTCAGCACCGGGTTTTGGCGCTTTAGACGCGCGCACGTGGGCAAGGAAACGACGTTCGTCGAGCACACGCTCCACCAGCACCTCTATTTTTCCACCCGAGGCTTTGCGGCCATACACGCGTGCAGGGATCACACGTGTGTTGTTGAACACCATCAAATCCCCAGGTTCAACCAGTTCGAGGATATCTTTAAACTGACGATGCGCTACCTCACCGCTGGTGCCATCAAGGGACAATAAGCGACTTGCACTGCGATCCGGCTGTGGATAGCGCGCAATCAACTCATCAGGGAGTTCAAAGTGAAAATCGGATAATTGCATGACGTTTGCCTAGATAAAAAGCAGGCCGCTAGTATAGGTAGCCCACCGTGAATATCAAGCGAGCGAAGCAGGCAATCGTTTCAGTGCGCATTAATAGCATGGCGATATTTACGTTTGAAGCCTTTGCCGGATGATTAACTTTGGCGGATGATTAACTTTCGTGGATGATGTCCTTTTGCAGATCATTGCCTTTTGCGAATAATAGCCTTTTGCGGATAATAGCCTCGCGCAGATAATTGATGTGTATCACGTCCACCCCGTGCCAAGTGCACTACAGTTAAATTAATCCTGTGCACTGATAACAAGGAGGTGCCATGTTTACCGTTGATGATATGATGACTCGCCATCCACATACACTGAGTCCGGATCATACGCTTGATGATGCCCACCGCTTAATGCGCGCGGAACGCTTCCGTCACTTACCCATCGTCGATGATAATGAACGCTTGCTTGGGCTAGTTACCCAGCGCGATGTGCTTTCAGCCCAGGCATCGTCTTTAGGAAGAGCAACCAATGGCGATCATCAAATCCATACTCCACTCGCACAATTTACCGATAAGCAACTTGTCACCGTCGCGCCAGAGGCGTCGTTACGTGCCGCAGCATTATCAATGTTAGCGCGTAAAATAGGGTGTTTACCCGTGATTAGAAATCAACGCCTTGTTGGGATCATTACTGATAGTGACTTTGTCGCCATTGCGTCGACCTTGCTCGAAATTCAAGAAGAAAGCGAGCCGATGGAAGACGGTGAATAAATAAAAGGGAGTGTTTCCACTCCCTTTCTGGCTTCATTTCCATGATAACGGTTTTAATTAAAACTGATCTTCTTCCGTTGAGCCCGTCAGTGCGGTTACCGAAGATTGACCGCCTTGGATAATATTAGTCATCTGGTCAAAATAGCCAGTGCCGACCTCCTGCTGGTGAGCCACAAACGTGTAACCACGCTCCGCCGCAGAAAATTCAGGTCGCTGTACCTTCTCTACATAGTGGCGCATTCCCTCACCTTGCGCATAAGCGTGGGCAAGATCGAACATGTTGTACCACATGTTGTGAATGCCCGCTAAGGTGATGAACTGATACTTGTAACCCATGTCGGACAGCGCTTGCTGGAAACGAGCGATGGTGTCGGCATCCAAGTTCTTTTCCCAGTTAAAGGATGGCGAGCAGTTATATGCCAATAATTGATCCGGATATTGCGCATGAATCGCCTCGGCAAATTGACGTGCTTCTTCCAGATCCGGTGTCGCGGTTTCACACCAAATCAAATCAGCATACGGTGCATAAGCGAGACCACGGGAAATCGCTTGTTCAATCCCTGGACGCACGCGATAAAAACCTTCTGCGGTGCGCTCACCTGCAATAAAGTCTTTATCATAAGGGTCGCAGTCTGAGGTAAGCAGATCAGCCGCATTAGCATCGGTACGGGCAATCACGAGCGTGTCAGTCCCTGCAACATCCGCCGCCAAACGCGCTGCAACCAGCTTTTGCACGGCTTCTTGGGTTGGCACCAATACCTTTCCACCCATGTGACCACACTTTTTCACTGACGCCAATTGATCTTCAAAGTGGACGCCTGCTGCGCCTGCCTCAATCATATTGCGCATCAACTCATAGGCGTTGAGTACACCACCAAAGCCAGCTTCGGCATCGGCAACAATAGGGAGAAAATAATCAGTCCCCTCTTCTGGGGTTCCACCTTTTGACCACTGTATTTGATCCGCGCGGCGAAAAGCATTGTTGATACGTTTAACAACCGAGGGGACTGAGTCAACTGGATACAGTGACTGGTCCGGATACATACTGGACGCTGTGTTATTGTCGGCTGCCACTTGCCAGCCTGACAAGTAAATAGCTTCAATGCCGGCTTTTGCTTGCTGCACAGCTTGGCCACCCGTTAACGCGCCCAAGCAGTTAACATAGCCTTTTTTCGCACTGCCGTTAACAAGGTCCCACAGCTTAGCTGCGCCGCGTTTAGCAATGGTATTCTCGGGGACAAAAGAGCCGCGCATACTGACCACTTCTTCAGCGGTGTACGTTCGCTTTACGTTTTTCCAGCGTGGATTTTCAGCCCAATCCTTTTCCAGTTGCGCGATTTGTTGTTGGCGAGTCAAAGTCATGTTCCATTCCTCTTTGTTAGCAGAGCCTTGTCAGCCCTTCGCTTTCATTCCATGTTGTTGTTTTGCTTCCATGCCCATTAAGGCAAATACTCGTACCCTGGCAGGGTTAAGAAGTTAACTAGCTCATCACTGGTTGTCAGCTCGGCCATTAACGTTGCCGCTTGGCGGTATCGCCCTTGAGCAAAACGTTCAGTGCCCAGTTCGTTTTCAAGCACAGCCATTTCTTCTTCGAGGTACTGCGTAAATAGCTCTTTGGTTACCACGTTGCCATTGCTGAGCGGCTTTTGATGCTTGATCCATTGCCAGATCGACGCACGCGAAATTTCGGCGGTCGCCGCATCTTCCATCAAGCCGTAAATCGGCACACAGCCATTACCCGAAATCCATGCCTCGATATATTGGACCGCAACCCGGATATTGTGGCGCATGCCCGCTTCGGTGCGTTCTCCATCGCAAGGCGCAAGCAAATCCGCCGCGGTAATTGGCGCATCTTGCTCACGAGAAACCGTTAGCTGATTCGGCTTATCGCCGAGCGCTTTATCAAAAATGGCTTTCGCCGTGTCTGCTAATCCGGGGTGGGCAATCCAGGTTCCATCATGGCCATTATTTGCCTCTAGCGTTTTATCTTTTTCGATTTTCTCGAGCACTTGTTGGTTTTCGGTTGGGTCTTTGCTCGGGATAAATGCCGCCATCCCTCCCATGGCCAATGCACCGCGCTTATGACAGGTTCTCACCAACAGTCGCGAGTAAGCATTGAGAAAAGGTTTGTCCATGGTGACCACCTGACGGTCAGGTAGCACCCGATCAGGATGATTACGAAGTGTTTTGATATAACTGAAAATATAATCCCAGCGACCGCAGTTCAGCGCGACGATGTGATCGCGTAAGTGATATAAAATCTCATCCATTTCAAACACGGCCGGTAGGGTTTCGATCAATACGGTTGCTTTGATCGTGCCTCGGCTTAGCCCAAATTCATCTTCTGTAAATGAGAACACATCGCTCCACCACGCCGCTTCTTGATAGGCTTGTAGTTTGGGCAAGTAGAAGTAAGGACCGGATCCTGTCTCAAGCAACCGACGATAGTTATGGAAAAAGTAGAGCGCGAAATCAAATAAAGCCCCAGGCAGCGGTTTACCTTGCCACATGACATGTTTTTCTGTCAGATGAAGGCCCCTAACCCGGCAGATCAGGCGCGCGGGATCATCGTTAAGTTGATAACGCTTTCCTGTCTCTGGTTGTTCGTAACTGATGGTGCCGTTAATAGCATCGCGCAAGTTGCGCTGCCCCTCGACCACTTGTGGCCAAGCTGGTGCGAACGAGTCTTCAAAGTCCGCCATAAACACTTTCACATTGGCGTTCAGGGCGTTGATCACCATTTTCCGATCCACTGGGCCAGTAATTTCTAGCCGTCGATCTTGTAAGTCTTTGGGGATGCCTCGAATGGTCCAATCATCGTGGCGAATCGATCGCGTCTCAGGAAGGAAATCGGGCAGCTCTCCCGCATCAATACGCTGTTGGCGCTGCTCGCGAGTGGCCAGAAGCCCAGGTATACGATCCGCAAATCGATTAGCCAAACTGGCTAAAAAACACAAGGCATCATCGGTTAGGATTTCTGCCTGCGCTGGGGTAACGGTCTCGTTAATTACCAGTGATTCGCGTAAGGTTGAGCATGCTTCTGTCATATCGCCTCCCTGGCTGTCATTTGTAATCCAATCACAACAAAAGTTGTTTACGGACATCAAGTGGCATCTCACTCACTCAACGCCACGCTAGTTATCTTACGTTGACTCAACCTCGGATAAAAATCAACCTAACACCTCACACCTATCAATCAAAAACCAGCAATAAACACTTAAAATCAGACATTTAAATAGTTTAGAGTATAAGCTCGAATATGCTTTTTTGAATGGATTAGCAGAATGATGTAACACTGCTACCAAGATCATATTTTTGTCACTTAAGTGTAACCACTTACGTAATTAAGTTACAAGACAAGCCACTAGCAACTGAACAAAAAAGTTGTTTTTTTATTTAAAATCATAATATTAGCTGTAAAAATAAAAGCAGCACTCAGGCGTGCTGCTTTTTTTCGTGATAATAATCCAACGTCGGCATCGCGGTTTTTATGACACTCAAACAGAATATAAAACTAATTTTTTACCTTTAATGTAGAATTTATCACTGATTTTCGGTCAATGTGTCTTTACCTGTTGGGGAAAGCAGTCCTGTCACCAGATCAGCGAGATTATTAAAGGTCTCTAATCGACTGGAAGATGGCCGCCATACCATGCCGATATCACGATAGGCTGCTTTTCCTGGTGGGGTTTCTAGATGCACATCTAAATTAGCAATTAAACCATGATCAATCGCCATTTGCGGTATAAAGGTCACACCATTGCCGTTGGCCACCATTTGCACCAAGGTATGTAAACTGGTCGCCATAAAAGGATTAATCTTCTGCGAGGCAGTCATCTGACAGGCAGAGACAGCATGGTCGGTGAGACAGTGTTCACGCTCTAATAAAAAGACAGACTCATCGGGGAGGGATTCATAATCAACGGGCAATGTAAGCTGTGCTGCTTGTTTGCCGCTCATGACCATTTTAAAGGGATCGCGGCCAACAATTCGACGCGTCATGGTGCCAATATCCATGGGGAGTGCAAGGATCAATATGTCCATTTCGCCATGTTTAAGCGCCGT
The DNA here is from genome assembly GCF_001995415.1 of Salinivibrio sp. AR647. Classification (NCBI taxonomy): domain Bacteria; kingdom Pseudomonadati; phylum Pseudomonadota; class Gammaproteobacteria; order Vibrionales; family Vibrionaceae; genus Salinivibrio; species Salinivibrio sp. AR647. The sequence continues at coordinate 24,179 of NZ_MUFE01000003.1, read as the reverse complement.
GAGTAAATTGGCGGTAGTATCCTCGCGCAGCAGTAAATCTAAATTTGGATAGTGTTGATTGACTTGCTTGACCACATCACAGAGTAAAAAAGGTGCAATGGTCGGAATACACCCTAAACGCACCTTACCATGCATAGGATCAGACTTAACTTGCGTTAGCTCCATAAGATCTTGGCTACGGGCGAGAATCTCCCGGCTTCGGCGTACCACCTCTTCACCCATGCCGGTGAGGACTAAGGTTTTATTGTCACGCTCAATCAGCTGTGCTCCAATCAACTCTTCTAGATTTTGAATCCCTGCGCTCAGTGTCGACTGGCTGACAAAGCATAATTTCGCCGCCTCACCAAAGTGACGCGTTTCTGACAGGGTAACCAGATAGTGTAGCTGCTTTAATGAAGGATATTTGTTCATAACGTCATATTTTAAACAATCGTATTTTCCGATTATAACAATCTATTAATTCCACTTTTTTCAATCTAACAAGTTAGCTATAGTTTGTCTCGCTTATATAGGAACCTGATTATCAGGACAACAATTAAATAGGAGCTGAGATATGGTACTCGTAGGTCGTCAAGCACCAGATTTTACTGCCGCTGCCGTACTAGGTAATGGCGAAATCGTTGATAACTTCAACCTGAAAGAGTTCACCAAAGGCAAAAAAGCAGTTGTCTTTTTCTACCCACTCGACTTCACTTTCGTGTGCCCATCAGAGCTGATCGCATTCGATAAGCGCCTGAGCGATTTCCAAGCTAAAGGTGTTGAGGTAATCGGTGTGTCTATCGACTCTCAGTTCTCACACAACGCATGGCGTAAGACAGCTATCGATGATGGCGGTATCGGCGCAGTAAAATATCCACTGGTTGCTGATGTGAAGCACGAAATTTGTAAAGCATACGATGTTGAACACCCAGAAGCGGGCGTTGCATTCCGTGGTTCATTCTTGATCGACGAAGACGGTGTTGTTCGCCATCAAGTCGTTAACGACCTGCCACTAGGCCGTAACATTGACGAGATGCTACGTATGGTTGATGCATTGAACTTCCACCAGAAAAATGGCGAAGTTTGTCCTGCACAGTGGGAAGAAGGTAAAGCAGGTATGGCTGAGTCACCTGAAGGTGTTGCCGCGTATCTGTCTGAGCACACTGACGACCTGTAATAAGGTTACGTGCCCCGCACTGAGCAATGTAACAGTATAATGAGGCCCGGTTAAACCGGGCCCTTTTTTTATTGTCTCTCAACGCCTTCCTTCCCTCCCGTTTCTCTACATGTCACACCTTGTCTGATTTGTTCATGACGCTTGCTCTGGTCACGGTTATGCTAGACCGTTCAAACAAGGAGCACCTATGACCGTCACCGTCGAAGTATGTATTGATAGTATCCAATCTTTATCGATTGCTCAGCAAGCGGGCGCAGACCGTATCGAGCTTTGTGCTTCACTCAAGCTCGGTGGCCTCACGCCAAGTATGGGCACCCTGAATCAAGCGATGCAACAAGCTCGCGTGCCTATTTACGCGATTATACGTCCACGAGAAGGGGACTTTGTTTATAGCCATGATGAAGCTGAAGTGATGCTTAAAGATATTGCCACTGCCCGCAAAACTGGCTGTCATGGCGTGGTGATTGGCGCCTTACGCCCAGATGGGACAGTAGACTTAACGTTACTCGATGCCATGCTGGCCGAAGCCCGAGGTATGGGGGTGACGTTCCATCGGGCGTTTGATCATTGCACCGAGCCAATGGCAGCGTTAGACGCCCTCATCGCGCGACCTGCCGTGGAACGTATTCTGACCTCAGGTGGTGCCAACCATGCCGAGCAAGGCAAAGAAACACTAAAAGCCTGGGTCGATTACGTCCGTCATACGCCGCTTCGGATCATGCCAGGTGCCGGGATCACAGCGCATAATGCCGCAGAAATCATCGCTCATACCGGCGCACGAGATATCCACCTGTCCGCGCGTACCACACAAGCAAGCGCCGCCCACACTCATGCGATGGCGACGATGGGTGAAGGTGAAAAGATCGGTTACCCCATCACTGATCCCATGCAAGTCAGGGCGGTAAAGCAGGCAGTCGCTCGATTCAGTTAAATGCAATACGCCAGCCGCTCTCATCATACTGTGATTGACCAAACCTTTTTGTCGAGAAGCTTGTGTCCTAGAGATAAGGATATTGCATCTCACCGTTGAGTTTCCTAACTTGAAATGATGTTTTTCACAAAAGGAGTGCTGCTTTGTCGGATAAAAAGCCCCCTAAAATCAGTAAAAAACACTACGAAAAAAAATTGCTTGAGTTGCAAGCCGAGCTAGTCAAATTACAAGAGTGGGTAAAACACAAACAGCTGAAAGTCGTGGTGATCTTTGAAGGGCGAGATGCTGCCGGTAAAGGTGGGGTGATAAAACGGATTACCGAAAAACTCAACCCACGCGTGTGCCGTGTGGTTGCACTAGATAAACCGACGGAACGCGAGCGCACACAGTGGTATTTTCAACGCTATATCGAACACCTTCCAGCGAGCGGAGAGATAGTTTTATTCGACCGCAGTTGGTACAACCGAGCCGGTGTAGAACGTGTCATGGGGTTTTGTACCGAGGAAGAATATGAAGAGTTTTTCCGCACTTGCCCTGAATTTGAGCGAATGCTGATCCGCTCGGGGATTATTTTGCTCAAATACTGGTTTTCCGTCTCCGACGAAGAACAAGAAAAGCGTTTTGCCGAGCGAATAAACACGCCAATAAAACGCTGGAAATTTAGTCCCATGGATTTGGAATCACGCAGCCGCTGGGTGCAATACAGTGAGGCGAAAGATCGCATGTTTGCTTATACCGACACCAAGGAAAGTCCATGGTGGGTAGTGGAAGCTGATAATAAAAAGCATGCGCGACTTAATTGTATCGCGCATCTTCTCTCCCAGATCCCCTATCAAGAGATTGAATACCCAGACGTTATTCTTCCCGAGATCAGCAAAGAGGGCTATGTGCGCATGCCGCTTCATGACCAAAGTTTTGTCCCTGATAAGGTCAGTGAGTGGATCGATAACGACTAAACGCCTATTTGAGGAGCTTTTCGAGCTCCTCTTTTTGAATGTGACGAACATCTTTCCCTTTTACAAAGTAGATGATGTACTCACAAATATTCTGGCAGCGATCGCCCACGCGCTCGATCGCACGCGCTGACCACATCACTTTTAGCACATTAGGGATAGAACGAGGATCTTCCATCATATAGGTCATCAACTGACGCAAAATTCCCTCATACTCACGATCGAGAGAATCGTCTTTACGGTAGACTTTCATGGCCGCATCAATATCCATCCGCGCAAACGCATCCAGTACGTCATGCAGCATTTTGGCAGCACGCTGACCCAATGCCTCTAGAGAAACCAAAAAAGGTTGCTGAGAATGACTGGCATTGTCCAATGCCATTTTCGCGATGCTATCAGCCACATCGCCAATACGCTCTAGATCCGTGATGGTTTTAATGATTGCCATCACCAGGCGCAGATCGCTTGCCGTCGGTTGGCGCTTAGCAATAATCCGTGTGCAGGCCTCGTCAATGGCGACTTCCATGCCATTGACTTTGTGATCTTCACGAATCACATGGCGCGCTAGCTCTTCATCTTGATTGTGCATGGCACGAAGAGCATCGGTGAGCTGACGCTCCACCAGCCCCCCCATCGCTAGGACGTGAGTGCGAATCGCTTCTAACTCAGCATTAAATTGGCCAGAAATATGGCGGCTAATATTGTAATTATCCAAGGCCTGCTCCTTATCCGTAGCGACCGGTGATGTAATCTTCCGTCTGTTTATTTTTTGGTGTGGTAAACAAGGTGTCAGTATCCGCGTACTCTACCAAGCGGCCCATATTAATAAAGGCAGTTTGGTCTGACACCCGTGCCGCCTGCTGCATATTATGGGTAACAATCACCACTGTGTATTGTTTTTTAAGATCGTTGATCAACTCTTCAATCGTCAGTGTTGAGATAGGATCCAGCGCCGAAGAGGGCTCATCCAGCAATAACACTTCTGGCTCAATCGCGATTGCTCGGGCGATCACCAACCGCTGCTGCTGTCCACTTGAAAGACCAAACGCATTATCGTTAAGACGATCTTTTACCTCTCCCCACAGCGCCGCACCTCGCAGTGAACGCTCCACCGCATCATCTAAGGTTCGGGGATCATGAATGCCTTGCAGCCGCAATCCAAAAACGACATTTTCATAAACGGATTTCGGAAACGGATTAGGACGCTGAAATACCATACCGACTTGACGACGTAACGCAGGCACATCAACTTCGCGGTGATAGATGTTTTGCCCATGTAAGGTGACTTCGCCCCGCACGCGACACCCATCCACCAAATCATTCATGCGGTTAATGCAACGCAGTAAGGTCGACTTCCCACACCCAGAAGGGCCAATAAACGCTGTGACCTTGCCCTTCGGGATACGCATACTGATATCAAACAGTGCTTGAGTCGCCCCGTAATAAAGATTCAAATCCCGAATAGCTAACGCCGTTTGCTCGTTCGGTAAGTTTCCCAAATCTAAGCTCGGCGTGGCACCTATAGGCGGGTTTATCGAAAACATCGAGCAGGATCCTTATCGTTACAGTTCTAATGCGCGATATTTTTCACGCAAATAATGACGGATACCGATCGCGGATAAGTTCAGTGCCACGATCACAGACACGAGTAAAAACGACGTCGCATACACCAAAGGTCGCGCAGTCTCGATATGCGCACTTTGAAAGCCCACATCATAAATATGGTAGCCGAGATGCATAAACTTCCGTTCTAAGTGTAAGAAAGGAAAGTTGCCATCAACCGGCAGAGAAGGCGCCACTTTCACCACCCCAACCAACATTAAAGGCGCCACTTCACCGGCGGCACGGGCAACCGCTAAAATTAACCCCGTCATCATCGCCGGGCTTGCCATCGGTAAGACGACTCGCCATAGCATTTCAGATTGGGTCGCGCCCAAGGCAAAGGCACCATGACGGACGCTTGTAGGAATACGCGCTAGCCCTTCTTCTGTTGAGACTATCACGACCGGTAAGGTTAAGATCGCCAACGTTAACGCTGACCACAGAATACCTGGCGTACCAAACACCGGCGCGGGTTGCGCCGCTTGATAAAAGATATCGTCAATGGTGCCACCAATGAAGTAGACAAAAAAGCCTAAACCAAACACACCATAAACAATGGATGGCACCCCAGCGAGGTTAACTACCGCAATCCGAATCAACCGAGTGAACGCCGTTTTAGGCGCATATTCATGCAGATAAATCGCCGCGACCACGCCCAAAGGGGTAACAATTACTGCCATTAATAAGACCAGAAAAACGGTGCCAAAAATCGCCGGAAAAACCCCACCTGCGGCATTACTGTCACGCGGTGATTCAGATAGAAAAGCCGCCACTTGGTGCCCCCAAAATGTCAGCTTATCGACGCCGCTCATCGCGTTGGGGTACCAAATATTTAGCACATTCTCGAGCGGCAATGCGACCTCATCACCATGGCTATCTTCGACAACCAGTTGCCCTGTTTTCTGTTTATCCCGCAACTGTGCGAGCTTTTGCTCCAGTTGTTGATACTGAGTGAGCAACTGCGTGCGGCGGGATGCAATCTGCGATTGGGCGCGCTTGTCCAACGTCCCCTCAAGTTCGCGAGATTTTTCCTCTAATCGCAACTGTTCGAGCTGATAATTCACCCCTGACAGATGGACTTGTTCAATTTTATTGATTGCATCACGACGTGCCGCCAAATCCGCCAGTTGCTGACGCAGCGCAGAAATCACTAATCCATGACGTGTACCGCTTTGATCAATATACGCTGTTGGCTTGCCATAAAAGACACCGTTCTCGCTGCGCTCAATCATCGCCATCTCAATCGGCGTGTGTTGGCTTTTTATCTGAAACGCAAGTAACTGACGAAAGTCGAGCCCTTCTCGTTCACGGTTGCCAATTTTAACCACCAAGCGCTGATACGCGGATTGCCGGTATGCGGGTAAGCGAACACCGGCGTCGATAAGCTGAGTCGCATCAACCTCATCGGTTCGATAAATCTGGCCAACGACAGTTTCTACGCCCTGTTCCGTCTGTAACTCAAAACTGGTCACCGGTGTGGGCCAAAAATAGCCTAAGCCACGAACACCGAGCAAGAGTAAGACACCGAGAATGGCAATAAGACTGACGCTAACCATCCCTGCCGTCATCCAGACCCAAGGCGTGCCAGATTTTATCCATGGACGCATGCGCACTCTCATCTCAATTAAAGGTGACTGTATTTGTCGCGTAAACGCTGACGAACAAGTTCAGCCAACGTATTAAAGACAAAGGTGAAAACAAACAAAATAAACGCGGTTAAAAACAACACACGATAATGCGAGCTCCCCACTTCGGACTCTGGCATTTCGATCGCAATATTGGCCGACAAGGTCCGAAGCCCTTCGAGCAGGTTCCAATCCATAATCGGTGTATTCCCTGTGGCCATCAACACAATCATGGTTTCACCCACCGCGCGACCTAATCCCATCATCACCGCCGAGAATATCCCTGGGCTAGCGGTGAGCAACACAACCCGCATCAATGTTTGCCAATGCGTTGCCCCCAGTGCTAACGCACCTTGCTTTAGATGTGGCGGAACCGAAAAAATCGCATCTTCAGCAATCGAAAATATGGTGGGAACCACAGCAAAGCCCATCGCGATCCCAACCACTAAGGCATTACGTTGATCATAACCAATGCCTAGCTCGTGGGTAATGAATTGACGAGCATCGCCTCCCAGCCAAATCTGCTCAATCCAAGGCCCTAAAGACACGGCCATTGTCCCCACTAACAGCAACACCGGGATAATCACCAGTATTTGGGCATTATCCGGCAAGCGACGGCGAGCATAGCGGGGGATCATTCGCCAACAGGCGCTCAACCCCAGCAACACAAACGGGACCAGGATCAACAACATAAAGACGCTAGCAATATGTGCTTCAACCCAAGGGGCAAGCCATAAGCCGGCTAAAAAGCCAATGATCACCGTAGGTAATGCTTCAATCGTCTCAACCGTCGGTTTGACCCATCGCCTCAACCCTGATGACATAAAGTAAGCCGTATAAATAGCCGCACCAATGGCCATTGGCACCGCGAACAGTAAGGCAACCACGGCCACTTTTAGTGTGCCAAAGATCACCGGCACCACACTCAACTTTGCTTCAAAGCTATCGTCGGCCGATGTCGACTGCCACACATATTGCGGCGATGAGTATCCCTCGTACCACACTTTTTGCCATAAAGAATGGAGACTGACTTCAGGATGAGGATTATCCACCGCCAACCACTGCCACTGATTTTGTGTCACCGCCATCAAGGCGTTGGCGCGAGGAGCAAATGCCAGCGCCTCCGGGACCGAGGTAAACCGTTTATCAAAATGCCGCTGTTTTTCACTGGTCACATGTACCAAGCTCAGCTGCCCAGTATCATCCACGGTGGCCACGCTTTTACGATGTAACTCTGGCGCTATTATTTTTGCCCCAGCACCGGGCGAAAACGTACGCACGTTGGTCAATGACGGCTCACCGCTCTTGAGGACATCAAACCATTGCGTCAAGTCACCATTTTGATGCTGCAATATTAACGAGCGTCCCCCCGCTAGCAGCGTCATATTAACCACCGAGCTATCGTTCACATGAGTGAGATCTAGGCGTTCGCGCTTAATGGGCATGTCATTATTAACCTGCCAAACCGATAAAGTATGATGCTGACGGATAAATAACCGTTGTCCATCGCCCGACAATGCCAACTGATTGACTGGCGCGCTCAAAGGGAATGATGTTTTATGCTGGCCGCGGTAGATCATCAATTGATTATCGGCAGTCACAGCCGCCAACACAGGCGCTATCGGCTGGCCATGCAAGCTATCCGGTATCGCCAGGGCAATCTTATCCAGCGGCTGTCTATTCGCATCCACCGTTACGGGTCCACCAAACGCAGATATACGCGATAACTGCGGGATCACCGCATCACCGGCTTGGTCATCGTTGCCAAAGCGTAATTGCCAAACGCCCACTTCACCGGGAGCATTTTCCACTGCGATAAAAGGCGCCGTTGCTTGAGCCCAACTCATCGCAGGATCACTGAGGGTCGATAGCGCGCGTTGTAAGACAGTTTCAGCCTGCGGGAAAGTTGTCTTCTCTTGAGGCTGTTGAGGCTGTTGAGGCTGTTGAGGCTGTTGAGGCTGTTGAGGCATCGATGACTGACGAGGACGACGCGCTACCGTCAAGACGCCTGTCTCATCCAAGCTATAAACGAGTTGATTACGATTATCAGCGCCAACAAACCGTGGCGCTCCAGGTGAAGAGACAGAAAAGCGTTCACTTAACGTCACACTGGCTTGATGAAACAGCGGAATCACGACAGTTAAAAGATAAAAAAACAGCAGCAACAAGGTCACTAATACCATCACACCACCAAAGCGCACTGTTTGACGCGTCAGTTTATCTTTTAAACGTCGCGCACGTTTGGTGTCAGAAAGTGATGGTGAGGAGTGGGTCATTTGCGCCTCTTATTTTAATCAAGCTCTTGATTGTATTTCATTACAATGACAATTTTGTGACAAATCGGCCCGCTATGATTATCCATATAAAAAAAGTGGATGATGGCTAATCATACTGCCGCTTGCGGGCTAACGCCTCGACACTGGGACGGTGCGTTGCTGAGCGGTACGCAATAAATATGCAACAAACGGACTTTAGGCTGGCCCAAGTTGATATTGGGCACACTTTCGTGAGTTTACTGCCGTGAAGCATAGACAACACCTTGAACGACCTCAATAATTGTTTAAACAATCGTCTTAAGGATCACGCATGATGCATTTTGTTTTCACGTATCAACACACTGGATACGTTCCTACAAAGTGCAGCCAACATCAGCGTATTGTACAAAGCCCTTGAAAGGCTGTCTGACGCTTTAGCGGTCTTGCTGACAGCCATCTTATTCAGTAGAACAGGATTTTCTCACACGCTATGACTTTAGACTCCCATCATGTCGACAAAGAACTGAGCTGGCTCTCCTTTAACGAGCGCGTACTGCAGGAAGCTGCGGACAAAAGCGTGCCGATTATCGAACGGGTTCGCTTTTTAGGTATTTTTTCATCCAATCTTGATGAATTTTATCAAGTACGATTTGCCGATGTGAAACGCCGTATCATTATTGATGAAGAGCGCGGAGTGGATAGTCACGCCAAGGAGTTACTCAGTAAAATTCAAGCGAAAGTGGTCAAGCTCAATCAAGATTTCGATCATCTATATAATGATATTTTGCTTGAAATGGCACGCCGCAATATCTTTTTGGTGAATGAACGACAACTGTCGGAGCATCAAGCCCAATGGCTCAAACGCTATTTTCGTAGCAATATCTTGCCTTACATTACACCGATCATGCTCAATAAAGATGTCGATGTTTTAAGCTTTTTAAAAGACGCTTATTCCTATTTAGCAGTCGAGCTAAAAAAAGCCGGTGAAGAGCCAAAATATGCCTTAATTGAGATCCCAACCGACGATCTGGACCGGTTCGTCAAAGTGCCTGAGCCTAAAGGAAAGCGGCAGCGCAAAACCATTATCTTATTGGACAATATTATTCGACTCTGTGTTGATCAGATTTTCAGTGGTTTGTTCGATTACGATACCGTCGACGCTTATGCGATGAAAATGACGCGTGACGCCGAATACGATTTGACCAACGAAGTCGAACATAGCCTGCTCGAAAATATGTCAGAAAGCTTGGACCAACGCTTAACCGCCCTGCCTGTTCGGTTTGTGTATCAGCGTGATATGCCACCTGAAATGGTGAACAAACTCATCCAAGTTTTAAAGATTTCTGATTATGACAGTGTGCTACCCGGGGCGCGCTATCATAACTTTCGTGATTTTATCGGCTTTCCCAATGTGGGACGCCAGTATCTAGAAAACGCACCGCTGCCGCCTTTCGAGAGTGCCGATTTTCAATTGCAAAACAATGCGTTTCGGGCCATACGTGAACGCGACATACTGTTGTACTACCCCTATCATACCTTTCGGCATATGACCGAGCTGGTGCGACAAGCATCGTTTGACCCTAAAGTGCGTAGCATTCGGATCAACGTGTATCGCGTGGCAAAGAACTCGCGGATTATCAATTCAATGATTGATGCTGCCAATAACGGTAAGCGCGTCACTGTGGTGGTTGAACTTCAGGCACGATTTGATGAAGAGGCCAATATCGAGTGGTCACGGGTACTGACCGACGCAGGAGTCAAAGTGGTATTCGGCACGCCAGGGCTAAAAATTCACTCCAAGCTGTGCTTGATATCTCGCCGCGAAGATGGCGAACTTCGCGATTATGGCCATATTGGTACCGGCAATTTTCATGAAAAAACGGCACGAATCTATACTGACTTTGCGCTTTTTACTGCCGATCAACAACTCACCTCAGAGATCCGAAAAGTTTTCGACTTTATCGAGAACCCTTATCGCCCAGTAAAGTTTAACCACCTGATTGTGTCGCCGCGTAACTCACGCCGCCGAATGTGTAAATTGATCGAGCGCGAGATTGAACATGCGCGCGCCAAACGCAAAGCTGGCATTACGCTTAAAGTCAATAACCTCGTTGATAGAGGCTTAGTTAATCTCTTATACAAAGCCAGCAATGAAGGGGTCAAAATTCGAATTATCGTCCGCGGCATGTGCTCGCTCGTGCCGGGTGTAAAAGGAGTGAGTCAAAACATCAAGGCGATCAGTATTGTGGACCGCTTTCTCGAGCATCCACGTGTGTTTGCCTTTGAAAATGGCGGTGAACGTGATATCTATATTTCATCTGCCGATTGGATGACCCGAAATATTGATAATCGTATTGAAGTGGGGGCACCCATTCGCGATCCAAGACTCAAAGATCGCATCATGGCAATCTTGGAAATTCAATTTGCCGATCGCGCCAAAGCACGAGTCATCGACAAAGCCATGTCTAACGCCTATGTTAAACGCGGTAACAAGAAAAAGATCCGCTCACAAGTCGAGATCTATGATTACCTCAAACACATAGAACGCCAAGCACTCAAACACGCGGAAAAGTTGCAACATGACACACCCCCAGTCAAAGGATAAACCGCGCGAGATTGCTGCGGTTGATCTCGGCTCCAACAGTTTCCACATGGTCGTCGCACGCGTCGTCGGTGAAGGGCTTCAAATCGTCAGCCGCCATAAACAGCGCGTTCGTCTCGCTGCGGGGCTAGACAGCCACCATTGTCTTAGCGATGAAGCGATTGATCGAGGCGTGGAATGTTTAGCCATGTTCGCTGAGCGCCTCAACGGTATTGACGTGGATAACATCCGCATTGCCGCGACCCACACGTTACGCCAATCTCGTAATATCGAGACGTTTATCCAGCGAGCGAATCAAGTTTTCCCTTACCCAATAGAAGTTATTTCGGGTGAGGAAGAAGCGCGTTTGATTTACATGGGCGTGTCACACACCCAACAAAATATCGGCCGCAAACTCGTCATCGATATTGGTGGCGGCAGCACAGAATTAGTCATTGGTGATAACTTTGACCCCCTGCTGGTTAATAGCAAACGCATGGGCTGTGTGAGCTATAATGAACGGTTTTTCCCCAAAGGGGCCATTAGCTCAAAGCAATTTGCGGCCGCTCAGCTCGCCACTCGGCAAAAACTAGAGAGTCTCGCAAGCCAATACCGCCAAGCAGGCTGGCAAGTGGCTTTAGGGGCTTCAGGAACGGTGAAAGCGATTCGTGAGGTCATCATCGGCTTGGGTGACGACGATGGCATAATCACCCGCAAACGCCTGGATAGTTTGATTGAAACGCTACTGACATTTAAAACCAGTGAGAGCATCAATTTGCCAGGCTTATCAGCCGATAGGCAACCTGTGTTTGCTGCGGGTGTGGCTATCTTGTCGGGGATATTTGATGCGTTAGCCATCGAGTCACTGCGCTTTTCCGACGGGGCACTGCGTGAAGGTTTACTCTATGAGATGGAAGATCGTTTTCAGCGTACGGATATCCGCGGCCGCACCACAGATGACATGGCGGCTCGCTACAATATCGATCTGAGTCATGCTCGACGTGTACAGCAAACGGCGGCACACTTTTATGCGCAAGCAGAACCGGATAAAGGCAGTAAAAAGTCCGAGCTCGCCGGATTGCTCAACTGGGCAGCACTGCTCCATGAAGTTGGCCTGAGCATTGGCTATCCGGGGTATCACAAACATTCAGCCTATATTTTACACCACACCAATTTGCCGGGTTTTAATCAAGAGCAGCAGACGGTGCTCGCGACATTGGCACGCTTTCATCGAAAGGCGCTAAAGCTCAATGAGATGCCCAAGTTTACTTTGTTTAAGCCGAAACTGATTGAAACCCTCATTTGCGCATTACGGTTAGCCTGTGTGTTGCACTCCCAACGTAACGACCAGCCACTACCTGATATCGCACTGAATGTGGATAAAAAAGGAACATGGCAGCTCGGTTTCCCTGCAAGGTGGCTCCAAGATAACCGCTTATTAGCCGCCGATCTTGAAGCCGAAAAACAATACTGGCAATCCGTAAACTGGGCGTTGACCTGTAACGACTAATCCAATCCCAGCGCCTGTCGCTGTGCGTGTACCGTTTCTGCCGGCAATGGAATATATCCTTGCTGGCTGACGGCTTTTTGTCCTTGCTTAGAGAGAATATATCGCATAAATGCGGCATCTAAAGGCGCAAGCGGTTGATGCGGCGCTTTGTTGATATATAAATAGAGATGTCGAGTAAGTGGGTACTTACCTTCTCGAATCGCCCTGTCACTAGGGATAACGGCTTTGTCGCCATGACGAGAAATCGCAAGCATACGGGCGCCCGAGGCTTGATGACCGATCCCTGCATAACCGATAGCATGGAGTGAGGAAGCCACCGACTGTACCACCGACGCCGAACCGGGCTGCTCATTCACATCGGCTCGAAAATCGCCGCGACACAGGGCTGATTGCTTAAAATAACCATAGGTGCCAGAGACCGAATTTCGGCCAAACAACTGTAAATCACGATGCTGCCAGCGGCCGGTTAAGCCCAGCTGCCCCCAGGTTGTAATAGGGTCACTCGCACCGCACCACAGCGTTCTGGAAAAGAGCGCGTCAAGCTGTTGAAAACTGATAGTACGAAGTGGATTGTCTTGATGGACATAGACGGCCATCGCGTCAATCGCAACTGGGACTGCGGTTGGGGGGTAACCGAACCGCGCTTGAAAGGCGTTTTCCTCACTGACACGCATCGCGCGGCTCATTGGCCCAAGTTGCGCAGTGCCCTCCACCAGCGCGGGCGCCGCCGATGCCGAGCCAGGGGTCTGCAACTGCACAWTGACGCCCGGATGCAAGCGCTTAAATCCGCCTGTCCACGCCGCCATAAGATTACCGAGTGTATCAGAGCCCACAGAGCTTAAGTTGCCGGATATGCCGCTGGTACGTTGGTAATCCGGTAAAGGATGGGTTTGGCTTAACGCATCCAGACTCCATACGAGACAAACAAACAAGATAACGCGTTTTAACATGCGAGCCGCTCCGGCAACGTGAATGCAAACGTGCTACCTATCCCGACTTCGCTTTTAATATCCAGTTCAGCATCATGGTGGCTTAGCGCGTGTTTAACTATCGCAAGCCCTAGCCCACTGCCACCGGTTTCTCGCGATCGCGCTTTGTCGACACGATAAAATCGCTCAGTCAATCGGTCTAAATGTTGTGGCGGAATGCCCTCACCACTGTCGATAACCTCTAAGCGCGGGCCTTTTTTAGAACGATACCAACGCACCTGGATCTCTGCCTGGGCGGGGGTGTGTTTCACCGCATTATAAACAAGGTTTGAGATCGCACTGCGCAGCTGATCATCATTGCCGCGGACTTTCAACGCCGTGTCGACGTCAAAGGTAAGTACATGCTCACTGTTACCACTTAATGCCTGAGCCTCTTTTTGCAGCACATCGAGCATCGCGGGAACATCAACATGATGATCGAGATCGGGCTTGGCTGCAGCTTCAATTTTAGACAGCGTAAGCAGTTGCTCAACCAAGGATTCCATCCGAGATAATTGCTCTGTCATCACACCATGTGCTTTTGGCCACATGGGTCCAACAACCATATCCGGATCTTCAGTCATTTCTAAGTACCCACGCAATACCGTCATTGGTGTGCGCAGCTCGTGCGAAACGTTGGCGAAAAAATTACGTCGCATACCTTCCAGTTGCTTTAACTGTGTGATGTCACGCACCACCATCAAATATTCGCCTTCCGCGTAGGGCATGGTCCGAAATTCGAGTGTGCGAGCGCTATTCAGATGAGAACGCATTTCCAGCGCCGTATCGTAATTGGCATTGGCGATATAACTGACAAATTCCGGTGCGCGGATCAAGTTACTAATATGCTGGCCGTTATCATCCGGCATGCGCAAGCCAAGTAGCTCCTGAGCGAGTTTGTTACACCAAACAATGGCGCCATCGCGCTCAAATACCACCACCGCATCGGGCAAAGACTCCGCGCCGTTACGAAAACGGCGAATTAAGTTAGCAAGCTCTTTACGACGCCGACGGTTACGCTTTTGTAAGCGATAAATACCATTAAATAAAGGCTCCCACGATCCCGTACCGGATGGGGGCGTTAAGCTTTTGTCTTTCCATAACCAGTCAGACAGCTTTATTTGCTGGTGCAAGTGCCACAATAGCATCGCTACGGTGGCGCCGAGTAATAACCAAGGTAGGCCGCCAAACAATCCACCTACTACGAGCCAAGGTAAATAAAAAAAAGCCAGCTCCCAGGCTAGCTTCTTCCAAGACAGTCGTTCGACCATTATATCTCCATATCGCCTCACCCCTTTAAAGGGATGTTCTAGCTACGTGTTGAGAAGCGATACCCCGCCCCACGTACGGTTTGTACTAACTTAGCATGTCCACCCGCCTCTAACACCTTTCTCAGGCGACGAATATGCACATCAACCGTTCTATCTTCAACGTAAACATTGGTGCCCCAAACATTGTTAAGCAGCTGTTCACGGCTATAGACACGCTCTTGGTGAGTCATAAAAAAATGTAGAAGTTTGAACTCGGTTGGCCCCATATCAAGGGGATCATCATTCGCTGTAACACGGTGTGAAACCGGGTCGAGTTTTAAACCTTGCACTTCAATCACATCTTCCAACGTGGTCGGTGAGACACGCCGCATGACCGCTTTCAGTCGTGCGATTAACTCTTTCGGTGAGAAAGGCTTGGTGATGTAATCATCGGCACCCACTTCAAGGCCTCGAACTTTATCTTCTTCTTCGCCCCGAGCGGTCAGCATCACCACTGGGATTTGACGCGTAAGCTCTTCACGCTTCAAATGTTTAATCAAGTTGAGTCCAGATCCACCAGGTAACATCCAATCCATGAGGATCATTTCTGGGTAAGGCTCGCATATTTGCGCCAGCGCTGAGTCGTAGTCTTCTGCCTCAACCGTTTGATAGCCTTTTTGCTCTAAGACAAAACAAAGCATCTCGCGAATGGGGGCTTCGTCTTCAACAACGAGAATCCGTCTAACCATGATAATTACCTAGTGTTATCATTTAACTGGCGCCATTATGTGCATTTATTATGACATTTTTGTGACCCGGCGCGAGCAAATTTCGCGTTGTGTGAACAGGCTGTGACCTAGCCAACACCTTGCTGTGTGACCAGGACGCGGCTAGCGCCCCCACCTTGACTATCGACGCGCACTTGCGCACCAATGCGCTCAACCAGTGTGCCTACATGGGAAATGACCCCAATTTGCCGCCCGTCGGCTTGCAAGGTGTCTAAACAGGCCAACGCCATTTCCAGGCTTTCCGGATCCAGTGTGCCAAAGCCCTCGTCTATGAATAAGGAGCCAAGTTGCCGTGTATCCGCCGCTAATGATGCCAGCGCAAGCGCCAGTGACAAAGAGACCAGAAAGCTTTCACCGCCAGATAAGGACTCAACACTGCGTACTTCATCGCCCATATCATGATCAACGACTTGCAACGCCAGTAAGCTATCGGGCACGGTTTGTAACGCATAACGAGGTGATAATGAGGCCAAATGCTCATTGGCAATCTCGACCAGCTGCGCCAGCGTCAGCGATTGTGCGAGATTACGGAATTTAGCTCCGCTGGCCGAGCCAATTAAATCGGCCAGTTTTAACCACTGTTCCGTTTGGCTACGCTGCGCGTCAATTTTCTCGGTCAGCGATCCGGCCTGCTGTTTGGCCTTCTCTGATTCGGTTAATTGGTGACGCAAGGTAAACAGCTGCTGCTCGGCGTCTTCTAACGCGTGTTGCCAGGCATCGTGCTGGGCGGTCAACGCGGCATCATCATCCGGTAGCTGCTGCTCATCAAACCACACTTGCGCCGCGGCCATCGCCTGCTGGCAATGGCTTAATTGTTGCTGACGTTCGTCTAAGCGCGTGTTAGCTTCTTGGTAAGCCGCTTCTACTTCACTGATCGCTTCCCGCTCACTGGCTCGCCAGGTTTCAGAGTAAGATAAAGCTTGGAGGATGTCGTATTGATGCATGGCTAGTGTCGGCTGCCATTGGACCCAACGTCGAACACTGGCGCGATACTGTTGCGCAGCCTCTTGCTGTTGTTGGCGCAAGGTTTGCTGACGTGCCTGTACCCCTGCCCGCTTTTCACTGGCTTGGCTATAGGCTTGCTCAGCCTGCGCACGCTTAGTCTTTTGCGCCTCGATTGCTGATTTATACGCCTGTTCAAGCGCCGCCAAGTCTGAATCGGGGATCAACGCCTGACGCGCCGCGCTGCGCTGTTGATGCGCTTGCGCCAGATTCACTAATTGCGCTTGCCGTGCCTGCGTGTCCTCTGACAGGCTCTGACACTGCTGGGTTAATGACGCTAGCTCGGTCTCTATCTGTTGTTTTTGCGTGGCAAGCGATGTTTTTTCGTCCTGCAGCGCACGATAGCCCTGAATTTTTTGCTCCATCTGGCGAATATAACGTGCGGCGCCCACCTGTTGCAGGCTTGTGAGCCACTGTCCTGCACCGAGTTGCTGATCAAGCGCTTGGCTCACGCGCGTCAGCTGTTCGTGTTGTTGCTGCCACTGCTCATCAATGGCGCTCAGCCGCGTCTCACACTCGGTCAATGACTGATCCAGTTGATGTCGGCGCGCAACAAGCTGTTCTCGTGCGTGTTGTAAATCACTCAACGCGGCATCCATTTGCTGAATTTGCGCTAACTGGTGTTGACGTGCAGTGATCGCCTGATAACAAGCGTGATAGTCGCTGTCGGTTTGTTTTGCGTGCGCTTCTATCTCGCTCAACGTCTCATCGAGGGGTTGTTCAGGCGCCAACTGCCACCCAAGCTCTACCATTGCGTCGCGTAGCCCGTTCTCATACTGCTGACGCTCAGCCTGCCACTCTAAGCCCTGCTCCCGTAGTTCGGCACAGACATGCTGGCTGTGTTGATGCTGTTTTTGCCAGTAATAGTATTCGGCGTTGTGTTGATTATAAGAGGCTTGCAACGCATCGACACGCGACTGTTGCTGCGCGATCATGCCTTCAATTGCCGGTGCGTGATGCAAGTAAGGATGCTCAGTTGCCCCACATAACGGACACGGATCGCCCTCTTTCAGCGCTTGACGAAGATCGTCTAACTCGACAACAGCCATTGCTTGTTGCAAGCTATGTTGCGCTTCATCAACCTGGGCCTGTTCACGGGTCAGCGTCTCTTTAAGTCGGTCTAAATGCGTTTGGCTGTCGCGATAAATCGCTTCATGCTTTTCAAACTCTACATGGTTATGCTGGCAGCGTTCTTGCCAATATTGCCAATTTTGCGCCTCATGGAGCAGTGACTCTTGTTGCCGTTTTTGCTGCTGAAGCTTGGCATAACGTGCTTGGTCGGCTTCTTGTGCCGCGAACAAGGATTCAGGGTTTGCCGCCTGACGCTTGGTTTTCAATTGCACGCTGCTGTCATCGACCTGCGCAATATCTTGGTCGATTTTCTCTCGTTGTGGTGCCCACTGCTGACGTTGGCGGTAACGCGTTTGATATTCTTCTTGTAACGCGGTCAGGGTGTCTTGGCAGTCTAAGTATTGGCGAAGATTGTCGAATACTGGCTGATAATGCTCAGCAATATGTGAAAAGTCCCCGTAACGCGCAATCTCCTGCTCTAATGCGTGCGCTCGCTGCGCCTGTTGTTGAGATTTTTCACGCGTTTGCGTGAGTGTTTGCTGGGCATGCCGGTACTTTTGCTGTTGTGCATTCAGCGCCATATTTTGCTCATGCATTTGGCTGTCTAATCCTGCCAACTGCGTATCTAGCTGCTGCGCCTCACGTATTTTAGGTTCGATATCAGCCCAAGCTTGCTCCGCTTCCGTGACCCCTCGGTTAGCGTCTTGCCAGTGCGCGGCTTGCACCTCATAATCGTCGGCTATCGCTCGCTCTTCGCGCGCCAAGTGAATAAGATCCTGCGTTAATGCCTGCTGCTGCCATTGACGCGTTTGCACAGCCTGCCAATCGTCTCTGGCCACTTGCACGCGCGCAATGTCATCCAGTTTTTGCCGCCGCGCCGCCACCCCTTTTCGCGCGTCACTGGCTTCATCCAAGGCTTTTTGGGCAGCGGCGAGCCCTTGTTCCGCCTGCGCCAAATGCGTGTGCTGCTGGCGATAATCATTCAGTTTTTTTAATTGCCGTTGCTGCGTTTGAATCTGCTGCTGACACGTTTGTTGCGCTTGGTGCAGTTGTTGCTCTTCGTCATCACTGAGTATGTTAATATCCCCAAGCTGTTGGGTGAGCTGATCCAGCGCGTTTTTTTCTTCACGCGCACGCTCATGCGCCATTTGCGACAAACGGCTGTAGATTTCCGTGCCTGTCATACGTTCAAGCAACGCCGCTCTGTCATCTGCCGAGGCTTTTAGAAACGCAGCAAAATCCCCCTGCGGTAACATTACCGCACGGCGGAATTGCTCATAACTGAGCCCCACTAGACGCTCTATCTCGCTCAGCACTTCTTGTTTTTTGCCCGCAATACGCTGGTCTGTGGTCAGGTTTTGTAACCAGTGCTCACTGGCTTGGATCCGACCGTCTGCTTTTCCTCGCGCACGACGCACCGACCAATGTGCACGCCAGCGGCTGCCATCATGAGCAAGAAAGTCGACTTCGGCATAACCTTCGCCTTTGCCTCGAGACAAAATACTCCGAACGTCATTGGCTTTAACTCGGGTTGCCGGGTCGCCCAAACCAATATCGGCATCGTGTTTTTTATTGGATTGAAAACGCGGGATCTTATCGTATAGCGCCAAACAAATCGCATCCAAAAGCGTCGATTTTCCTGCGCCCGTTTTCCCCGTGATGGCAAACAAACCGCTATCACCGAGTGGGCCTTGGGAGAAGTCCAACGCAAACGGGTATTGGATACTGGCTAAATTCTCGCCACGCAATGCCAGAATTTTCATGATTTATTGGTCCTCGTCCTGTTCCAATTGCTCCAATAAGTGAGAAAACGTCGCCGATAACGCCTCATCCGGCTCACCTTGATATTTTTGTTGCCAGCCATGACGTAATACCTGAAACGGTTCTACGTCGGAAAGGTGTTGCTGGCGAAAGCCCGTATCTTGGGATGTCTCGCGATAATGCGGCGTAATCTTTGCCAGACGCACAGGTTTGTCCTCAAGCACGGCTAAAATCTTCTCGCGTAACATCGGCTGTGGTTTATCTAACAGCACAGGCACATCGAGTAAGGGTTGCTGAGCGAGCGGCAAATCTTGCGGCGCCAACGCTGCCAAGCTCGCTAACACAGTGTCAAGTGGCGAAGCTTTTTCTGGCACCCGCCAGAGATCCACGGCACGCGGGACAATGTGAGGCGTCACACTCTGCAGTTGGTTACCTTCTAATGTAACGGCCAACACTTGATGCCGATAATGGCGCTCTGACAGTGATAGGGGAAGCGGTGAGCCGCAATAACGAATCCGTGTTTGTTTGGCGACTTGCTGAGCTAAATGCAAATGCCCAAGCGCGACATAGGCCACATCGTCACTGAAAATATCAGCGGGCAGCGCATGCTGGTTACCACCTAGAATACGCCGCTCTGACATCTCTGATAATTCACCACTGGCCATATACACATGCCCCATCGCGATCAATGCTTGCATCCCTTTGCACTTAGCGCGCGCCGCTTGTTCGGTTTGCTGATAAACCTGTCGAACCCCTTCGATGAGACGATCATCCTCTTCTCCCAACCCTTCAGTACGCAAATCACCACTGCGTAAAAAAGGCACCGCGAGTATCCATGCTGCCGTCTCGCCACTGTTATCAATGATCGGTACCATCATGCGTTCGGTGTCTAAACGCCCATCATTATCGCGGGCAATGGCACCAATTAAGTGTAAATCAAAGGCTTTTAGAAGCTCATGTGGGGCGTCGAGTTTGCTAGGTGAATCATGATTTCCCCCGGTGATCACCACATTTAAATGGGGCAATGCTTTTGCTATGTCGGCTAAAAAGCGATACAGCATCCGCCATGCGCTTGCCGGTGGATTCGCCGTATCAAACACATCACCGGCCACTAACAATGCATCGGCTTGCTCATCAATGAGACATTGCTTGAGCCAATCGAGAAAGACTTGATGTTCATATTGACGATCGTAACCGTGAAGCTGATGACCAAGGTGCCAGTCGGAGGTATGAATGATTTTTAACACAGCTGGGGTAATCCATTTTATTTGAGCGTTCGGCAAGTGCATCTCGCACAACACGCGAGTAGGGTTAAATTCTACGCTAATTGCAGCGACATTCGAGAGTGAATGCAATACCATGTTGCCTTTCTCACAACAGGATGGATAAAGCCTCGCCATGATTTGGTTTAAGAATTTACTCGTCTATCGTCTCACCCGTGATATTCCTCTCGATCCCGCTCAGTTGGAAAGCCAGCTGAAAGAATTCGATTTTACCCCGTGTGGCAGCCAAGACATGCAAAAATTTGGCTGGGATCATGCGTTGGGTAAACACGGCGATATGCTCACCCATATCAGCGGTAACAATATTCTGATCCGCGCTCGCAAAGAAGAAAAGCTCTTACCTGCCTCGGTCATTAAAGATGCCTTGGAAGAAAAAGTGGACGCCATGGAGCAAGCGCAGGGTCAACGCTTGAAAAAGCGCGAGAAAGACAGCTTAAAAGACGATGTGGTCATGGAGCTATTACCACGCGCGTTTACTCGCCAAAGCCAGATGTGTGCGCTGATTATGGCCGATAAAGGCTTGATCCTCGTTGATGCGGCAAGCATTAAAAAAGGGGAAGAGCTGCTCGCCCTATTACGTAAATCGATTGGCAGTTTGCCCGTGGTGCCGGTTGAAACGGAAACACCAACCGAGCAAGCGATGACAGAATGGGTCAAGCAAGGCCAAGCCCCACAAGGCTTCCACCTCGGTGATGAGGCCGAGCTTAAAGCGCTACTCGAAGAAGGTGGGGTGATCAAATGTAAGCAGCAAGATCTCACCAGTGATGAGATCCAAGCGCACCTTGAGGCAGACAAACAAGTCACTAAGTTATCGATGGATTGGCAAGAGCAAGTTCACTTCGTTCTTGGCGACGATCTTAGCCTAAAGCGGCTCAAATTCTCAGAGGAAATCCGCGATCAAAACGCCGATATTGACCGCGAAGATGTCGCTGCTCGCCTTGATGCAGATTTATCACTCATGTGTGGTGAGCTCGACACCTTGCTCGATGGCATATTTACCGCGCTAGGCGGACTGAAAACCGACTAATCCTTTACCGCATTAACCCTTACAAAGATTAGGTAAATTCGGCTGGTAGTGTGGGCAATGTCACAGTAAAATGGCGCCCACACTCACCTTCAACGTGAAGGTGCCTGACTTACACTCAGACTCAAGCTTGGAATTATGTTGACGCCAGAATTACTCTCTCCCGCCGGTAGCCTAAAGAACATGCGCTACGCGTTTGCCTACGGGGCTGACGCTGTTTACGCCGGTCAACCACGCTATAGCCTGCGTGTGCGCAACAATGAATTTAACCACGACAACCTAAAAATTGGGATCGACGAAGCCCATGCGCAGGGAAAAAGATTCTACGTGGTTTGCAACATTCAGCCGCACAACGCAAAGCTTAAAACCTTTATTCGTGATCTTAAACCTATCATTGATATGGGTCCTGATGCGCTGATCATGTCGGATCCTGGCCTTATCATGATGGTCCGCGAACATTTTCCTGATATGCCGATTCATCTTTCCGTGCAAGCTAATGCGATTAACTGGGCCACGGTTAAGTTTTGGCAACAACAAGGCATTGAGCGTGTGATCTTATCGCGTGAATTATCACTGGAAGAGATCGAAGACATCCGCCAACACTGCCCTGAAATGGAGCTTGAGGTGTTTGTTCACGGTGCGCTCTGTATGGCGTATTCTGGTCGTTGTTTGCTATCAGGCTATATTAATAAGCGCGATCCAAACCAAGGTACCTGCACCAATGCTTGCCGCTGGGATTACAAAGTCCATCAAGGCAAAGAAGACGATGCTGGCCAGGTGGTACAAGTTCAAGAAGTGACTCCCACACTTGGTAAAGGCGAGCCGGTTGATGACGTAGTATTGCTCGAAGAAGGTGGACGTCCCGGTGAGTTAATGGCGGCATACGAAGATGAGCACGGCACCTACATCATGAACTCAAAAGACTTGCGCGCCATTCAGCACGTTGAACGGCTTACGCAAATGGGCGTTCATTCGCTCAAAATCGAAGGCCGTACTAAGTCGTTCTATTACTGCGCACGCACAGCACAGGTGTATCGCCAAGCCATTGATGATGCCGTGGCCGGTAAACCATTCGATGAGAGCCTGATGAATACCCTCGAGAACCTTGCACACCGAGGCTACACCGAAGGCTTTTTGCGCCGTCATACCCACGATAGCTATCAAAACTACGACTATGGTTACTCGATTTCTGAGCAGCAGCAATTTGTCGGCGAATTCACTGGCAAGCGTCGAGGCGATCTGGCCGAAGTGGAAGTGAAGAATAAATTTATGCTCGGTGACAGCATGGAGCTAATGACGCCACGCGGCAATGTGCATTTCACCTTAGAGGCGATGGAAAACCGCAAATCAGAAGCGATCGACGATGCCAAAGGCAGCGGCCATTTCGTGTTTATTCCCGTGCCCGCTGATATGGATCTAGAGTACGCGCTACTGATGCGTAACCTACAATCAGGCCAAGATACGCGTAACCCATCGGGTAAGTAATATGGCACTACTCATCACCGATAAATGCATAAACTGCGATATGTGTGAGCCCGAGTGTCCCAACGGGGCCATCTCGATGGGTTCCGAGATCTTTGAGATCGAGCCCGATTTATGCACCGAGTGTAAAGGCCATTACGACAAACCGACGTGCCAGTCGGTTTGCCCGATCTCCAAGTGCATTATCACCGATCCCGATAATGTCGAGACCGAGGATCAGCTCCTAGAAAAGTTTGTGGTCATCCAAGGCATGGCATAAACCATTAAAAGCGCCGCAAGGCGCTTTTTTATGTCTGCATCATCTACAACGATTAGCTAACGCTAAGTGCTTAACAGTAATAGATGACAGTCTAATATGAAGGGGTTGCGTTCAGGCACTCAGGCTCGCACATGTCGCAATTGGTACCCTAGGGGTTAACATAAGCAGCTATTTACTCAGGGCTTAAACGCAAAAAACCCCAGCTTTTCAGCTAGGGCTTCTAAGTAGTGGCGGAGTGGACGGGACTCGAACCCGCGACCCCCGGCGTGACAGGCCGGTATTCTAACCAACTGAACTACCACTCCGCACCAATTCTTTTTCATCAAAGTCTTACACTTAATTGCTTTGATGCTTAAATATTTGCTAACTAAAGCCCAATATTAAGCTCTAATTAGATTATCTTGTTTGATGCGATGAGGATTTTGAATCGAGACGCGCAGTGTATGCCAATACATGAGCATCKCAGATATCAAAAGCATCGAGCTATCAACAAGATAAGCAATGAGAGCCTGGCGATGTCCTACTCTCACATGGGGAGACCCCACACTACCATCGGCGCTGCTTCGTTTCACTACTGAGTTCGGCATGGAGTCAGGTGGGTCCAAAGCGCTATGGTCGCCAAGCAAAATTTGGTGTGTCTTCACTTTTCAGTCAAAACACAAATCTAGAAAGCTGTTT